>UQBX01000045.1 GCA_900539425.1 uncultured Oscillospiraceae bacterium | reverse complement strand
CCTGCGGACTTTTGTTTATTTTGCTGTAAAAAGCATATATTTTTCACATGGATAAAAGCTGGATAAAACTAATCAGATACATAACGGCGTAAAGAGCCGGCTGGTGGAGCAGATATATCCACAAGCTGTTTTTTCCCGCTTTCTGAAAAAACTTAACACGGCTTTTATAAAACGCTTTCGGAAGTGCTCCGTCCTTTGCCCATTTGCCGAGGAATGCCCCGAAAAGGAACATGAACAACCACGGAATAAGCGGAAAATAATCTGCGGAGAAAAAGCTGCCGTTATGAAATCCGAGAAACGCGAAAATATTATTACTGTAAAGCGCCTGCGGAAGTTCAACAAGGCCGAAAAACAGACTGCCTTCGCTGACGGAATAAGTTATAAGAAACAGCGCCGCGCTGACTGCCATACCCGCAATTGAGCCTTTTTTACCGAGTTTGTTTATGAGCGGCATAAAAATGCCCGTTATTATCATTGAAAGGCCAAGGCAGGAAAGCACGCCGAAATATATCTCCGCCCCTGTTATGCCTATTGCAGGCATTATAACGGCGGTAACAAGCGTAACCGCAAGGCCGGCGGCAAAAACTATAATTCCGCGGCGCACGGTATTTCTTGAAAGTCGGCTGCACACACCCGAAGTAATTATGAAAATCGCCCAGAAAAACGGCTGAAACACACACAGATAATTAAATATCTTATACCCTATATCATAGTGCAAAACAAAACCTATATCGTAAAACATATGGTGAAACACCATACATATTATCGCAAATCCACGCAGCTCATCAAGCAGGTATATCCTGCGCTGCCCCTCTTTCATTGCCGTTCCTCCCGTATACATTATGCGTGAAATATATTGTAACACATTATTGTGAAAAATGCCAACAATTAAGGCAAAACCCCTCTTGAAAAAACCGAGCCGCAAGCCGGGCGGTCTGCTTGCACAGCGGGGATGTTTGTATACGCTGTGCGAATACTGCGTATAATTATTAATATTGTATTGCGGGGCTTTTTATGTTATACTGAATTGTAAACCCCGCCGCTTGTGCGGCAGAGCAAAATTCGCGCCGCAGCGCGGGAAAGGTTTGTTTATGAAAGAGATAAAAATCGGCGCTTTTGCGGAAAAAGAACTTACCGTAAACAGCGCAAATACCGCGGTTGCCGCAGGCAGCGGCTCGCTTGAGGTGCTGGGTACTCCGTTTATGATTGCACTTATGGAAGGAGCCACCTGTGACGCTGTTGCCCCTTACCTTGAAGACGGCGAAACAACCGTTGGCACACATATAGACGTTTCACACGACAGAGCAAGCAAAACGGGCGAAAAAATAACCGCTCATGCTGAGATAACAGAAATCAGCGGCAGAAAGATAACGTTTGCCGTTTACGCCCAAAATGAAAAGGGCGAAAAAATAGGCGCAGGAACTATTGAGCGCTTTGCAGTGCTCAGCGATAAATTTATGGCAAAGCTGGGCTGAGCACGCACGCCGTTACGGTTTATACCGCAATTTATGGCAACAGAGGTTTATTATGAAATTTAAAGCTGTTATTTTTGATTTTGACGGAACTGTTTGCGAAACAGCGCCGGGTGTTGTAAAAAGCGCCAAATACGCACTTGAATCATTTGGCTACCCCGTGCCGGAGGACGAACATGAGCTTGAGTTTTTCATCGGCCCTCCGCTGCTTGTAACATTTCAGGAGCGTTTCGGCGCAGACCCGCAGAGGGCGCTTGAACTTGTAAAAAAATACAGGGAAAGATACACAAATCAGGGTGTATACGAAAGCTCGCTTTACAGCGGTGTGGACACACTGCTTGCCGCTCTGAAAAAAGACGGGCTTAAAATAGGCATTGCTTCCTCCAAGCCTCAGAAATATATTGAGATGCTGCTGGAGCGTTTCAATGTTATGAAATATTTTGACTGCGTGTGCGGCGTAAGCTTTACGGCTGACTGCGAATCAAAAGCAAGCATAATAACCCGCTGTATGACCACAATGGGCGTAAATAACGAAAACACCTTTATGGTGGGCGACAAAAAGTACGATATTGCCGGAGCAAAGGCAAACGAAATGCTTTCCGTGGGCGCAATGTGGGGCTACGGCACCAAATTTGAATTTATAGAAGCGGGCGCAGATTTTATTGCGGAAAAAATTGAAGATGTGGAATCCATCGCCCTCGGCTATTTTGAGCAGACAGAAGAGAGCACGGGAATTTTTAACGGCAGGATAATCACAGTTCATGAGGATACCGTTACACTTGTGGACGGTACTCAGGCAAAGCGTGAAATAGTTGACCACAACGGCGGCGTTGCCATAATCGGACTTACGGAAGAAAACGAAGTACTTCTTGTCCGCCAGTTCAGAGCGCCGTACAGGGAAACGATGTTTGAGATACCCGCAGGAAAACTTGAAAAGGACGAAGACCCCGATGAAGCGGCAAAGCGCGAATTTGCAGAGGAGTGCGGCTGTACTGCGGGCGAATTCAAATATATAGGGGAGCTTTACCCCACGCCGGGTTACTGTGGCGAAATAATAAGACTTTACCTTGCAAGGCAGCTTGAATACGGAGAACAGCACCTTGACGAGGACGAGCGGCTTGATGTTTACAAAGTGCCGCTTGAGGAAGCGTTCAGGCGAGTAATGAACGGCGAGTTTAAAGACGCCAAAACGCAGATAGGAATAATGAAGATCAGGGAAATGATAAGAAATGGCAGTTTATCTTGACAACAGCGCCACAACAAAGCCGTGCAGAGAGGCGGTTGAAGCCGTCAATTATATGATGACGGAGAACTTCGGCAATCCCTCCAGCCTGCACACGCCGGGAATAGAAGCGGCAAAGTCGCTTATTTCGGCAAGGGAGGCAATTGCACGTGCCTTGGGCTGTGAAAAAGATGAGATATATTTTACAAGCGGAGCAACAGAAGCAAACAACCTTGCACTTTTCGGAGCGGCAGCTGCAAAAAGGCGCGCAGGAAACAGAATAGTAACCACGGCGATTGAGCATGAAAGCGTTGTTGCCGCGGCTGACGAACTTGAAAAGCAGGGCTTTGAGGTAATTCGCCTTATGCCGGACAAACACGGCAACATTTCGGCGGCTGATTTTGCCGAGGCGATAAATGACAAAACCATTTTGGTTTCCGCAATGTATATAAACAACGAGATCGGCTCAATAATGCCGATAGACAAAATCAAAAAAATAATTGAAATGAAAAAAGCGCCTGCGCTGTTTCACACAGACTGCGTGCAGGCGTTCGGCAAAGTAAAGATCAGCCCGAGAAAGCTGGGTGCGGATATGATTTCCGTAACGGCGCACAAGATACACGGTCCCAAAGGAACGGGAGCGCTCTACATAAAAAAAGGCACAAGAATACTGCCCCGAGTTTTCGGCGGCGAACAGGAAAAGCGCATGCGCCCGGGAACAGAAGCTTCACCGCTGATAGCGGGCTTCGGAGCGGCGG
>UQBX01000044.1 GCA_900539425.1 uncultured Oscillospiraceae bacterium | reverse complement strand
GCAGCACAGCAGGGCGGCATATCCAGCTTGCCTTGAAGCGGCTCCGGCGGCTCATGGAGGGAAAACGCTATGAGTAAACTTCTCCCCTATGAAACAATCGTCAAGGCGCATGAGGGCGACCCGGACGCAATCGACACCGTTCTTTCCCACTACGTCGGATATATCCGATACTGTTCCAAAGTACACGGGAAAGTCAGCGCCGAGGTTGAGGAACATATAAAACAGAAGCTAATCGCCGCGCTGTTCAAATTTCGCTTTGACCGATAAGCAAAGAACGAACACCGACTGTCATTAGCGATTTTCACCAGCAAGTTTACAATTCATCTATTCCCATAAGTAAGCGGTCATAGTATAATAAAGCCATCGACAAATAGTAATTATATTTTTTGAAAGAATTCTATAGAGTAAAAATATTTTGTCTTCTATGTTTTAGAAAATGTGCAACAGTCGTTCCGTGAGACTGGTATGTGCCCAAAAAAAATGGTCTATGCAAGAAAATAGATACAACAATAGTGAGCAAATGATTCAGGTAAAGATCAGATATATAATATTTTAAAGTAATTGTACATTTTTTAAGAAATTACAATGGTCATTCATCGTGTTTGAAAGAATAGGTTATTGGCGCACTTTACTTATATATCGTTTTACAGGGGCTGTTTTTTATGCAACGTTAGGGCTTACTCGTATATAGTTATGAAAATAAATAGAGAATGAGGTGCGATTAGATGAAAAATCTTGGATATTCACAAAATTTTTTGGTTAATAAAAAGTTGGTAGAACGTTTAATAAGCAAGTCAAATATTGATGTAACAGATTATGTTATTGAAATTGGTCCTGGAAAAGGGATAATAACAGATGTACTTTCTCAGCATGCTGGAGAGGTTGTTGCAGTTGAATATGATCAAGAATTATATAATAATTTAGTAAGATATCACAGTCATGATAATGTTACATATATATTTGGTGATTTTTTAAAATATAAGTTGCCTTTAAATCGCAGATATAAAATATTCTCCAATATTCCTTTTCAGATAACAGCGGATATTATTAGGAAATTAACAGACGATGTAAATCCACCATCAGATATAAATATCATAATTCAAAGAGAGGCAGCTAAAAAGAATTGCGGTATTCCATTACAAAAATATGAAGGTTTTCGTGCTGCTATAATAAAGGCACAATATAAGGTAGAAATTACACATAGTTTTAAAAGGAGCGATTTTTTTCCTTCGCCTAATGTTGATACAGTTATGCTTCATATGCAGTTATGGGATGATAGATTGAGTGGTGATGATCTTCAAAATTATAAAGATTTAGTGGCTTTTTTTTACACTAATATTAAAGGAGAGACTGCTAAAGAGAGACTTTCTATTTTATTTTCTAATGAGCAAATCAAAAGATTGGGAAAAGCCAATAGAATTAGTCTTTCAAATTCATATACGTTAATCACGGCCGAGCAGTGGATGAATATTTATTATTACTCCAAAATTGGATTGACAGATGAAAAGAAAAAAAAGTTTCAAGATGCATATAAAAAACTTCAAAAAATGAATAAAAAATTGAAAAAGCAAAACAGAACATCTTTACGAAAGTCTAGTAGCAATAAGAAATGTAGAACAAGGATTGATACTTCTAATGGTACAAAAAATAGATAGTATTGATAATTTCTATAAAAATGTGCATGGTAGTGCGAAAATCTGAGAAGAGAATTTAATGCTGGATTTTGTTGATAGTAGATTTCAATGAGTTAACCATAAAAGTATATTAGAAAGTAAAAACAACAGGGGTAGTAGAATATATTTGTTAGATACAAGAAGGAGAGATTGAATTTAAGGTCATCTAATACTCGCGGAATAGTGATAATAATGGTAAGCTGTATTGAAAAAAAACAAAATAACTAACATTATGGGATTATTTCGGTATGAATTGATGTTTTATCATCTTACATAGAAAATTTAATTTTTATTTTAAGTATAAGAATGTAATAGAGGTGATACATGAAAGTTGCAAAAATAATAAATGAAGAATCAGAACTCCGTTTATTACGCGATAAGAATAAAAATAAAAAAATTGTGCTAACATCAGGGTGTTTTGATTTACTTCATTACGGACATATTTGTCATTTAGAAGAGTCTAAGAATTGTGGGGACTATTTGGTTGTAGCAGTAAATTCTGATGATTCTGTAAAACGATTAAAAGGTAATACGAAACCAGTTGTTCCAGAGAATCAGCGTATCAAAATATTGCAAGCATTACGTTTTGTGGATGCTGTTTTTGTCTTTGATGAAGATGATGTCTGTAAATATTTTGAAATATTGAAACCAGATTGCTTTACTATTGGAGAAGAAAGCGCAATTGATTATTATAATGAGATTGTTGCTGCCCAAAATAGTAAAACTTTGGTTCATATAATAAAAAGACGGAAAGATTATTCGACAACCAAAATCATAAATAAAATTAAGGAGGAGAACTATCGTGAGTAGGTATATAAATAGTAAATTTGAAAAATTAAAAGAGGACTAAGTTTATGAGAACCCTGTTCTTAACTTCAAGTGGCTTAAACGAAAAGACTATGGTATTATTTTGGAAATGTATCGGAAAAGAACCGATTAACACAAAAGCGATTTTGGTTCCATCCGCCGCAGTTGGAAATGATGGTGCGCGAGAAGGAATCATTGTATGTATGGAGCGCCTTATGAATATGGGAATACCTATGAATAATATTCTTATATATAATCTTGCGTTTTTACTTTCCGATGGATATAAAAGAACATATTCAAGTTATATTAGTGACATACCTGTACCGTTTCGCTTAATGAGTGTTCAAGAACTCACTCAATATGACATGATTGCTTTTTGTGGAGGAAATGCCCATACGCTTCTTAGCGAAATAAACAGAACAGGATTTTCGAAGCCCCTAAAGCAAGCAATAGAGAATGGATTGGTGTATCTGGGAATTAGCGCAGGTAGTATGATTGCTGCCGGAAATTTTTCCGATGGATTAGGATATTTAGCAAATCCGTTGATACCACACGCTGAAAAAGAGAGCCCTTTTGGAGATATATCGAAGAACGATTTGATTGAATTGGCTGACGGTCAAACTGTATTGATTAAAGGGAATCGACAGGAAATTATTTAATAAATTGAATACTGTTGTTTTTTTATCTTCGGGGCACCCTGACCCGAACTTTCAAAACTGAATATCAGCCGCCCACCAGCGGCCAGCGAAAGCAGTAAGTCTGAAAAAGATTTGCTGCTTTTTTTGTGTCCATTTGGCAAAATCGAAAATCACCCGTAGTAGGTAGGTGAAGCCAGAAAAAACTGCCTGCTCCGTTTGGCAAATTTCTAAGAGCGGTGGTGTGGGGAGTGAAAGGAAAAATTCTCTGCCCCGCCGGTTGCCAAAATCCTGTTGCCCGGATTACTAAGGCAAAAGAAATTTTGAAAAATCCCCGTCCAGCGGGTAGCTGGCGGCCTTTGAAATGTATCTTTAGCGGAAAGGGAAAAAGCCGCAGCCAGCGGGCAGCAAAGCCCCGTTCCGGCGTCATATTGGCGAAAGGAAAAAAGGCCGCCCACAGCGGGCCGCAAGCCCTGTCCTGTCCGTTCTATGTACGGAAAAACCAGACAGGGGCAGTCTGCGGCAGTCTTAGAGCAAGTTTCTACCACGGTGCCAAAATCCGCAATTCTGCGGTTTTGTCCCTCGCGGGAAACTTGTTGGGGAGTGCCTTCCCCAAACCCTGCTCATGCGCCCT
>UQBX01000043.1 GCA_900539425.1 uncultured Oscillospiraceae bacterium | reverse complement strand
CGCCGTGTTTTTTATTTCATTATTCTGAAAGTATCATTCTGTCGTTATCAAGTTCTTCGCCGCTTGTTATCTTGAATTTTTCAAGAAGGTCGGCAGTGGTAAGTTTTTTCTTTTCCTCCCCTGATACGTCATAAATTATTTTGCCCTCATTCATCATTATCAATCTGTTTCCGATGGCAATAGCATCCTTCATATTATGAGTTATCATAAGGGTTGTAAGATTGTGCTCTGAAACTATCTTTGTAGTAATATCAAGCACTTTGTGCGCTGTTTTGGGATCAAGCGCGGCAGTATGTTCATCAAGAAGCAGAACTTTCGGCTTTTTAAGGGTTGCCATAAGAAGAGTAATAGCCTGCCTTTGACCGCCCGAAAGCAACCCTACCTTAGAGGTAAGGCGCGTTTCAAGACCGAGATCAAGAGAACCGAGGATTTCCTTATAGTGCTCTTTTTCTTTTTTTGTAACGCCGGGAGCAAGTGTTCTGAACTTTCCTCGGCGTGATGCAAGAGCAAGGTTTTCAACTATCTGCATATCAGCGGCAGTACCCGTCATAGGATCCTGGAAAACTCTTCCCAAATATTTGGCTCTTTTATGCTCAGGCAGTTTAGTAACGTCCTGACCGTCAATAAGGATTGAACCGCAGTCAACAGGATAAACTCCCGCAATCATATTGAGCATTGTTGATTTACCCGCGCCGTTTCCGCCTATAACGGTTACGAAATCGCCCTCATTGAGTACGAGATCAATGCCGTTCAGCGCATGTTTTTCATTTACGGTGCCGGGGTTAAATGTTTTATAAACGCCTTTTATTTCAAGCATTTTCGGCACCTCCGTTTCTTTTTACCTTTTTTGATGCAATCTTATTTTTCCAATACGGAACGCCAAGGAAGAGCGCAACAACCAAAGCTGAGAAGAGCTTCAGATCGTTTGCATTAAGGCCTAAACGAAGTACGAATGTAATTACAACATAATATACAACTCCGCCAAATACGCAGGCAAGAAGTCTGAGTGCGAAGTTCTTGAAAATCTTTCCGAGAACAACTTCGCCAATAATAACTGCCGCAAGGCCTATTACGATAGCGCCTCTGCCCATGTTTACATCCGCAAAGCCCTGATACTGAGCAAGCAGAGCACCTGAGAGAGCAACAATACCATTTGAAATAACAAGACCTATGATCTTATTTACGTTTGTATTGATACCGTTTGCGCGCGCCATTGACTGATTGCATCCGGTTGCACGTATAGAATGACCGAGTTCTGTTCCGAAGAACCAGTATAGAATTGCTATGAAAACGAATACAATAACAAGTCCAACTATAATTGACTGTGTTATATTGCGAAGCGAAACAACAAGGTCATAATTCATAACATTAATAGTCTGATTTGCCTTATTACCCAGTATGCGCAGGTTTATTGAATACAGCGCAAGCTGTGTTAAAATACCGGCAAGAATTGCAGGAATTCCAAAAACCGTGTGGAACACGCCTGTAACAAGTCCGGCAAGACAACCGGCTAAAAAAGCCATGATCATTGAAAGATAGATGTTCATGCCGCTTGTGGCGCACATAACAAGTACCGCACCGCCCGTGCCCAGTGAACCGTCAACAGTAAGGTCTGCTACATCAAGAACCCTGAATGTTATGTAAACACCTATAGCCATCAGACCCCATATAATGCCCTGAGCAGCCGCTCCGGGGAGAGCGGATAAAAATGCCATCATAATTCAATATCCTCCCAAATACATGATAAAAGCGGCGGGCCGAAAACCCGCCGGCATTTATATAAATTTCTTAAAAAATACTTTGATTACGCAAAATCATTCTGCTGTTTCATCAATAGCAACATAATCCGATGGAATTGTTATGCCAAGAGATGTAGCGCGTGAAGCAACATATTTTTTGGTAAGATTATCTGCATATTCAATAGGCATATCAGCAGGGTTTGAGCCGTTTTTAAGGATTTCAACGGCCATTTCGCCGGCTTTTACGCCGATATCATAATAACTGATTGAAAGAGTTGCAACACCGCAGCCGCTGCATATTCCCTCTTCACCCGCGATAACGGGGATACCTGCGGGGCCGGCAATCTGATCTACCGCTGTGGCAGCAGATGCAATTGTATTATCTGTGGGAATATAGATAACATCAACTTCCTGGCAAGCCTGTGTGGCTGCAGTTGCGATCTCGTTTGAATCAGCACATGTATAAACTTTTACTTCAAGGCCGAGATTTGTAAGATTTTCAGTAATTACATCAGCCTGATACTTTGAATTTGATTCTGCAGAGCAGTAAAGGATACCCACTGTTTTGGCATCAGGGCAAAGTTCCTTAACCATGTTTGCCTGCTGATCAAGCGGAGCAAGATCCGCTGTACCTGTAACATTAATTTCCGAAGAACCGGTCCAGTTTGCCTGGTCGATTTCAAGAGCCGTTGCGTAGTCTGTGATTGATGTTGCAACGATTGGAATATCAGCTGTTGCGGCAACAGACGCCTGAAGCGCAGCTGTTGCGTTTGCCATAATAAGATCTACGCCGTCAGCCACAAACTGGTTTGCAATTGTTGCGCATGTAGGTGAATCACCGCCGGCATTCTGAAGGTCAAATTCTACATTTTCAGCTCCGAGCGCATTTGTTACAGCATCCTGAAAGCCTTTTGTAGCCTGATCAAGAGCAGCATGCTGAACAGTCTGAAGAATACCGATCTTATATTTTCCCGTTTCCTCTGCTGCACATCCTGCAAATACAGAACCAACAAGAACTGCAGAAAGACCGAGAGCTAAAATTCTTTTAACCGCTTTTTTCATATGTATTACTCCTTAACATCAAATTCACTGTGCCGCTTTTAAGCGTTGGCGCTTTTAAGTGGTAAAGTGATTATAGGGTTATAATATCATATAAAAGAAAGACTGTCAAACAAAACAATTTGAATGACAGTCTTTTTGTAACAATAAACAAATATTAACTTAACACTTTGTGCAATTTGAGCTATTATAGCTGATCTGCTATTGTATAGATAAGTTCCTTTGACTTTTCCCAGCCAAGGCACGGATCTGTGATTGATTTTCCGTAAACGCCGCCGTCAACCTTTTGATTGCCGTCCTCAATATATGACTCTATCATAAAGCCCTTTACAAATTTCTTTATATCGGCGCTGTGGCGCATTGAGTGAAGCACCTCGTTTGCGATTCTCACCTGCTCCAAGTATTTTTTACCGCTGTTTGAATGGTTAGTATCAACGATAACGGCAGGATTTTTGAACTGTTCTTTTGCCGCATACATATTGTAAAGAGTGATAAGATCCTCATAGTGATAATTAGGGTGGCTGATGCCGTGCTTGTCCACGCCGCCTCTGAGAATTGCGTGAGCAAGCTCATTGCCGCTTGATTCAACCTCCCACCCTCTGTAGAGGAATGTATGGCCGCTCTGAGCCGCTGTTATGGCATTGAGCATTATTGAATAATCTCCGCTTGTGGCATTTTTCATTCCGCAGGGAACGTCCATACCGCTGGCAGTAAGGCGGTGATCTTGGTTTTCAACGCTTCTTGCGCCTACCGCTACATATGACAACAGATCCGAAAGATACCTGTAATTTGCGGGGTAAAGCATTTCGTCCGCCGCAGGAAGTCCGAGCTGTTCAATTGATTTCGCGTGTATTGAGCGCACGGCAAGAATGCCTGCGTACATATCGGGAACACCGTCCGGATCGGGCTGATGTATCATCCCTTTATATCCTGCGCCCGTTGTGCGGGGTTTGCCCGTATAAATCCTGGGGATGATTATTATCTTATCCTTAACTTCTTCCTGTATTCTGGCAAGGCGGCTGACATAATCCAGCACGCTATCCTCCTTATCTGCGGAACAGGGGCCGATTATAAGCAGAAATTTACTGCTCTCCCCCTTCATTACTTTGGCAATCTCCGCATCTCTCTGCGCTTTTACGGCTGCGCCTTTTTCGCTGAGAGGATAAAGTTCCTTTACCTCCTTAGGAATTGGCAGTTTTCTTATAAAGCGCATATTTTTCATTGAATTATCAGCAACTATCTCCATTTCAACACCTCATATATAAAGCTTATAAGCTAATACTAAAATTTTTATCTTATTTTAATTCTTAAAAGCCTTATTGTCAACAAATAATAGATGATTTGCTAAAAGCATATAAAAAACGCGGGCTTAAA
>UQBX01000042.1 GCA_900539425.1 uncultured Oscillospiraceae bacterium | reverse complement strand
GTCACTCCGACCAAGAAAAACAGAGTATCTTTTGATACTCTGTTTTTTTATTTATAATCAGAACAAGACTTGAACTTGCGAACGAGATTCTCAACTGTATAAAAAATTTTAATATTTTCCATCAATGATTGTTATTTATTATTGTTTTTTCCTCTTTATTGTGATATTTTTATAATAGAAACTTTTATAAGCAGAATATTGAGGACAATATGTCTTGAACTGAAAAAGACATTTGTCAAGAATGAACTTCTGAACAGATGAATATGCTATAATCACAATAAAAAACCTTATATTAATTTAGGAGGTGTTTTATAAAGCAGAGTTTACAAAACTTATTTTTTATTATAAACAAAAGTACGATATTATCGAATGAAGGAGTTTATTATGAAAAAAATTATTGCTTTATTAATGGTAATTGCGATATCGATATGTTTTGCTTCTTGTAGTTCCGGAGAAACAAGCGCGAATGAGGATGCCTCGGCAACCTCAAACACTGCATCTACTGAAATTGTTGATGAAAACTTATTAACAGTAGAAATCACAGTGCCTGCATCAATGTTTGATGAAGAAAATCAGCCATCAAACGAGCTTACCGAAGAACAGAAAGAACAAGGATTTAAATCTGTTAACATAAATGAAGACGGTTCTGTTACTTATACAATGAGCAAGGCAGCATTCAAAGACTATAAGGAAAACTTAAAAGCATCAACAGAGGATACTTTTAACAACTTAGGCAGTGAGTATAGTTTTATTCAAAAAGTAGAATATGACGATAACTTTTCAGTAGTTAAACTGTATGTTGATGAGGCGTCTTACAGCCAAGGCTTTAATTTCATGTGCATTATGGCAGTAGGATATTCAGCAAATCTGTATCAAGCTTATACAAATGAGGAAGTAAACTGCACAGTAGAAGTTTATAACAACGCTAACGGTGAGCTTATTGAATCAGGAACGTATCCCCAATAATTTTTATAAAAAACATGACCACCCTTTTGCAGTGGTCATGTTTTTTTAATATATAGACTAATTAATCTGTAAATCAACTAAAGCAATCAATCACTTTTGAACCTGATTTTACAAAAGCTACGAACTCATTTATCTTAGCATTTATTTTATAAGTGCCCTTTGTATAAACCTTTTTATCTTTTGTAAGCACCCATTCACCTTCAGGAATATACACCGTTGTTTCCGTCTGCCCGAGTTCAACTATCGGCGCAAAAATAATATCGCTGCCGAACATATACTGAGTATTAAGCGTACGGCACATTTCGTCATCAGGATACTCAAAAAACATTGGCCGCATTACGGGATAGCCTTTTTCGGACGCAGTCTTCATCTGTAAATCGATATAATCTCTAAGCTTTTCGCGCAGAAAAACAAGCTCTTTCAGTATTTCAAAAACCTCACCGCCAAAGCTCCACAGCTCATTCGGGTCACCGCTCGGCTCCTTGAGCTGCGATTTTTCACCGTGGCGGATTCTTGCCCCATGCAAACGCATTACAGGACTGAACACACCGAACTGAAACCATCTCACAATCAGTTCCCTGAAATAATCACTTGTGGTATCCGCTCCATAGAACCCACCTATATCGGTATTCCACCAGACTATTCCGCACATTGCCATATTCAGACCCGCATTAACCTGATGCGCAAGGCTCTCAAATGTTGACGGAATATCGCCTGACCACACAAGTGAAGCATATTTTTGACTTCCGAGATAAGCACAGCGTGTTAAGGTAACTATATCATCCCTGCCCATAGCTTTGAAACCATCATACGCCAACTTTGAATAGTAATAAGGATAAAGCAGTGCAACTTTATCAGCTCTGCCTTTGTGCCAGATAAGATTTTCAAACTGCTCGGGATGTATTTCCGGCTCCGCTTCGTCAAACCACAGGGCATCAACGCCGTTATCTATATAATTCTGTTTGAGCTTACTCCATACATAGTCCCTTGTGGCGGGATTGGTAACGTCTATCTCTGCCTGCCAGCCGTAAAAATCAAAGACTCTGTCCGAACCGTACACTGTTCTCATAAGCATATTGTTGTTAGACATATATTTATAGTTTTCACTGTTTTCATTTATCGTCGGCCATACGGATACAATTAATTTCGTACCCATATCATGCAGTTCATCCGCCATTGCCCTGACATTTTGCCAATAGCGGGTGTCAAACTTATAATCGCCCTGCTCCGTCCAGTGAAAATAATCAACAACAATGGCCGAAAGAGGGATGCCAAGCCTCTTATACTCACGGGCTACGCCGAGCAGTTCGTCCTGAGTTTCATATCGCAGTCTGCTCTGCCAAAAGCCTGTTGCCCAGTGCGGCATTGCAGGCGCATGCCCTGTAAGATCTGCTAGAGCGGAGCATGCCTGCTTCGGAGTACCTCCTATGACCACATAATCAACGGCACTGCAGCAATCACTGCTCCAGCGTGTTCTGTTGTTTGACAGTTCAACAGCACCTGTTGACGGAACATTCCAGAGAAATCCGTATCCGAGAGAAGAATAAACATAAGGGATAGTGCATTTGGCGTTTATATTTCTGATATCAAAAGACGAGCCTTTTAAATCAAACGGATTGTCCCAGCTATGACCGAGCCCGTAAAAATGCTCATTTTCATTTGCAAAAAAAGTTACTCTTGCTTTCCAGTTGCCGCTTGAGGTATTCTGATAATTTCTGTACCCGCTTTCAAAAGTGAGTTCGGGTTTTTCCTCAATTATTTTTTCGCCGTTATAATAAAAAGTAACTTTGCCGTTATCTTCAAGAGATACTTTCAGCCCTGAACACTGCATACACACACTTCGTTCATTCTCCGTTATGACCGGCACGCTTTTTTTAGGCATAAGTGTGTAATCCTCTTCTATAACACTGCCGCCGGGAAAAGCCTGAAACCTAATTGCGTTATCACCGCATGGGGTTATTCTTATTAACTCCCCATACTTTGAAAATAAAATTGAATTATCGCTGACAGTAAGATTTTTCATAGTTTGTCCTTTTCATTTTGTATATTATAATAAAATTATATAATATGCAGAAAATCAATTCAATAGTATTTATTCTTGAAAGCCTTTTTTATTTTCACATACTTTACGCTGTTTGTTGAAGAAAAAACAGAAATATGATAAACTGAAATAAGAATTCTGAAAGGACGACACACTATGAGCAGTATTGATAATTTCGCAAGTTCCGATTACGGCTATATGCCTTTTATAAATTCAGATAACGCGGGATTTTTACTAAAAAATCCCAACAGGGGTCTCAGGGGAGAAACATACATAACGCTGGGAGAAAACATAAGGGCATATCCGGGTGAAAACGATGACCCGTTTGAACGAGCCGAAAGACTGATAAAAAAATACGAGCCAGACTCCCCCACCGTATTCCAAACTTATGTATATCTTTGCGATTACTCTGAAAAACTGCTTGACGACCTTGCATTTGAACAGCTGAAAAAATTTTTTGAAATATTTGAAAAACACGGAATAAGGATACTGCTGAGATTTGCATATTCAACCGAAAGCACACCTGATGTACCGTACCAAACTACAAAAACGCATTTGAGCCAAATAGGCAAATGGTTCAGGGAAAACGAAGCTTTGATAAAAAATGTGCTTTTCTGCCTGCAGACAGGAATAATCGGCTACTGGGGCGAGGGCCATTCATACCGCAAATTCAAGAAAAGATATATAAAAAACACTATTGAGGATGTATGCCGAATTGCCCCCGCGGGAATTTATAATCAGATAAGGACATATTCCATGCTGAAAAAAGTGCCGATTGAATACAGCACTGTTGTAGGTATACACGATGACTACATTACCGGCGACACTGCCCACAAATGGGCATTTGTAAAAAGCACTAACAAGAGGCGTTATGCCGAAGTTACAAACCATGCCCGATTTACCGTTAATGACGGTGAAATGCCGTGGGGCAGAGCTTATCTGAACGACAAAAAAATTCTTGGCCACTGTGATCACTTTGACGGCATTGAAGTTTTAAAACAACTTAAAGCATACTCACTTACCACCTTTTCCCTTGAGCACAATTACAGAGAAGATGATGGGAAATCATACAGCATGCAGAAGTGGAAAAACGTTATGCTGAGTTATTCAGAATGTGTGGAACATGGTCTGACAGTTAACCCCGAACTATTCAAAGACAAAAACAATAACAGCGTAAAACAGAGCGTATATGATATTATAAGATATCATTTAGGATATCACATTGCGGTGAAAGACCTTTTTATAACTGAAAACGAATTCTTTTTTGCGCTTATCAATTACGGCTTTGCTCCGCCGCTGACATTCAACTATTTCGCGGCGGTATTTGAAGGAAAAGACGGCTCAATCAAGGAAATACCTTTTGAAAACTACAACAAAAACGCGCTTCTGAGCGGGAAAACAGTATCATTCAAAGCATCTGTGCCATACGGCTGTAAACCGCTTGGTTTAAAGATGGAAACTGAACAAGGCAGCGGCATCTGTGCCCGCTTTGCAAATGATAGTGAATTTAAAAACGGAATAATGTATTTTAAATAACTCTTGAAAGGAACGCGCTTATATGGTAAAATTATTGCGGTTTTTAAAGAACGATACAGTTAGGAGTTGTTTTAATGAGCGGCCATTCAAAATGGAGTACAATCAAAAGAAAAAAAGGCGCAAATGACGCCGCAAGAGCAAAAGTATTTACCAAAATAGGACGTGAGCTTGCAGTTGCAGTTAAGAACGGCGGTCCCGACCCGAACGTAAACTCAAAACTTAAAGATGTTATTGCAAAAGCAAAGCAGAACAATGTTCCGAACGATAATATTGAGAGAATGCTAAAAAAAGCATCCGGTGAAAACGGCGGAGCTGATTACGAAGAGATAATTTACGAGGGTTACGGCCCAAGCGGTGTTGCAGTAGTTGTTGAAGCGCTTACGGACAACAGAAACCGCACAGCGGCGGAAGTAAGGCACTGCTTTGACAAAGCCGGCGGCAACATGGGCACTTCAGGCTCAGTTATGTTTATGTTCAGCAGACAGGGCGTTATCCTTATTGAAAAGGAAGACGTTGACGAAGACGCACTTATGCTTGACGCACTTGATGCAGGCGCTACAGATTTCATCACAGACGATGAAGACGTGTTTGAGATACGCACCGAAGCAAATGACGTGGGTGCAATAAGGGACGACCTTGAAGCAAAGGGCTACACAGTTATTTCAAGTGAAGCCGCTTACATTCCCTCCACATATACACGTCTTGAAAACGAGGACGATATGATGAAGATGAACAGAATGATTGAGATGTTTGAAGAAGATGACGATGTTCAGTCAATCTGGCACAACTGGGAGAACGAAAGCGACTACGAAGGCTAAATTACTAAGATGAAAAGTAAAAGGTCTGAGCAAATGCTCAG
>UQBX01000041.1 GCA_900539425.1 uncultured Oscillospiraceae bacterium | reverse complement strand
CCAAATACTAGTCCTATGCCTGCTCCCTGTTTTTTTCCAAGAACAATTCCTGCGATAATAACAGGAATATGCAATGTTGTTGCACGTAAAGGTCCAATTGGAATGAAACCAAGAAAAGGCACCATAACCATGAGAATTTCTATCGCTATAAATAGCGACATGAACGAAAGGTTCTTTGTTTTTTGTTTATTCATTTTTCTCCTCCACTGTCGTTTCTTTTGAATACGACGCTTCCTTAAATTAGTCAAAAGAATATATAAGTTAATGCTTATAAAAGTCACTACTTGAGTTATATTTCCTTTAACAAAGCCATTATACACTACTTATAACGAAAAAACAATTTTCCTACTCATTTTATGTTCCATATTTTGACAATCAAAATGAAATAAGGGAGTGGTCTTTTTTTAAATCACTGACATATGTTAAATATGGATATGATCATATTAGTATAGAGATTGCTTTTTAAAATAATTATGTTGGATATGATTGTATTTATAAAAAAGCATATCAAAAATATTAAATAATATAATTATTTAATAGTAATAATTACTATTATTTATATATCATATCCTGCTGGAAAATGCAAGCACTTTTTCAAAATTCGGACAACATTCGACTGTCCGGCGCTGGCGGAAACTTCCGCTGCTAAATCCAGACGCCACGGAGACAATAACACCTGGGTATCGCGAAACAAACGCCCGCGCAAAGGGAGGTCAACCCATGAAAAGACAGTTTACGCTCTTGCTGGCCTCTGTCCTGGTGGTGTTTGCCCTGACCGCCTGCGGCGGCAACGACAAAGACACCAACCAAGATAACAACGGTCAAAACACGGTCGGAGAGGATATCCAGAACGCTGGCGAAGACATCATGGATGCCGGCGAGGACATCCTGGACCCCGACAACAACAATAGCAACAAGGACAACGGGACCGGCGATCACAAGAACGACCAGAACACCACCGACAGAGGTGACAGCGCCCTCACCGGCGGCGACACCACCGTGGAGGATGCCGTCACCAAGCAGAACAGCCGTCCCGGCGTATCCTATGGACAAATGCTGCGCAATGCCCGGGTCCACGATTCCGACGGGCTTCTGACGGACCATGAAAATGCCGCCAGCGGCCGCACAGCATAAAAACGGACAGAGAAGCGTTTTGCCTGCTTGAACAGGAAGACGGCGCGCAGAAAACACACAGGGCCGCGGCAACAGCTGCGGCCCTGTCTTTTTCCGAAAGGGCTTGGGAAGGTCCTTGCCTTTTCCAGGGAACATGGTACAATAAGGCAAAGCATACATTTCGTGGAAAAGGAGCCGCTATGAGCACTGTGAAAGAACCCCTCCACCCCCTGAGGACAGCCCGGTACCTGTGGCTGGGCATCCTTCTCTGCGCCCTGGTGGGCGGCGCCTGCTTTCTGGGCGGGCGGTGGTCCGCCGGCCGGTCTGAGACAGCGAAAATAGACACGGTCGTCCTGCAGAATCAGCTGTCGGAGATCCGGGAGCTGGCCACGGTCACCTACGCCTACACCAACATGGCCCAGTTCGAGAGCAGCAACGACTTCTACGGGGTGAAAATTCCCTTCACCACCAAGTCCTTCATTCTTACCTACGACGGCACCGTCAAGGCCGGGGTGGACCTGGACGGGGCGGAGGTGTCCGTCAGCGGCACCACGGTCACCATCACACTGCCGGAGGCGGAGATCCTCTCCCACGAGATCGATGAGGACAGC
Source organism: uncultured Oscillospiraceae bacterium (assembly GCA_900539425.1). Lineage (GTDB taxonomy): Bacteria > Bacillota > Clostridia > Oscillospirales > Acutalibacteraceae > Eubacterium_R. The sequence continues at coordinate 6,356 of UQBX01000041.1, read as the reverse complement.
ATGGAGGTGTTCGACGAGAAGACCTCCATCTTCAATCCCTTCACAGTGGAGGATTTCACCTCCTTCCAGTCGGATCAGAAGGCAGCCATGGAGGAAAAGGCCCTGTCCCGCGGGCTTCTGGCAGAGGCCCGCACCAAGGCCGTCTCCAGCGTAGAGCAGCTGTTTGCCGCCGCACTGCCGGACACAGAAATGCAGTCGCAGGCGGTAAGCGGGCTCAACTCTTATTTGAGAGAATTATTGTCAAAAATTGACGGAATACAATTTAACAGCGACGAAAACGCATCGCCGTATATATTAAATGTATACGTTCCCACATTCATGAGGAGCCAGACGATAGTTCAGGAGCTTTCCTCAAAATACGAAGTCTATGTAAGCAACGGCTCGGCTTGCGCAAAAGGTAAAAAGAGCCACGTGCTGGCGGCAATGCACCTTAGTGATGAAATAGCAGACAAGAGCATAAGAATAAGCTTTTCACGCTTCAACACAAAGCAGGACTGCGAAATCTGCGCCGCCGCAATAAAAGATTTAACAGAAAAACACCCGAGGTAAATATGAAAGAAATTATACTTGTAAAAAACGGAGAGCTTGTTTTAAAGGGGCTTAACCGTTCATCGTTTGAGGATGTTCTTATAAAAAATATGCGCCGCCATCTGGAGGATCTGGGTGAATTCAAATTCACTAAAAGCCAGTCCACCATTATGGTTGAAGCGCCCGAGGGAGCAGACCTTGACGATGTTGCAGACAGACTCGGCAAAGTATTCGGCATAGCGGCATATTCACGCGCCGCCGTTTGCGAAAAAGATATGCAGAGCATTGTAAACACTGCAAGAGAATACCTTGCCGACGAACTTTCGCTTGTTTCAACATTCAAAGTTGAGGCAAAAAGAAGCGACAAAAAATTTCCGCTCAAATCACCCGAGATATGCCGTGAACTCGGCGGTGCGCTTCTAAAAAAATTCAACCACTTAAAGGTTGACGTTCACAATCCCGATGTAACGGTTACTGTTGAGATAAGAGATACCCACGCATTTGTGCGCGGCAACAATATAAAGGGCGCAGGCGGTATGCCCACAGGCACAAGCGGCAGAGCGGCAATACTTATCAGCGGAGGAATAGATTCCCCCGTTGCGGCATACATGATGGCAAAAAGAGGTATAGAACTTGTAGCTATCCACTTTGCATCACCGCCTTACACAAGCGAACTTGCAGAGATGAAAGTTATGGATCTGCTCAAAAAAGTTTCCGCCTACTGCGGCACTATTACCACCTATGTTGTGCCGTTTACCGAGATACAGGAAGCAATAAGGGATTACTGCCCCGAGGAATATTTCACTCTTGTTATGCGCCGCATAATGATGAAAATAAGCAATCTCATAGCGGAAAATCAGAACTGCCGTGCGCTTATCACAGGTGAAAGTCTCGGTCAGGTTGCAAGCCAGACGATTTACGCTCTGCAGTGCACGGACAGCGTTGCGAAATTTCCCGTTTTCCGCCCGTGCATAGGCATGGATAAGGATGAGATAATAGCTGTTTCAAGAAAAATAGATACTTTTGAAACTTCAATTCAGCCATATGAGGACTGCTGCACCGTATTCACACCCAAGCACCCGCGAACAAGGCCGAAACCGCAGGATGTTGAGGAAGCGGAGCTTAAAATAGAGGGGCTTGACGAAATGATAGACGCTGCCGTGAAAGGCGCAAAACGCAGATTTATAAAGGCGGCGGGCATATGAGCGACAAAGATAAAAATATAAAAAAAGCCGATGAAATCGACGAGCTTTTGGGGGATTACAAAAAGCAGAAGGAAGAGCGTGAAAAAAACTTCGGCAAAATAGACCTTGAAAAGCCCGAACAAAAGCCGATAGGTAAAAAGCCTCTTCATTCTCTGAAGCACAGCGAAAAACACGGCGAAAAAGATAACGCAAAAAGCAAAAAAGACAGCGAAAAAAAGAAAATCAGCCTTAAAAGCGCAGGCGAAAAATTTAAAAGCAGCGCAAAAAGGACTAAAGAATTCTTAAAAACAACCAAAGGCAAAAAGATAGTTATATCCTGCGTTGCTGTAATATGCGCAGCTGCCGTTGCAGCGGGCACAATAGCCGGAGTTAACTATGCAAGAACAGCTTATCTGCGCCCGTATACGGAAAAATACCCGAATGTGAATTTCCCTGAGGGAATAAGGGAAAATTTCTGCGAGCAATATGCAAAAGTGCCGTCCACAACCGGATATATTTCCATAGAGGCATGCGGATACGGCAGTTATGTTGCGCAAAGTGCGGCAACAAGCCTGGCGTCGCTTGATTTTTCAAACAGCACAAAAGAGCTTGATTTCAACACGGTAATTCATATTCCGTCAGGCAAGTGCGACCTTGAAAGTGCTTTTGCAAACGCTAAAAGCTATCTTGCTTCGCCGCAGAATATCACTTATTCCACGCTTTATGAAGATTATGAATTCACAGTGATAGGCGCTTTTTACACAAACAAAAACGCTCAGGACGACAACGGATATGTTTTTCCGTACGACGTTACACAGCAGATGACGCCGCTGAGTTTTAACGATTACAAAGACCGTCTTTATCACAGATTTCTGTACGAGACGGATTATGACATAAATTACAAAGAAGATAAATTGCTTACAATAGCAACAGATTCTGATTTTATGCAGGATTTTGAATTTGTTGTTGTTTGCGCGCTGGGGGCGCCTGCACAGGATAACGCACAGCCGAACAGTTCCGTTCACTATCCGCAGGTGTGGTACGATGCGCGGGGAGAAATAAATCCTTACAGGTTTTCATCCAAATGGTATCCCACCGTTTACACTGATAAATCTGAAGAGGAAACAAGCGTACAGTCTGAAAATGACTATTGATTCATACAGGAGGGGTAAAAATGTATGACGTTGCCATTATCGGCGCAGGCATTGTAGGCGCAGCATGCGCTTATGACTTGAGTAAATATAAGCTTAAAGTTGCCGTGCTTGAGAAAAACAATGATGTTTGCTGCGGTACAACAAAGGCAAACAGCGCCATCATCCATGCGGGTTATGACCCGCTGCCGGGCACGCTCATGGCGCGCCTTAATGTGGAAGGCTCAAAAATGGCGGGTGAGCTGTGCAAAAAACTTGATGTGCCGTATCAGCAGATAGGCTCACTTGTTGTTGCGTTTTCCGAGGACGATAAAAAAGAAGTTGACGAACTTTACCGCCGCGGAAACGAAAACGGCGTTGAGGGTCTGAAAATTGTTGACACTGACGAACTCAGAGAAATGGAGCCGTATATTTCCGACAAAGCTATATGCGCTCTTTACGCACCAACCGCCGCAATAGTAAATCCGTGGGAATACGGCATTGCGCTTGCCGAAACAGCGGTAAGAAACGGTGCAGACGTTAAACTTGAATTTGAGGTAACCTCAATAGAGAAAAAGGACGGATTTTGGCATATTGAATCACCAAACGCCAGCGTGGACGCAAAATTTGTTATAAACGCCGCAGGTGTTGACTGCGATACCGTTCACAACATGGTTTCCGAGCCTGCATACACGGTAAAGCCGAGCGCGGGTGAATACTACCTGCTTGACCTCAGCGAGGGCAAAAGGGCAAACCACGTTATTTTCCAGTGCCCTGACAAGGACGGAAAAGGCGTGCTTGTAACACATACCTGCCACGGCAATCTGCTTGTAGGCCCGAACGCCGACCCGAGAGATAAGGACGATACCTCAACAAAATCCCGCTGTCTTGATTACATAAGGGAAAAAGCCGTAAAATCCGTACCGTCCATAGTTTTCAGAGAGAATATCAGAAACTTTACGGGCGTGCGCGCAGTAACGGACCGAGATGACTTCATTATTGAGTTTGCCGCAGAGAATTTCCTTGACCTTGCGGGCATCAAATCCCCCGGTCTTTCCGCAGCTCCCGCAATAGCGCTTGAAGCTGTTAAGATGCTTGGCGAAAAGGGACTTGAACTCACCGAAAAGGAAAATATCATTGACAGCAGAAAGCATCTGCGCTTCAAAAAACTTTCAAACGAAGAAAAGAACAGAGTAATCGCCGAAAATCCCGCCTACGGCAGAGTAATCTGCCGCTGTGAAACAATTACGGAGGGCGAGATTATAGACGCTCTTAAATCTCCCATTCCGCCCGTTTCGCTTGACGGAATAAAGAGAAGAGCAGGCACGGGAATGGGCAGATGCCAGAGCGGGTTCTGCGGCCCCAAGGTGCTTGAGATAATCGCAAAATATAAAAATATCCCCTATGAGGACGTTTTGCAGGACAACACCGGCAGTTATATCCTTACAGGAGAAACGAAGTGCGGAGGTGCAAAGTGATGTATGAGCTTATAGTTATAGGCGGCGGCCCCGCGGGTCTTGCGGCGGCGCTTTCCGCATACGAAAACGGACTTAAAAAGATACTTATTATTGAAAGAGACAGAGAACTCGGCGGTATCCTTAATCAGTGCATCCACAGCGGTTTCGGACTTCAGTATTTTAAAGAAGAGCTTACCGGACCCGAATACGCGGGCAGATTTATCGATATGCTCAAAGACACAAACATTGAAGTTATGACGGACACAATGGTGCTTCAGATAACAAAAGGCCGTCAGGTGCACTGCATAAATTCCGAAAACGGATATCAGATACTTGACGCAGGCGCGGTTGTGCTTGCTATGGGATGCCGTGAAAGAACAAGAGGAGCCATTTCCATTCCCGGCACACGTCCCGCAGGCGTTCTTACCGCGGGCGCCGCTCAGAGATATGTAAATATCGAGGGCCATATGGTTGGCAAGAGAGTTGTTATCTTAGGCTCAGGCGATATAGGACTTATCATGGCGCGCCGTATGACTCTTGAGGGCGCAAAGGTGCTTGCCTGTGTTGAGCTTATGCCTTATTCAGGCGGGCTTCAGAGAAACATAGTGCAGTGCCTTAATGATTTTGATATTCCGCTTTATCTTTCACACACCATTATTGACATCAAGGGCAAAAACAGAGTTGAGGGAGTTACCGTTGCCAAGGTAGGCCCGGACAGAAAACCCGTTCCCGGCACAGAAATGTATTTTGACTGCGACACCGTACTCCTTTCCGTAGGACTTATCCCCGAAAACGAACTTACAAGAACGGCGGGCATTGAAATGGATCCCCGCACGAACGGCGCCGTTGTTTTTGAAAACATGGAAACATCGGAAAGCGGTATTTTCGCGTGCGGAAACGTTGTTCATGTTCACGACCTTGTAGACTTCGTTACAGGCGAGAGCCAGCGTGCCGGAAAAGCGGCGGCAGAATACGTGCTTAACGGCGAAAAAGACAGAAACGAATGTATTGAACTTGAAACTAACTCGAATATAGGCTACACCGTGCCGCAAAAAATCAGACGCAGTGCTGAAAAAGCGGAGATATTCTTCCGCGTTCGCCGCATATTCGAAAAATCTTCCATAACCGTAACGGACGGCGATACCGTTATAGCAAAATTCAAGAGAGAGCATATGGCACCCGGCGAAATGGAAAAAATAGCCCTGCCGAAAGTTCTGCTTGATAAGATACAGTCCGGAAAAATTACGGTTTCGGCTGACGAGGAGGCGTAAATATGACCCAGTTGATCTGCATTACCTGCCCCAAGGGCTGCCATTTAACGGTTGATGAGGAAAACGATTACGCCGTTACCGGCAATGCCTGCCCAAGAGGTGCAATTTACGGCAAAAACGAACTTAAAAATCCCGTTCGCGTAGTTACTTCAACGGTGCGCACCAACAGCGCCGAATATCCCCGCTGCCCCGTTAAAACAAACGGCGCTATTCCAAAGGAAAAAATGTTTGACGCAATGCGCCTGCTTGACGATATTATGCTCAGCGTGCCCGTAAAATCGGGAGACACCGTTATTGAAAATCTTTTTGACACGGGCATTTCGTTCGTTGCATGCAAAAACATAGAAAAATAAACGGCATAAATTTTTATCCCGCTCAGGTTTTGCCCGGGCGGGATTTTTTATACAGAAAATCAAAAATATAAATACCACCGTTTGTAACCCAAAGGCTTACAACCGCTTTTAAACAAAAAAGCCCTGCAAAATACAGGTTTGTTTGAAATACAAGGTAATCGAAAACACATTGCAAACAAAATAACAGCCCCGCATTTTGTGCGAGGCTGATAAATACAAGATATATCGATAAAGCTTTACTCTTTGAGAACTGTTGCGGCGTTTAGAAAATATGCCTGTGGCATATTTTTAGCCGAAACCACAGCAGCTGTGCTGCGAGGACCCGCAGGAACAAAGAGATAATCATACAAAACACATTTCACATAAAAAACAACCCTGCAAAATACAGGGCTGTTTGAAATACAAGATAATCTGATTATCTCTTTGAGAACTG
>UQBX01000040.1 GCA_900539425.1 uncultured Oscillospiraceae bacterium | reverse complement strand
GCAAGGTCGCCTGCGCAGGTAAGAGCGCTGGGGCCAGAGCCTACTATGGCTACGCTTTTGCCGTTTTTGGCTATTTCAGTTTTGTTGAGCTGAGTATGTGAATTATGATAATCGGCAACAAATCTTTCCAGTCTGCCTATTCCTACGGACTCGCCCTTTATACCGCGCACGCACTTTGATTCACACTGTCTTTCCTGCGGGCAAACTCTGCCGCAGACTGCGGGAAGTGAAGAAGTGTTTGCGATTACCTGATACGCTTCCTCAAACTTTCCTTCTGCCACAAAAGCAATAAAATCAGGGATAGCAATATTTACAGGGCAGCCTGAAACGCACGGGCGGTGCTTACAGTTAAGGCACCTTTTTGCCTCCGCGATTGCGGTTTCCTCATCATAACCGAGCGCAACTTCTTTGAAATCCTTATTCCTTACAAGGGGATCACGGCACGGCATGGGGTTTCTTTTTGTGATATCCAACTCACTGCACCTCCTTGCCGAAAAGGTTACACTCTTCTGTACGTTCAAATTTTTTATACATTGCACCGCGCTCCATAGCCTCGTCAAAATCAACAAGGTGTCCGTCAAATTCAGGGCCGTCAACACACGCGAATTTTGTTTCACCGCCGACTGTAAGTCTGCATCCTCCGCACATACCTGTTCCGTCTATCATTATCGGGTTCATTGAAACTATAGTCTTGATGCCGTATTCCTTAGTGAGTTTTGAAACGAATTTCATCATCGGGATAGGGCCGATTGCCATAACCAGATCATAATTTTCACCGGCATCTATAAGCTCTTTAAGTGCATCTGTAACAAAGCCTTTTCTGCCTGTTGAGCCGTCATCGCTGACAAGCACATATTTATCCGAAACAGCCTCAAATTCGTCTTTAAGAATAACAAGGTCTTTATTTCTGAAGCCGACTATTGAGTGCACCTCGGCGCCTAACTGTTTGAACTTCTTTGCAACAGGATAAGCGATAGCCGTTCCGACGCCGCCGCCGACAACAGCTACTTTATGATAGCCCTCTGTTTTTGTGGGATTGCCGAGCGGGCCTACAAAGTCCTCAATGTAATCTCCCTCGTTTTTGAGGTTGAGCATTTTGGTTTCCGCTCCTACTACCTGAAAGATGATAGTAACTGTTTCTTTTTCTCTGTCATAATCCGCAATAGTAAAAGGAACACGTTCTCCGTCCTTATCAACACGCAGTATGATGAACTGACCCGGCTCCGCCTTTTTCGCAACGAACGGCGCTTCGATAACCATACGTGTTACAGTGCTGTTAAGCCTTTCCTTTTTTAAAATTTTATACATACAAACCCTCTCCGTTTGTTAAAATAAGAATTCAAATAATAATATACCCTTAATATTATTAAAATTATAGTGCAAAACGCCGCCGATAACAAGCGATTGGAAATTTTTCTAATCATTTGTACTAAAACGGCGGCGATTTTTTAATTTTTTCGTTTATTTTGACTTTAAGAACATGCCGAATTTTTAATATTTTACTTTTTCAGCCTGATTACATTCCAGCTGAACGGCTTCAACTGAGCAGTCATAATTCCGCCGTCGATTTCGGGAAGTTCATTTTCGTGCGGCTTTACAGGAGCAGAAACAAGAGTGTTTTCAGCTTTTTTATCATAGCCGTCCATAGAGATAAACTCAACGGGCTTGTAGCCGTCAAAATCCATAAGGTTTACACTTAACTCAGCATTTTCCTCAAGGCTCTTATTTACGCAGAACACTGTAACCTCTTCCTGCTCTTCGTTATATGTAGCAATAGCCTCAAGATAAGGCACGTCGGTAAATTCCTTGCAGTCATATTTCGGGCAGTCGATAAGCGGAAGAAGAGCGGCACCGCGTCCGTAATTTGAAAGGTGCATAAAGGGATAGAAAATAGTCTGCGCAACAGCGCCGCCGCCTGTTTTTGTGAATATGGGAGCGATTACGTTTACAAGCTGTGCAAGGCAGGCAACCTTAATTCTGTCACAATGGCGAAGAAGCGTGATAAGCATTGAGCCTACCATAAGAGCATCTTCAAAATTGTAAATATCCTCAAGCAGAGCGGGAGCCATGCTCCACTTCTCAAACTCGGCATCGTTAGAATGATACCACACGTTCCACTCATCAAAAGAAAGGTTTATTGTTTTCTTGGAACGCTTTTTCGCCTTTACATAATCGCACGCGCATATTACGGAGTAAATAAATTCATCAAGTTCAAGAGTTTTCGCAAGGAAGCTCTGAACATCATCCGTTTTGTTATCATAATACTGGTGGAGGGAAACATAGTCAACGCTGTCATAAGCAACGTCAAGGCTCTGCACTTCCCACTCGCCGAAAGTTTTAGAATTTCTGCTTGACGAACCGCAGAGCACGGTTTCTATAGTGGGATCAGTCCATTTCATTACTTTTGAAGCTTCAAGCGCCGCCCTGCCGTATTCAACAGCTGTTTTTGCGCCCATCTGCCAAGCGCCGTCCATTTCATTTCCAAGGCACCACAGCTTTATATTATGCGGCTCTTTTACACCGTGTGACTTTCTGAGATCAGACCAGTAAGTGCCTCCCTCGTGATTGCAGTATTCAACAAGATTGCGCGCTTCGTCAGCACCGCGTGTGCCGAGATTTACCGCCATCATACACTCCGTATCAGCCTTTTTGCACCACTTCATAAATTCGTTGGTGCCGAATGTATTAGGCTCTGTTGTACCCCATGCAAGATCAAGTCTTTTAGGTCTGTTTTCCACAGGGCCTACGCCGTCCTCCCAATTATAGCCGGAAACAAAATTGCCTCCAGGATAACGCACGATGGGAACGTTTAGTTTTTTGACAAGATCAATAACGTCGCCGCGGAAGCCGTCCTCATCAGCCGTGGGATGACCGGGCTCGAAGATACCTCCGTAAACGGCTCTGCCAAGGTGCTCTATAAAAGAGCCGTAAATTCTTTTATCAATATCGCCAATCTTAAATTCGCGCGCAAGTGTGATTTTAGCCTTCATCAGAATACCGCCTTTATAATTTTTAACTATATTATCGCAAAGAGATTTTAAAATAAAGAGATATATAAATTATTTATAATTTTTTTACATTTCTGCACCAAAGCACAAAAACCGCCCGAAAAAATTCGGGCGGTAATTATTTTTACATTAGTCTTTTGCTTCTCTTCTTTCGGCAAGAGCTTTTGAAATTTCTGCTTTCTTTTTGCCAACAATGTTATATTTGAACATGGGAATTGTTGAAAGCAGAGCAAGTATGCCGGGCATTACGGTGTAAGCAAAGAACACAATATCTTTTGTTTTTGTGCTGAACCCTGAAACAGTGCCCGCTGTAATCTGAGCAACAGTATCCGAATAGCCAGAGAACTGAATAAACACAAGACCGAGAGCAGTTCCGAGAGCAAGGCACACTTTGATAGTAAGTGTAAGAACAGAATATGCAGCGCCTTCCATTCTTTTGCCTGTTTCATACTCATAATAATCAACGCAGTCCGCAGTCATTATCATAGGCATCAGCGTTACAGCCGCAAACTGAAGTCCTATAAGGAACAGCGTTACATAAAACAGCACGGTAAGCACCATATTATCGGGATTAAGGAACCAGAAATGGCCGACGATAAATGAAACCACCGAAACGCCGAAGCCATAGAAGGACATGAGAAGATAAACATTTCTCTCTCCCATTTTCTTGATAAGGAGCGGGCAAACTGCCATGCTTATCATTGAGCCGACAGCAGTTACTATTCCGAGCACGGCAACGAGGTTCTGAGAACCGAGAAGAACATTAGCCGCCTGAACCTGGATACCCATTGCCATCTGTCTGCCGAAGCCGAGAAAATAGGAAATTATTACGAGCATGAGGGGCTTGTTATTTTTAAGCGCAAGCATCATATCGCGGAAAGTTGTTTTTTCGCCTGAAACGTAAGGCACGCGCTCTTTGTTTATCATGGGGATAAGAGCAAAAAGCAGGCAGCCTAAAGCGGCAGTAAGAACGGCAGTCCAGAAATATTCGCTTGAGATCATCGGTGTATCTGTTTCACCCGAGGAAACAAAAACCTTTGAGCCTTCGGGAATTATAAGGCAAACGATAGGAACGATGACAACGCATGCGGAAAAGCCGATCTGTTTGAAAGTGTTAGAAATAGAAACAACGTTTGTACGCTCCGTGGGGTTCGGAGTAAGCACGGATGCTATACCCTGAGACGGTACATCACCAAGAGTCATTGCAAGGCTCCAGATAAGGTATGTAACGAATATCCAAATATAAATTGCGATTTTGTTATCCTTGAACGGAACATTTACAAAAACCACCGCCGTCATTACAAGCAGAGGCAGAAGAGAATAAAGTATCATTGATTTGAACTTTCCTCTCTTGCTCTTGGAACGGTCGATAAGATTGCCTACTACGGGATCAAAAACAGCTGAAACTATCTTGGCAACCAGAATAAGTATACCCACTACCGCAATATCAGCGCCGAGGATGGATGAATCGAACTCTGCCTGATATGAATTGAGAAGTCCTACTATTGCCTGGAAGCCGAAAAGTCCGAGTGAATAAGCCAGAACTTCTTTGAATTTCATGTGTTTTTGAGTGGTAATATCAGTATTTGCGCTCATAAACTACTCCTTTTGGTTACATAAAAATATAAAAGGGCGAAACGATGCCGTAAAACATCGCTTCGCTCCTTTGCGAAAAAATTAATCTTTGAATACTTCGCTGAACAGGTCAATATCAGCAGCCTTCATGATGGCGCTGAAAAGACGTGAGCCGTTAACGGGAAGAAGCTTGCCGAATACGTTCATTGCGTGAGCATCCATACCGTGAACCTGAAGAGCCTGCTTATGCTCAATACCGAACATAATGAGTTTTACCATGGTATCACAGTTGGTTGATATCATATCCATAACCTTCTGGCCCTTGCCGCCGTCATTTTTCTGATCGCGGAAAATGTCTGTTTTTGTAAATCCGGGACATACAAGGCCTACATAAATCTTGCCTCTGAACTCCTCTCTGAGAGACTCGGTGAAGCCCTTGAGAGCAGCCTTTGAAGCTGAATACATACTTGTGCCGGCAAGGCTCATAAGAGCTGCTGAAGAATCTATATTGATAATTCCGGGATCGCTGCTCTTCATAAGCATCGGCAGAAGTGCCTTTGTGGAATAAACGCATGAATAGAAATTGATATTGATTGCCTTTTCAATCTCATCCATTTCATAGCGGTCAAATCTCTTAAACTTGGGAAGAATACCTGCATTGTTTACAAGCACATCAACGCTGATGTTTTCCTCTTCAAGTTCTTTTACAAAATTAACCCAGTTTTCATTTTTTGAAACATCAAAAAGCTTATATGAAAACTGCTCTGCATATGTAGGGCCGAGCTCCTCAATAAACTTGAGCATTTTCGTTTCGCTTCTTGCTACGCCTATAACGCGGCAACCATGCTTTTTGATAAGTGTTGCGGCAATGCCAGCGCCCATACCGCCGGACGCGCCGGTTACGATACAGGTTTTTCCGTCAAGCCAGTTGGACATAATTTATACCCTCCGTCTTAATTACAAAATATTACATTAGTATTATACTAAAAGGTACTGTATTTTACAAGAATAAATAAAAATTTGTCAATATTATTTTTACGTAAAGCATTATGCGCGGATATACTTAGAAAGTTTAGCGCAAATCAGCGTGGCAAGCGCAATTTTTACAAGATCGGGAACAATAAACGGTACTACACATGACATAAGCGCCCCGCTGAGAGTTGCGGCAGAACCGTTTGTTGATGACCACACCATAAACCACGCTGTGCCGAAAATGTAGCAGACCGCTACACCAAGTACCATCGATATTATATATACGGGAATTTTCTTGCCGAAATGCGAAACAGCGCCCCCAACAATTGCAGCTGTAAATATGAAGCCTACGATATACCCTCCCGTTACGCCGAGAAGAACTCCCGGGCCTGCTCCGAAATTAGCGAAAACCGGAACACCGATAAATCCTATAAGCTCATAAACAACAACTGAAAGAACACCTTTTTTGAACCCCAGAAGCCCTGCCGCAACACAAATTCCGAGAGTCTGAAGAGTTATCGGAACTACAAGCGGTATCTGTATCCAAGAGCAGACCGCTATAACTGCGGCAAATATGCCTATATAGACAATATTCATGGTTTTTATATTTTTGACCGTCTTTTTTTCAGCTTTACTTTCCATAAATGCACCTCATTTATCTCTTTTTAGCAACACTAATGTTATACTGCAAAAAAATCTAATTGTCAACCTTTTCTGCTGATTTTAGTTTACAATTCAGGAAATATTTACATATTAAAGTTGAATACAGCAGATAATTATGCTACTATAAAAAAGAAATACCGTTTGCGGAGGGGTCTTATGGCGCGTAAAAGCAAAAACACCATTCCGGAAAAAACCATAAATTTTAAGATTAACACAAGAATTATTATCTCTTCTGTGCTTGCCATAGTGATACCGGTTCTGATACTCACATTGGGCGCGCTGATATTTGTTGTTACATCTATGGACAGATACAGTTTCTCCTCTGTTACCACAGAGAGCTACAGCATAATAAACCAGGTGCAGTGGAGCCAGACCGTAAGCAATATTGCATCAATATTAGCAGAAGAAAACGATGATACAAAAAAGCAAAACCAAATAGAAAAAACAGCCGAAAAGCTGGAAGAATTCGGCTCCGTTCTTTATATAGAAAAAGACGGAAAGACCTTTTATTCCACAAAATCGCCTGATGATGTGCTGAGCGAAGCAAATGCGATAGATCCGATAGATAAAGAAGGCAATTCCTATTATTACGGTGATTCTGGGTTGGTAATAGTAAACTCTTTTGACAGCGATGACGGACGATATACAATCATAGCGGCAAACAGCAATTACAGTGTTCCAAACGCCGACTCCGGCTACGCTTCCAACGGCATAATAGAAAGTCTTACCAACAATGCGGCAACAGTAATGGGCGTATGCGTTGCAACATTTATAGTTGCTATCATAGTACTTTCTCTTCTTACATCTAAGACCATTATAGGCCCCATAGAAAAAATAACAAAGGGCGCAAACGAAATTGCCAAGGGAAATCTTGATTACGAAATAGATTATCAGTCAACAAACGAGATAGGTCAGCTGGCACAGAGTTTCAATGATATGAGACTCAGGGTAAAAGAGCTGATTGACGGAATAAACAGAGCCGACCAACAGCAGAAAGAAATGATTGCGGGAATAGCACACGATCTCAGAACACCGCTTACATCTATTAAAGGATACCTTGAGGGTATAAGGGACGGCGTGGCTGATACACGCGAAAAGCAAATACGATATCTTGATACCATTTACGATTCAGCAGTTTCAATGGAAAAAATGCTCAATGACCTGCTCACTCTCTCCAAGCTTGAGCTTGGAAGCATAACGCTAAACTGTGAACAGGTACGCATTTCAGACTTCCTTTCGTTTGCAGACGAAATCGGCGAAGAACTGAAAAAGGCAGACTTTGATTACAGTATAATAAACAATACTAAGTCAGACCCCATGCTGTTTATTGACACAGACAGATTTTCAAGAGTGGTCAACAATATAATTTCAAACAGCATTAAATACAGGCGCAAAGAGGTTCGGGGCAAAATATCGCTGATAATTTCCGAATACGAACACTCTGTAATATTTGAAATTGCAGACAACGGTATGGGAGTTGACACCAAAAGCCTATCACGCATATTTGATACGCTTTACAGGGCAGACAAAGCCCGCTCTAACGTAAGCGACGGCAGCGGACTGGGGCTTGCAGTTTGCAAGCAGATAGTTGAGCTGCACAAGGGAATGATATGGGCACAGACAAATGCGGAAAAAGGACTTTCAATATTTATATCACTGCCAAAAACAGAAGAACCGGAGGTAAAGGACAATGAAAAAGATACTGATAATTGAAGATGATGCTAACATATGCACTTTAGAGAAAGATTATCTTGAAGCAAACGGATTTGAGGTTTCCACTGCGGCAAACGGAAACGCCGGTCTTGAAAAAGCACTGAATGAAAATTTCAGCCTTATTTTACTTGACATCATGCTGCCTGGCATTGACGGAATGGAAGTATGCAGAAAAGTCAGGGAAAAAAAGGATATTCCTATTTTACTTGTAAGCGCAAAAAAGGAAGATCTTGATAAAATTACCGGTCTCGGCTACGGTGCGGACGATTACATAGTTAAGCCGTTTTCGCCCAAAGAACTTGTAGCCCGTGTTATAGCCCATATCAGCAGATATGAAAGGCTGACCGCTAAAAACGAAAACAACAATGCCAAAACAATAGAGATCGGCGGACTGAAACTTGACGGAAAATCACGCCGTGCTTTTGTAAACGGCAGCGAACTGGTTTTGACCAACAAAGAATTTGACCTGCTTTATTTTCTTGCATCAAGCCCGGATACAGTCTACAGCAAAGAAGAGCTTTTTAACGAAATATGGAATTACGATTCAATCGGCGAAACCTCAACTATCACCGTACATGTAAACAGAATAAGAGATAAAATAAAAGAAGTTGACCCAACTATAGATTTTATACACACCGTTTGGGGCAAAGGATACAGATTCAATAAGTAAAAGATATAAAAACACGGCGGAAGCAAAACTT
>UQBX01000039.1 GCA_900539425.1 uncultured Oscillospiraceae bacterium | reverse complement strand
GGGCTTTTTATTTTACAATAATGCGTGAACCTTTGATTTCTCTTTGGCGTATTTACTTTTTCTCTGCCGCTGTTTCAGCGCAAAAGCCTACTGTGCCGCATTTGGGGCATTTTAACTTTCTTGTTTTCGGTGTATGTGCAGAGAACAGAAAGCTTTTAAGCGGCGGTTTGAACTGAGCCCCGCACTTAGGGCAAATATATTCCGTGCTGTTGTAGTAAAAGGCTGTCAGGATAATGCCGAAAACAACTGAAACTGCCATTGCGGCGGCATAATACTGCCATATGCCCTGCACTATCCACACAATGATTGCTGCTAATTGAATAACATCCATGAATATTCCTATTGAAAGCATTATAATCCGCGCTTTTTTTAGCCTTTTATTGCTGTTTGCAATACGCTCAATATCCTCAAGTGAATTTACAGATACAAGATCATTATCAAGAATATTTTTCTGCACAATCTTTATTGATTCAAGCTGATTTTGCCTGTTCTCAATATCGCCTTTTATCTGCTTTGCCTGTTCGTCAAGCAATACGAGCAAAAGTTCTTTGGGATTTTCGCTTTCCATAATATCTTTTACTGACTGAAGTTTCAGCCCAAGTGCTTTGAGCATACATATCGTTTGGAGCTTTTTAGCGTCCTCCTCGTTATAGATGCGCCTGCCGCCTTCAGTAACGGCTGACGGATTCAGAATATTCTTAGAATCATAATACTGCACAGTTCTTACGGACACACCGCAGAGTTTTGCTATTTCACCGGTAGTATATTGACACATATTATCAACCTCCTTGCCGTTATTATAGAGCATTACGCGGCGTAACAAGCAATAGGTAACGCAGAGATATTTTTTATTTATTATAAATTTTTTCAAAAGCAGTTATCGTTTACATTAATATTTTACAATGTAAAAGCTAAAAATTCACCCTGTCAGCACAAAAAAATCCCGCTGTAAAATTCATCCTGCGGGATTTGATTATGAATATTTAATTATTTAAGGCTTCTTAAATATCTGAATGTTTCTTTTTCGCCTTTTTCTTTAAGCATTACAAGCAATTTTTCAAGCAGTGCCGCGGTATTGGGATGCATAATAATCCTTGATTTTGCATTTGAAAAATACTGCAGAGGGTGAGCAGTGGTGTAATTTTTGCCCTGATATATCTTGCTTGCGGCAACACGGTCGCAAAACATTTCCTTAACATATTTCAGCGGCATCTCAACCGGCTCAAGGCGCTTTGTTTTTGAACTGTAATCCATCCAGTACTCATAATGGTGGCGGTTTCTTCCCTTATGATGAAGCCATGCGGCGGAATAGCCCTTTTCCGCCCTTTCCCCTTCATTGGGAGATCGGTTTCCTAAATAATACTTTGCGCCCGGTATGAATTCAGTTGGGGAATATTTAGACAGATCGTGAAAAAGACCCTGCAATGGTATTCCCGCTTTAAAACAATGCACCATTACCCTGTGGCGGTGTTTTGTGATAGTTATATAATGCTTTATCGGATGTGCCATATAAATGATACTTCCCTATAATGAATTTTAAGGCAAAAAACGAAGTCTGCTTCTCAGCAGACTTATATTAACACCAAACACACACAAAGTAAAGAGCATTATCCGAATCTGCCTGAAATATATGCCTTTGTTTTCTCATTTTCAGGTGCGTTAAAAATCTTTTCAGTGTCAGCGTACTCGATAATTTCCCCGAGCAGGAAAAACGCCGTTTTATCAGACACGCGGGCTGCCTGCTGCATATTATGCGTAACTATAACTATAGTATATTTCTCTTTCAGACTGCCGATAAGCTGTTCTATTTTTGATGTTGAAATAGGATCAAGCGCCGAGGTAGGCTCATCCATAAGTATCACTTCAGGCTGAACCGCAAGCGCGCGTGCAATACAGAGCCTCTGCTGCTGACCGCCCGAAAGGCCGAGAGCAGATTTTTTCAGTCTGTCCTTTGTTTCATCCCATATCGCCGCAGCTTTGAGTGATTTTTCAACTATTTCATCCACCTGGCTTTTTTTATGAATGCCATGAGTGCGCGGGCCGAACGCAATATTGTCATAAATACTCATGGGAAAAGGATTGGGCTTTTGAAACACCATTCCTACTTTTTTTCTTAGCTCATTCACATCTGTATCATGTGAATATATGTTTTTGCCGTCAAGAAGCACATCCCCGGTGATACGGCAGGAATCAACAAGATCGTTCATTCTGTTCAGCGTTTTGAGAAGTGTGGATTTACCGCAGCCTGACGGCCCTATAAATGCCGCTACCTCTCCCTGCTCAATATCAAGATCAATATTTTTAAGTGCCTGAAAGTCGCCGTAAAAAAGATCAAGATTTTTGATTGAAAACTTAGGCGTCATCTTTTTTACCCTCCTTTTTTGAAATACCGCCGGCGATAAGACTTGAAACAGCATTTATTATTATCACCGCAGCAAGAAGCACCACTGCGGTTGCATACGCTTCTTCTGTATAAAGACCTTCTGAAAGCAATGCATACATGTGCACGGATAAAGTTCTGCCCGAATCAGTTAACTTTGTAACAACTCCGGCAACAGTACCCGCTGTGTAAATAAGAGCGGCTGTTTCTCCCACTATTCTGCCGATTCCGAGAATTATTCCTGATAATATGCCCGGCATTGCGCTTGGCAATATAACCTTGAATACCGTGCGCAGTTTTCCCGCGCCAAGGCCGTAACTTGCCTCTCTGTACGAATCAGGTACTGCGCATAGCGCCTCTTCCGTTGTTCTCATAATAAGCGGAAGTATCATAATAGCAAGTGTCAGAGTGCCCGCAAGCATGGAATATCCCAGTTTAAGGTAAACGCAAAACATAAGATAGCCGAAAAGACCGTAAACTATTGACGGTATACCCGAAAGCGTTTGGGCGGTAACACGGATAATACGCACAAACACATTTCCCCGCCGTGAATATTCCGCAAGATAAATAGCCGCAAAAACACCGGCAGGAACTGCAATTACAAGTGACGCCGCAGTATATATCAGCGTATTTATTATTGACGGCATCATTGACACGTTTTCCGAGTTATATTCCCATTCAAAAAGGCGGGCTGAAAGATTGGGTACGCCTTTAACAAGAATATAACTGACGAGAAAAACTACCACAGCACAGCTGATAAGCGCGCAGAGAAAGACTGCAAGCGCCAGAGCAAGTGATTTAGGGCGTTTTTTATACATCATTGCTTTTTGCTTAAAGCTTATTTTATTAACAGTATTATTTTTCATATATTATGTTCCCTGCCTTTCAGCGCGGAAAACAACAAATTTATCAACAGAATGAATACAAAAAGAACTGCCGCCGTGGCTATGAGCGCCTCTCTGTGCAGATCCTGGGCATAACCCATTTCAAGGATGATATTCGTAGTTAGTGTTCTCACACCGCTAAAGATGCTTTGCGGTATAATCGGCTGATTTCCCGCTATCATTACTATGGCAGTAGTTTCGCCTATTGCTCTACCAATACCGAGTATTATCCCCGCAGAAATGCCCGATTTTGCGGCGGGCAATGAAACGCCGAACAAAGAACGCTCCTTTGTTGCGCCAAGCGCAAGCGCGCCCTCATAATAGCTTTGCGGAACGGCTCTGATAGACGCTTCTGAAACACTTATAACAGTTGGCAATATCATAATTGCAAGCAAAAGAGATGCCGTAAATACACTTTTGCCGCCACCGAAAAGCTGTCTGACTGCGGGCACTATCACAACAAGGCCGAAAAATCCATATACAACAGACGGTATACCCGCCAGAAGATCAACGGCAGGTTTCATTATCTTATATAGTTTTGCAGGGCAATATCTTGCCATATAAACAGCTGAAAGGACGCCGACAGGCACACCCATTGCCACTGCGCCTGCAGTAACATAAAGGCTTCCGATTATCATGGGAAAAATGCCGAATTTATTATTAAGCGGTTTCCATACTGTGCCGAAAAGGAATTCGCCTACGCCTATTTCGCTTATAGCGGGAAAAGCGTTTGAAAATATGAACCAGCATATAAGCGCCACTGCAAGAACGCTTAGACAAGCGGCAATAAAAAATACCGCTCGCATTACATAATCTTTAATTTTATTAGTTACCATTCGGTTTTTTCACCTGTGTAGATTGCTTTTACCTCATCGCTTGTAAGAGAGGTTACGGGGTTATCAAGATTTACTATTACAGCTATTCCGTCTAAAGCAATTGTTGTTGATTTCAGCCCTGCCGAAATCTCGCTTTCCTTGAGTTCCCTTGACGCCATAGCTATATCACACACTCCGTCAATTGCGGAAGTAATGCCTGTTGTTGAATCGCTCTGCTGAACTACTATACTTGCATTCGGATTTACCTGAGCATATGCCTCTTTGAGCTTTTCCATAACGGGAGTAACGGAAGACGAACCTGCTACCGTAACTGTGCCGGACGGTTTAGTGCCGCTGTATGAGCCGCTGCTGCCTTGTGAAATATAACCGTTTTCCTCAACAACCTTCTGCCCCTCGCTGCTCATTATGAAGCTGATAAAATCTTTCGCCGTTTCGGAAACATCGTCTTTGACCGCAATATTGAACGGCCTTGAAGCTTTATAGGTTCCGTTTTTTATGTTTTCAACCGTTGCGTCAACTCCGTCTATCTGAAGAGCACGAACGCTCTCATTGAGCGAGCCCATGGATATATAACCTATCGCGGACGGATCTCCCGCCACTGAAGTCATCATAACGGAGGTACTGTTTGTAGTTTCTGCCGTTACTATTGTATTATCAATTTTTTCCCCGCTTTCGTCCTCTGTTTCAATACCGAAAAGCTCAATAAAGGCGCTTCTTGTGCCGGAGCCCTCCTCACGAGTCATCACATTAATTTTTGATGAGCTGCCTGCTCCGCAGCCTGCAAATATACTTGCAATAATCATAACTGCCGCAAATAATGATATTATTTTTTTCATAAAAATCTCCTTCAAAATATTCTTTAAGCTGCGGGTGCATAAATTATTTTATTTTTATTATCTGTTTTATTTTTCCCGCCGCCTCTTTCAATATAACAGCACAATATAAAAGAAAATATAAAACGGCGTAATATGAAAGTAAAATAATATGTGATTTGTGTGAAATTTTTCGCTCATTTCAAATAAAATTTGACATAAAAAAAGCGCTCCGCAAACGCGAAGCGCTTTATCTTATTAAATTAATCTCTGTTATAAATATCTCTTGTATATACCTTATCGGCAACATCCTCAAGCTCACTGCTCATTCTGTTTGCTATAATGACATTGCTGAGCTTTTTGAATTCATCAAGATCATTTACAACTTTATTTCCGTAGAAAAGACTGCCATCCTCAAGAGTGGGCTCATAAATAATAACATTTGCGCCCTCACCCTTTATGCGCTTGATAACGCCCTGGATAGAACTCTGGCGGAAATTATCAGAATTCGACTTCATTGTAAGCCTGTGAACGCCGACAGTTGCAATATTATCTGCGCTGTGGTGCGCCTTCTGAAGAACACGAGAAGAAATAAAATTCTTTCTTGTTCTGTTTGATTCAACTATTGCACGGATAAGATTTTCCGGAACATCCTCATAGTTGGCAAGCAGCTGTTTTGTGTCCTTTGGCAAACAGTATCCGCCGTAACCGAATGACGGATTGTTGTAATGAGAACCAATTCTGGGATCAAGGCCTATGCCCTCAATAATCTCTTTTGTATCAAGGCCATGGATCTCGGCATAAGTGTCCAGCTCGTTGAAATAACTTACACGAAGTGCAAGATAAGTATTAGCAAAAAGTTTTACGGCTTCCGCTTCTGTTGGCTTTGTGAAGAGAACGGGAACATTTTCTTTTATAGCGCCTTGCTGAAGAAGCGACGCAAAAGTATGAGCCGCTTTTTCAAGCTTTTCATTTTCCTTGTCGAAACCTACTATTATCCTGCTGGGGTAAAGATTATCGTAAAGAGCTCTGCCCTCTCTTAAAAATTCGGGGCTGAAAATAATGTTTGCGCCCGGATATTTTTCAGCAAGTGATTTTGTGTAGCCTACCGGCACGGTTGATTTTACAACCATAACGGCATCTTTATTAACACTTAAAACCAGATCTATAACCGCCTCAACAGATGAGGTGTTGAAATAGTTTTTCTGTGCGTCATAATCGGTGGGTGTGGAAATAATTACAAAATCGGCCTGTGAATAAGCCTTTGCGCCGTCTGTTGTAGCGGTAAGATCAAGATCTTTTTCCTCAAGATATTTAGAAATTTCATCATCCACAATGGGCGATTTGCGATCATTGATAAGTTTGACCTTATCCTCAACAATATCAACGGCATAAACTGAGTTGTGCTGGGCAAGCAGTACGGCGTTTGAAAGCCCTACATAACCGGTGCCCGCCACTGCGATCCTGTACTTTTTGTTTTCCATAAGATTATCCCTCTCCGAAGTATTACGCGCCTGAACGTGCTCAGGACGGTATCAACCTCACGCGTCACGGCTCTGTTAATTATTATAACCGCTTTTTTACTTCTTTTTAAATTTATCGAAAAATCCCTCTTTGCCCTGATTTTTGGGGGCAACATAGGATTTATCAAACTCTTTGAGCAGTTCTTTTTGCTGAGAGGTAAGACTCTTAGGAATATCAACTATAATTCTTACAAGCTGATCTCCCCTGCCAACGGAATTAAGTCTCTGAATACCTTTGCCTTTGAGCTTAAAAACGTCATTAGGCTGAGTACCTGCCGGCATATTATACTTAACGTCGCCGTCAAGTGTGGGAACCTGAAGTTCAGCACCCAAAGCAGCCTCTACCATGGAAACATGCTTTTCATACCAAACATCGTAGCCCTCACGTCTGAGGAATTTATGCGGCTTGATCTTGACTATCACTTTAAGATCTCCCGCAGGGCCGCCGTTCATACCGCTGTCGCCCATACCGCGGAGATTGATGATTCTTGATTCGTCAATACCTGCCGGAATATCAACAGAAAGTTTCTTTTTAAGCCTTACCTTACCCTTACCCGCGCATTTATGACACGGTGTTTCTATTATTTTACCACGACCGCCGCATACATTGCAAGTACGTTGTTGGGTAACCACGGTAAAGCCCATTCTGTTTTGAACATTTATATAACCCTTACCGCCGCAGTTTGAACAGGTTTTGGCTGATGTGCCCTTTGCGGCACCTGTGCCTCCGCACTCACTGCAGTCCTCTACACGGGGAACTTCTATTTCTTTTTTACAGCCCTTTGCAGCTTCCTCAAAAGTCAGAGTTATACTTACCTGAATATCTCTGCCCTTGCGGGGTGCGTTAGGATTGCTGGCGCCGAAACCTCCGCCGAAGCCGCCGCCGAAAATAGATCCGAATATATCTCCGAGGTCAATATCACCGTCAAACCCAAAGCCGCCGCCATAGCCGCCGGCACCCTGACCGGCACCGTAGTTGGGATCTACACCTGCAAATCCAAACTGATCGTAGCGCGCCTTTTTCTGAGGGTCTGAAAGCACCTCATATGCCTCGTTGCACTCTTTAAATTTTTCCTCAGCTTCCTTATCATCAGGATGAAGATCGGGATGATATTTTTTAGCTGTTTTTCTGTATGCTTTCTTTATTTCGTCCTCTGTTGCGCCCTTTTGAACGCCGAGGACTTCATAGTAATCACGTTTTGCTTCTGCCATATTTTCCTCCCTGTGAATCGTATTTAAGGTGACGGAATATGAAATTCCGCCACCTTACTTAATGGAGAAAAAGCCTTGTGCTTTATCAGTTATCGTCTACTTCTGTGAAATCAGCGTCTGTATATCCGTCGTTGCCGCCCTGCTGTGCGTTAGGATCTGCACCCGGCTGAGCGCCCTGAGCACCCTGTGCCGCCTGAGCTGCCTGATAAAGCTTCTGTGAAACCTCATAGAACTTACTCTGGAGATCATCCTGAGCGGACTTGATAGCGTCTAAATTATCTCCCTTGAGAGCTTCTTTAAGTGTGTTGCACTTTGTTTCAAGAGCTGACTTATCATCTGCTGAGAATTTATCACCGTTTTCTGAGATAAGCTGTTCGGTCTGATAAGCAAGCTGTTCAGCTGAGTTTTTAAGGTCAACAGCCTCACGTCTCTTCTTATCTTCCTCTGCAAACTGCTCTGCCTCTTTAACAGCCTTATCAATATCTTCTTTGCTCATATTTGAAGAAGCGGTAATGCTGATATGCTGCTCTTTGCCTGTGCCGAGGTCTTTAGCTGAAACATGAACGATGCCGTTTGCGTCAATATCGAAAGTAACTTCGATCTGCGGAACACCGCGGCGTGCCGGAAGAATTCCGTCAAGATGGAACATACCGAGAGTCTTGTTATCCTTTGCAAACTGTCTTTCACCCTGAAGAACATGAACTTCAACAGAAGTCTGGTTATCAGCCGCAGTTGAGAATATCTGAGATTTCTTGGTAGGAATAGTTGTATTTCTTTCAATGATAACGGTATTTACACCGCCCATTGTTTCAATACCAAGTGAAAGCGGAGTAACGTCAAGAAGAAGAAGTCCCTTAACATCACCGCCGAGAACACCGCCCTGAAGAGCTGCGCCCATTGCAACGCACTCATCGGGGTTGATGCCCTTGAAAGGCTTTTTGCCGCTGAATTTTTCAATAGCTTCCTGAACTGCAGGAATTCTTGTTGAACCGCCTACAAGAAGAACTTTATCGATCTCGTTCATTGAAAGACCGCTGTCCTGCATAGCCTGACGAACAGGACCCATTGTCTTTTCAACAAGGTCTGCAGTCATCTGGTTGAACTGAGCTCTTGAAAGAGTCATCTCAAGGTGTTTCGGGCCTGTTGCGTCCTGAGTAATGAAAGGAAGTGAAATCTGGGCAGTAGTCATACCGGAAAGGTCGATCTTTGCCTTTTCTGCAGCTTCCTTAACACGCTGCATAGCCATTTTATCATTTGAAAGGTCTATGCCGTTTGTCTTTCTGAACTCAGAAACGATCCAGTCCATAACTTTCTTATCAAAATCATCACCGCCGAGACGGTTATTACCTGCTGTTGCAAGAACTTCCTGAACGCCGTCGCCCATTTCAATGATAGATACATCGAATGTACCGCCGCCAAGGTCATAAACCATAACTTTCTGGTCTTCTTCCTTATCGATACCGAAAGCAAGAGCAGCAGCTGTGGGCTCGTTGATAATTCTCTTTACATCAAGGCCTGCAATCTTGCCGGCGTCTTTTGTTGCCTGACGCTGTGCATCCGTAAAGTATGCGGGAACGGTGATAACAGCCTCTGTAACTTTTTCGCCGAGATAGCTCTCTGCGTCTGTTTTAAGCTTCTGAAGAATGATAGCTGAAATCTCCTGAGGGGTATATGCCTTGCCGTCTATATTTACTTTATAGTCGGAACCCATATGTCTCTTGATAGAGCTTATTGTTCTTTCCGGGTTTGTGATAGCCTGACGCTTTGCAACGTTGCCTACCATTCTTTCGCCGTCTTTGCTGAAAGCAACTACTGACGGAGTTGTTCTTGCGCCTTCTGCGTTGGGGATTACTACGGGTTCGCCGCCCTCAATAACGCTTACGCAGCTGTTTGTTGTACCTAAGTCAATACCAATGATCTTTGCCATAATATATCTTCCTTTCGTAAAATATACTTTATTTATTAATTAATTTGCTGATTTAACCATTGCGGGGCGGACGATCTTATCACCTATCTTATACCCCTTCTGGAAAACATCAACTATTTCTCCGTTTTTATGCTCCTCATCCTCAACATGCATAACGGCATTGTGAAGATTAGGATCAAAAATGTCTCCCGGTTCACCAAAAACCTCAACGCCAAGCGTTTCAAGGATTGCGGTGAGATTATCGAAAGTCATTTCCACGCCTTTTTTTAACGCGTCATAATCTTTTGTTTCGTTTGCAAGCGCTCTTTCAAGATTGTCTATAACAGGCAGCAGTGCTTTAATGGTGTCTGATTTAGCGTAAACATAAGCGTCCTGTTTTTCCTTTTCGCTGCGCCTTTTATAGTTTGAATATTCCGCAGTCAAGCGAAGCAATCTGTCTTTAGTGTCATCAAGTTCCTGCTGAACAGGATCCTTTTCCTCTTTTTTTACATCTTCCTCTTTTTCTTCTGTTTCATTTGCCTTTGAGGTTTCCTCTTTAGCCTGAGCTTTCTGCTTTGGCTTTTTTTCAGTATCCTTTTCTTTTTTATTCAAATGAAGCGCCTCCCTCTCGGAGATATTTTTTTACTGTGTTCATTATATATTCAGCTCTGGGAAGAACGGTTGCGTAATCAATTCTTGACGAGCCTATAATGCCTAATACTGCCGTCTGGCTGTTGTTGTAGCTGAATTTAGAAACAAGAGTAACAGTGTTTTTCAGCATCGGATGAGGATTCTCATCACCTATAAACAACTGCATTTCCCTGCCGTTTCTGGCAAGTTGCTCAATTGCTGAGCGTATTTGTGAGCGTGAAGCGAAAAATGAAAGTATTTTATAAACCTTATCTCCCAATTCCTTGTGGGAAAGAAGATTTGTTTCTCCCTCAAACTCAAGAGAACCGTTATACGCTTCAGCACACAGGGAGCAAAGACTTGTAAGGGCGGGAAGCATATCAAACACCCTTGCGCCGAGATCCGGCACCGTGTTTTGCAGCAGCGCAAGATTTACATCTTTAAGCGCTGTGCCCGTAAAGTATTTACGTGTAATAAAGTAAAACAATTTTTTGAACTCATCGTCTGCCGGGCAGCTGAGCTTGCAAACAGATGATCTTATCTTTCCGCCAACGGAAAGCATAACTATCATTGCCTTGTTGTTGCCCGCCGGAATAAGTTCAGCGCCCTGAACGCAGTCATAACTGTCTTTTACAGTATCATAAAATGCGGCGCAATTTGTTTCCTGCGCCAAGATCAGCGACGCGTCATGCAGTAATCTTTCCGGATCGCCCGCATTTACGGAAAGGAGTTCATTGATCTGCTGCTTTTCGTATTCATCGGGCATTTTGGGAATCATAAGATTATCTACATAATATCTGAAAGACGCTTTACTCGGAATTCTGCCGCCGCTTGTGTGCATCTGTTCAAGCAGGCCGAGTTCGGAAAGATACGCCATTTCATTTCTTATGGTTGCGCTGGAAATCTTATAGGGCAAAAGCCCGGCAATGGTTTTTGAGCCGATAGGCTCGCCCGTTTTTATATAGCTGTCAATAATCAGCGCTAATATTGCCGCCTGCCTTTCACCTATCAACCTTTCCACCGCCTTTGTTTTTGCGTTAGCACTCTATTAACCCGAGTGCTAATTACATTATTTATATTATATCCATTTACCACGTTTGTCAACACTTTTTTTGAAAATAAATTATGAATAAGCCTTGATTATTATTTAAACAAAAAAAGCGCGGGTCA
>UQBX01000038.1 GCA_900539425.1 uncultured Oscillospiraceae bacterium | reverse complement strand
CGCTCGATGTGCCGGTCTTTTTATTTATAATTTTTTATTTCATGCGGCAACAGTCAGTTCCATAACAGACCTGCCGCTTTGCCACTTCTTTTTATATACTGCTCTGCACTTGCTGTACTTACTGAAAATACGCAGTGCCTCTTCTTCATTCGAATACGCCTGCCAGCATCCGGAGCATTTGCAGTTTCTTCCTCCGTATCTGATAAAGCACTTGACGTCATTAAGCGGATAGCCGAGGAACACACCTATCTCATGCGGAAACTCCTGGCTGCATCTTATGCGGTAAGCAAGTCTGCACAGTGCTTCATCAGGGTCAAGACTGTTATAACCGTATTTGTTCAGAAAATCAAAAACACCCTGCCTGCCAAGATCTTTTACAAGCATACTGCGGCGAAAAACATAAACGAGCGCGCGTTTTTCACAAAGCCTTATAACAACGAGTTCTATCCCTTTTTCATACAGAAGACTTCCCCATCTCTGCAGCTGTGTTTCAGCATCTTTTTCTTTTTCAAGTGAAACAGAAAAAAGATTAGCGGTTTTGATAGATGCCAGTGTTGGCGAACAATGCTCAATAAGATATTTTTCAATCATAAAGTCACCGGGGATTATTAGTATTTGATATAAAGGGCGCCGGAAATAAAAGGCAAAATATGAGGGAGAGTGTATTTTGCATTTCCGGGTACAAAGAAGTTCTGAAGGAGCATCCGGCGCCCTGCCTGTTCCGCTGTTAAAACAGCGGCTGATAGTTAGTCTTAACTAACTGACATAACAAAAAATAAGTTAGTTGCGACTAACTGATATAATCATACCATCTGTGCAAGTTTTTGTCAACACATTTATCAAAATTTTCTAATTTTGCAATATTTTGTATTTAGTATGCAATATGAGTTTTCAGCAATGTAATTTGTCGTTTAATATAATTAATTACAAGGAAAGCAGGAAGGAATTCAAGGAAGGCAAATTTATTTTTAGCAAAGCAGACCATTTACCGCATTTAAGTCCGAATATCTTCTATATTTCTTCATTTTTATATAATCTAATAGCTAAGAGCCGCTTTAGCTTTAAATAATTTATTTTGAGAGCATTTATAAACTTTTTATAAATACGTGTGCAATGCAGAATGAATTATGATATAATAAATTCACCTAAAATAAAAACAGACCGTTATTTTTAAAATTTACACTAAAATTCAGAAATGTAATAAAAATCAGCAAATAACTGTTGAGTTTTTCAGCGGAAAATGCCTTTACAAAGCACTATTGCTTGATTTATTTTATTACTTTCGGGATTCTAAGGGTGATAATTATGTATCAGTGCACTTGGTTTTACACTTCAAATCTGGTTTTCCCTAAAAACAAAGATGTTGTTGCAGCGGCCTGGAGCGTAACGGCAGATGAATTTTACAGATATGAGATGTCAGAAGACGATTCTCTTTCATTAAAAGACATGTACTGCTTTATTCGCACAGTTGAGGGAGTAGGCCGTCTTGAAACGGTTGACGGCGAAAAGATTTTTCTGCCGAAAAACTCTTATATTATAGTTAAGAGAAAAAAGCTTAAAGAATACCGCAGTACACATAAGATATGGAAATATTTTTGGGTGGATTTCCTCTGCTATTCGCCTCTGAAAGTAAAAACCGATAAAATATATACAACTGATGTTTCGGAGCATGAATGCGAACTATTTAATGAGCTTCTTGACGTGGGCAGAGAATTTCCGAACGAGATTGACTATATTAACTCTGTATTCAGGCATTATTTTTTCAATCTCACTCTTAAATATGTTGAAAAGCCCGCATCTGCAGCACACAGTGTAAAGCTTTCTGAGGTTTGCACATATATTCAGCAAAAGCTTTACTCGCGCATAACAGTTACCGAAATAGCGAATTTCTTTAATGTATCATCCCGCAGGATACATCAGATCTTTAATGATTCTCTTCATGTATCTCCCAAGCAGTATATCTCAGACCTAAAAATAGAAAAGGCAAAGCAGATACTTGAAAAAACATCAATGTCAATAATAGAAATTGCCGATACTTTGGGATATTACAGTGCATACCATTTTTCATCCGCTTTTCAGCAGAAAACGGGATATTCCCCAAGTGCATACAGGCGAAATCTGATTTCGAAAAAAAATGACGAATAATTAAATATAAGATAAAAAGAAAGCGCTCCGCTCAGGCGGAGCGCTTTTCTTTATTTTTTCAGCTAAAAAATCAATTTTAAATAAATTTTATGAATAAAAAAATTGATTGGTTCATTGAAAAATTATTGGCAATATTAAATATGAAAGGCAACTGCGCCTAAATTAACATATTGAAACAGAGTGATACAAATGAAAAAAATTACAGCATTTATAACAGCGATACTTTTTGCCGTATTTTGCCTTACTGCGTGTTCAGGGGACACTTCAACTTCAGGCAAAGGTGAAATATCCGTACTCTACTACACCTTCAGCGACACCTATATCTCAGGAGTTCGCGCAGAGCTTGACAGAATACTGAGTGAAGCCGGTCTTAACTACAACGATTATGACGCAAACAGCAGTCAGACAACTCAGACTGAACAGGTTCACACAGCCATTGCAAAAGGCTCGTCCCTGCTTGTAGTAAACGTGGTTGACACCGGATCAAACGACGCTGCGCAAAATATAGTAAACCTTGCAAAAGCGCAAAATATACCCGTAATATTCTTTAACCGTTCTGTGGACGAAAGCGTTGTATCAAGCTATGAAAAATGCGTGTTCGTGGGAACTGATTATGAAATGGCAGGCCATATGCAGGGAGAAATGATAGGAAACTACCTGCTGGAGAATTATGACAAATATGACCTTAACAAAGACGGAAAGATAAGTTATGTAATGTTTAAAGGTCAGGAGGGCAACCTTGAGGCAATTGCAAGAACGCAGTACGCCGTTGAGGACTGCAACGCCATTTTGCAAGAAGCGGGAAAACCCGCAATTGAATTTTATGACGCCGGCAACACAAACAAATATCTTGTTGACCAAGACGGAAACTGGTCTTCCGCGGCGGCAACCAATTATATGAGTACCATACTTGCCAAACACAGTACCTCCGGAAACAATATGGTGGAACTTGTAATTGCAAATAATGACGAGATGGCTTTAGGCGCTGTATCTGCACTTCAAAGCGCAGGATATAACAAGGGAGAGGGCTCTGTTGTAATACCCGTTTTCGGAATTGACGCTACAGATGCCGCAAAATCTAAAATAGCGGACGGCTCAATGGCGGGCACTATTAAGCAGGACGGCGAAGGCATGGCAAAAGCCATTAAAACTATTATAGATAATTTCAACTCCTCCGCTCCTCCGCTCACCGGTCTTGATACTGAAAACACAGTGGGAGACTGGAGAGTGAATGTACCCTACTCAGTATATACAGGAGAATAAAACGGAAGTGCTTTTATGAACAAAAACAATGTACTGCTTAAAATGGAAGGAATTACAAAAAGCTTTCCCGGTGTAAAAGCGCTTGACGGTGTTTCAATAACAGTAAATGCGGGCACTGTTCATGCGCTTATGGGTGAAAACGGCGCAGGCAAATCAACGCTTATGAAATGTCTGTTCGGCGTATATGCAAAAGACAGCGGAAAAATCTTTTTAAACGGCGAAGAAGTAAATTTCAGGAACTCTAAAGAAGCGCTTGAAAACGGGGTGGCAATGGTACACCAGGAGCTAAATCAGGCACTTAAACGCAGTGTAATGGATAACATGTGGCTCGGCCGCCTGCCGACAGTTTCAAAATTCATACCGCTCACAAGCGAAAAGAGAATGTATGAGCAGTCAAAAAGCGTATTCGATACTTTAGGTCTTGATATAGACCCAAGATCCGTAATGGGCAAAATGCCTGTTTCACAAAGGCAGATGGCGGAAATAGCCAAGGCAGTCTCATATAACGCAAAAGTAATTGTATTTGACGAACCGACATCATCTCTGACTGATGCCGAGGCTGAAATGCTGTTCGGAATAATTGCGTCTTTAAAGAAAAAAGGATGCGGAATAATCTATATTTCCCATAAAATGGAAGAGATTTTAAGAATTTCCGATGAAGTTACTGTAATGAGGGACGGAAAGCATATTGCCACAAAGCCTGCAAACGAGCTCACAACCGATGAGATAATACGCCTGATGGTTGGCCGCGAACTAAAGAACCGATATCCGGAAAAGACGAACACACCCGGCGAAACATTTCTTACGGTGAACGGTCTGAGTGCCCAGTATAAAAAGCTCTACGATGTTTCTTTTACAGCAAGGCGTGGTGAAATACTTGGCATAGCAGGACTTGACGGCTCCGGCAGAACTGAACTGCTTGAAACGATATTTGGAATAAACACAAGAAAAAGCGGCAACATATACCTGTGCGGCACTGAAGTAAAAAACAGAAATGCCAGAGAATCAGTGAAAAACGGTTTTGCTCTGCTGACAGAGGAACGCAGAGCAACAGGTATTTTTGCCATACTGAACATCCGTGAAAACGCTGTGATAT
The DNA here is from genome assembly GCA_900539425.1 of uncultured Oscillospiraceae bacterium. GTDB lineage: Bacteria > Bacillota > Clostridia > Oscillospirales > Acutalibacteraceae > Eubacterium_R. The sequence continues at coordinate 6,914 of UQBX01000038.1, read as the reverse complement.
CAAGCCTGAAAAAATTTTCCGCAGGGCCGTTTCTAAGCGATAAAAAGATGAAAGAAAGCGTTGCGCAACTGATTGAGAAGCTCAGAATAAAAACCCCTGATCAGGAAACAAAAATAGGCGTTCTCTCAGGCGGAAATCAGCAGAAAGTAATTCTTGGGAGATGGCTGCTGACAGAGCCGGACGTACTGCTTCTTGACGAACCTACAAGAGGAATTGACGTAGGGGCAAAATATGAAATATATAAACTGATAAATGACCTTGCCGCGCGCGGCAAAATAGTTCTGATGGTTTCCTCCGAAATGCCGGAACTGCTTGGTGTTTGCGACAGGATACTTGTTATGAGCGGAGGGCGCCTTGCGGGCGAAACGGATGCAAAGACCGCTACGCAGGAAGAAATAATGACGCTTGCAGCAAAATATGTTTAAGGAGTGATTCCATGCCTGAATCAAATAAAGATACACCTTTGGGAGGACTGAGGGCAATGCCGCCGGCTGACAGAAGAAGAGCGGCAGCGGATTTTATTCTGAATAACGCCATGTATATAATAATTGCGGCGGCGATTATTTTTATAGCGATAAAAGTGCCCTCGTTTCTTTCTCTGCCTTCAATAATAAATATTATTTCCCTCACAGCATCAAAACTGCCGATAGCTCTTGGTGTTGCGGGATGCATAGTTCTGACCGGTACTGATATTTCGGCAGGGCGAGTAGTTGGACTTACAGCATGTGTCGGCGCGTCACTGCTGCAGATGGCAGGTTACCCCAACAAAATGTTTCCCGACCTCGGCGTAATGCCTCTGTGGGCAGTTTTTCTTATTGTAATTGCAATAGGCGGGGCAGTAGGCCTTGTAAACGGCTTTTTCGTTGCTAAATTCAAGCTTCACCCGTTTATAGTTACGCTTTCCACACAGCTGATTGTTTTCGGTCTGGTGCTTATGTACCTGATGACGGGTACAAACAACGGTCAGACCCTTTCCGGACTTGATGAATCATACACGGAATTTATCCGCGGCACGCTGTTTACAATAGGCGGTGTTGCCGTGCCGAAATATGTGCTGTACTCCGCTTTGCTTACCGCTTTGATGTGGGTGGTTTGGAACAAAACCAAATTCGGCAAAAATATGTTTGCGGTAGGATCCAACGAAGAAGCCGCCAATGTATCCGGTGTAAATGTTTTTGCAACTATAGTGGCAGTATTTGTGCTTGCAGGCGTTATGTACGGAATAACAGGATTTATTGAAGGTGCCCGTATTGCCTCATGCTCTGCTAACACCGGACTTACCTATGAAAGCGACGCAATTGCGGCTTGTGTTATAGGCGGTGTATCGTTTGTTGGCGGAACAGGTAAAATCAGCGGAATAGTTATAGGCGTGCTTTTGCTTCAGCTTATATTTGTAGGGCTTAATTTCCTTTCTGTTTCCGCAAACATGCTTTATGTTATCAAAGGTGCGATAATACTTGCGGCATGCGCAATAGATATGAGGAAGTACCTCACAAGGAGATAAAAATATATGGATAACGAAAACGAAAAAAACAATACCGTAAAAAAGAGCGGAGGGCTTTACGCGGGAATAAACATATCCCCAAGGGCGGCAGACTCTCTTGCGGCATTAAGCGCCGCGGCGCTTGCACTCTGCCTTGGCGCCGCCATCTTTTTCAGTTAAAAAGAATAAGGATACAAAAAAGCGGTTTGGATATCCAAACCGCTTAGTTTTTTTGAAAGCAGGATTAAAGGTCGTCCGCATCCTGCTCCGGCTCCTCATACTCGCCTGTTTCATAAGAATTTTTAGTTGTGCCCGTATAGCTGCCCAAAGTATCGCTGTTTGCCATATCAGGGCTGATATACGATGTAAGGTCAATTACCTTTTTACTGTTTTGAACTTCCCTGTTATTTTTGCCTTTTTGATTTTTGCTTTTTTTCATAAAAAATCACCTCACTGATATTTTTAGTAAAGGTGATTTTTTTATTCTTTGTTTTTAAATTTTTTCAACATCTATTGCAGCAATTTTATCCATAAACTGCTTTGGAGTAATTACCTCGCCCATATCAAAAAAATCATCCATATTAAGATTGAAATTATTTACAAAAACAGGCGTATTTTCATACTCTATGTCTATATGAAGGCGTTTAGCGTCCTCTTTTATGCGCTCAACATTATATTCATTGCAGTCATAATATCGTGATGCCTGGATTTCATTGTTTCTTATATACTGCAAAACTATATTTCTGCTTGATTTTGAAACAGATATATACTGATTTATGTTTTTCTGAAGCGCCTGACCCATAGTCATCTGCGCAACAGCTTTACAGGCGCCTGAATTAACAAAAAACTCATTTATAAATATGCTTTCAAGCGGGCTTGTATCATCCGGCACAATAATTGCAAGAATATTTTTTGACGGCTTGCGCTGATAATATTTTTTTACAAATTCTTTGAAATAATGCTGCCCCTCTGCAATCTTTTTTGCGTAAAAATGATAAAAAGGAATATTGGGCCTGCTTGCGATACCCGGCAGTGAAAACGGCTTGAATTCCCCGCCCTGCTCATCATAAAGCAACACATTTGAATTTGTTATTATAACCGGTATAGCTTTTGACATATTTAAAACTTCCTTTTTCAAGTTAATACAATTTTACTATATATTGTATTTAAAATCAATAAAATAAAAAAATATAGTGCATTTCTTATCTGTATATGTTATTATGTAATAGAATGGAGCATTTCATTTTGGAAAGGGGAAAAGAAATGGCTAACAAAGATGATGAGATAGATAAGATACTCAATGAAATCAAAGGCTCTAAATCACCTGAAGACAGCAAACCTAACAACAATCAGACACAGGTGAGGGAAAAAGAGCAGGCGGCTTCGGCACCAGACAATACAAAGCGTGAAGCGCCGCTTGAGCCCGCATTAAATGAGTTTCCTGTTAAAAAAAGAAATACAGAAGAATACAAAGATGAATATGAGGAAGAAGAGGTGGATTTAGTGAAAGATCCCGCAAAGAAAAAAATAATTATAGCTGTTATCGCAGTTATAGCAGTAGTTGCAATAGCAGTAGCCGTTTACTTCGGAGTATTTTACGGCAAAGAAGAACCCACAACTCAGCCGGAAACAACTACCACTACAACGGCTGCTCCCGTAGTAATAACAAACCCGCTTACAGGTGAAGCCGACTATAACGAATCAGCAGTGGGCAAAAGACCTGTTGCAATAGTAGTAGAAAACTCTCCGCAGGCACGCCCACAGTATAATATGGACACTCCTGATATAATCTTTGAGGGAGAAGTTGAGGGCGGAATCACACGTATGCTTTGGTTCTACGCAGATATGACGGATTTGCCGGAGCAGGTTGGTCCTACCCGTTCAGCAAGACCCAGCTTTGTTGAATTTTCACAGCTTTTTGATTCGATTTTCATTCATTTCGGCGAGAGCCACAGCAAGGGTGACTACACAGGCGCGGATGATTATATTGAAGACAATGATGTTGATAATATTGACGGAATGAGCACTTCCGCTTGTTTCAAGCGCACAAGCGATAAATCAAGCCCGCACAACGCTGTTCTTGTAGGCGACAAGCTTGAATCCGTAATCGAAAGCAAAGAATACAGAACAAATATTGATGACAACGGATTTTCCGCTTTAAGCTTCAACAAAACAGCAACTGCTGTTTCACAGACACCTTGCAACAGCATAACAGTTAAATTCTCTTCACGCACTGACAGTCATACATTTACATACAACACAACAGATAAACTTTATCAGAATCAATCTGACTATGAGCAGCTTGTAAGTTTTGAAAACATTATTGTTCTTAACGCAGACACCAAATATATAGATAAGAACGACTACAAAGGCAGCGGAAAAACAGAAACCTACTGCAACTTTGAACTGACCAGCGGAACGGGCAAGCTTGCCTCTGCAGGAACCGTAACAGACTTTACTTGGAAAGTTGAAAACGGCGTTCTCAAGCTTACAGCAGCTGACGGCAGTGAACTCAAGCTCAACCCCGGCAGAAGCTGGATAGGCCTTTCCTCTGCAAACAACGGCGGAACCACGGAAGTAAAATAATCAGAAAGCTGAAATCATTAACCGCATAGTATAAACAGAAAGAGGACGAATTATGAATAAAACCAAGAGTGATTTATATTCATTCTCCGCCATAACCGGAATAATAACCGGAGTTATATTAGCAATCTTAGGAATAATTCTGATAACTTTTATGTCATTAGTACCTAAGCCAAACCTTGTTACAGCAGGGCAGGAAGCGCCAAGCTCCGGAAACAATGTTTACGACATGGGGCAGGTACTTGTTATTGATAAATACGGCTATGTTGAATATACATCAAGTGTTAATGAAGATTATTATCTTATTGCTTACTATACGGAAGACGGCACAGCGCATCTTGCTTCACTGATGGTTAGCGAAGATAAAAGTATCTTTGCCAAAATGAATGACTATGTTGAAGATGATACGGCATATGTTGGAGATTTCTATATAAACCTCTGTGCTAAAGCAGAGCCTTTAAATTCTATTGATCCCGAATTGGTGCAGTATTACAATGACGCAATTGCCACCTATTCAGATTACCTTGCAGGCATTGAAGATTCTCATGTTGCTCTCTCTTTTTACTGCGAAGGAGCAGAAGCATTTCCCGCAGCTCTTGAAGAACACAATTCACAGATGTCTACCGTTAAAATAATAAGCGGTGTTATAATAGCTGTGGGCATTATTGCAATTGTAATAAGCATATTCAGATTAAATAAGGCTAAAAAATTAAAAGCTCAAATGGCACAGCAGGGAGTTTACTTTAACCCTGCAAATCAACCGAATGTTTACTACAATCCACAGATGGGCGCAAACCCGTGGAATAACGGCGTACCATATCAGCAGCCGCAGAACGGTGTTAATCAGTGGAACAACAACCCACCGTACCAGCAGCCGCAGAGCGGTGCTAATCAGTGGAGCAATAACCCACCATACCAGCAGCCGCAGAACGGTGCTGACCAGTGGGGCGGCAGTGCTCAGTATCAGCAGCCACAGGTAAACATTCAGCCGGACAGTGCAAATAAAAATCAATACTACACACCACCGACGGAAAACAAAGCCACATATTCTACGAACGTGTCTGAAGACACGGCGCAAAATAATCAGCAATAAATACTTTCGCCGGTAAAAAGCACGGCGCAGCAAACGCCGTGCTTTTTTGAGCAATGAAAAGTGACGGAGAAATTATGAAATTCACCAAAAACAAAAAATTCAAAATAATGCAGATCACCGATATGCAGGAGATACCTGCTGTTTCCCCGGATACCATGGCACTGCTTGAGGCAGCAGTTGAAGCGGAAAAACCTGATCTTGTAATTTACACCGGTGATCAGATAAAAGGCTACGGAGTAACGTATAAAGGCAAGGGAAAGGAACTTGAAAAAGCAGTTGCGGCAACGATAACAAAACTGCTTGATCCCGTTACAAAGCGCGGTATTCCTTTTGCCGTTACATTCGGAAACCATGACAGACAGGTAGGTATTTCTAATAAAGATCAGATAGAACATATCTACAAAACTCTGCCCGGATTTATAGGTGATCAAACAAAAGATATAGACGGAGGCGGCACTTGCTGTATTCCGATAAAATCATCAGACGGCAGCAAAGACGCATTTTGTCTGTACCTTTTTGACAGCGGAACAGACGCTAAGGGCGGCGGTTATGAACCGTTTGACACAAAAATTATTGAATGGTACAAAAAAGAACGGGAACAGCTGAAAGAAAAGAACGGTGGCTATGTGCCGTCTATAGTATTTCAGCATATTCCAATGTGCGAATATTACAATGTTTTAAAGCAGGTAAAAAAGAGCCACAAAGGCGCAATACGTGCTTTCAGAACACACAAAAACGAGTATTATATTTTGGGAGATACATGCAGAAAAGGCGATATGCTGTGTGAGCCTCCCTCAATTCCTAATGAAAACACGGGCGAATTTGACGCCGTTTCCGAAAAGGGCGACGTTATGGCAGTGTTTGTAGGACACGACCACAAAAACAGCTTTGTAGGCAGATACAAAAATGTTGATCTTGGTTTCACTCAGTCAAGCGGATTCAATGTTTACGGCAACAGAACAAAAAGAGGCGTAAGAATAATCACCCTTGATGAAAACAAGCCGGGAGAGTACGAAACCTACACACGCACTTTTGAATACCTGGTAGGCACAAAAGTTTCAAGACCGGTATATGATTATCTTTCAAGCAAGGCGCCCGAAACTATGGACGCGGCTATACCCATGATAGAAAAGGCGGTTGGTATTGTTGCCGCTATAATCATCATAATAATCCTGTTGATAAAATTCTTATAAGAAAGGTTAACAGTATGGCAGACGAAAATAAAAAGAACATTTTTAAAAAATGGACAGAAAAACACGCTGAAATCTGGAAATTCATTAAATTCTGCATAGCCGGCGGCGGTTCATCGGCAATCGAACTTGTTGTGCACATGGTGCTTCTTAACACTGTTTTTGCGGCGATGACAGTTGAGGAAATATCAAACCCCACTTTGAATATGATAGGCATAAACTCAAAGGGATATCTTTATACATACCTTATTTCCACCACCGTAGGATATGCGATAGCGTTCATAATAAACAGAAAAGTTACTTTCAAAGCAGACGCAAATCCTGCGCTCAGCATGGTGCTCTACTTCATAATGGTAGTGTTCACAATCTTTGCAAACGGCTGGATAGGCTCTGTAATGACCACATTTGCCATTTCAAGAGGACTTGAGGGCAACATTTGGGATCTTATTTTCAAAGTTATAGGAATGATAATTCCAACGCTATGGACTTATCCCTGCAACCGTTTCATTATCCACAGAAAGAAAAAAGCAACCGAATAAAACATTTAAACAAAAAGCGCCCGCCG
>UQBX01000037.1 GCA_900539425.1 uncultured Oscillospiraceae bacterium | reverse complement strand
CCCCCGTTTTTTAAAAAAAAAAAACCCGCCTTTGACAAGGCGGTTAATTTTAACTTGATTAAATCAGTCTATTTCTACCGAAATCTTCTGATCGTTTCTGGTTGCGGCAGCACGCATAACAACGCGTATTGCCTTTGCGATTCTGCCCTGCTTGCCGATAACGCGGCCCATATCCTCCTCAGCAACGTGAAGATGATAATAGATCACGCCCTCCTCATTGGGTTCATCCACCTCAACAGTAACGGCATCCGGGTTTTCGACAAGGCCTTTGGTGATCGCTTTTAACAATTCCTCCAAAGAAAACACCTCCGTCTTATAATCCGTTTAAAAAGATTAAAGAATGCCTTCTTTTTTAAGGATGCTCTTTACAGTATCTGTGGGCTGAGCGCCGTTTGCGATCCATTTCTTTGCCTTTTCTGCATCGATCTTGATTTCAGCAGGATCAACCATAGTATTGTATGTTCCGATCTCCTCGATGAAACGTCCGTCTCTGGGATATCTTGAATCTGCAACAACTACACGGTAAAAAGGAGCTTTCTTAGCGCCCATTCTGCGAAGTCTGATTTTAACTGCCATTATTATTTCCTCCAAATTAAAAATTTTATTGTTTATTTACTAACCGAATGTAATCGGGTTAATACTTATCAAAAACCGAACGGATTATTTTTTCCGCCGCCGGTCATTCCCATCATCTTCTGAGCCATATCGGGATTTTGCTTTAGCAGGCGCTGCATTTTTTTACTGATGCGCGGGCCGCCTTTTCCGCCGTACTGGCTCATCATCTTTTTCATCTGCTTGAACTGTGAAAGAAGCTTATTAACATCCTCCACCTTCATACCGCAGCCCGCCGCAATTCTGCGCTTGCGTGACGGATTTATGATATCGGGGTGAGAGCGTTCCTCATTAGTCATTGAATATATGATAGCGCGGAATCTGTCAAACGCGCGTTCATCAATATCCTCATCCCTGATTTTGGTACCTATTCCCGGGATCATTTTAATGGTATCTTTCAGGCTGCCCATTCTTGAAATCTGATCGAACTGATCAAGCAGATCGTTGAGGTCAAACTTGTTTTTTGCAAGTTTCTTTTCAAGCTCAGCAGCCTTTTTCTGATCGATACTCTGCTCTGCTCTTTCAATAAAGGAAAGAACATCACCCATGCCGAGTATTCTGGAAGCCATACGGCTTGGATGGAATGTTTCAAGGTCGCCGAGTTTTTCGCCCGTACCAACGAATTTTATGGGCTTGCCGGTTACTGCCCTAACTGACAGAGCGGCGCCGCCTCTTGTATCGCCGTCAAGCTTCGTAAGAACAACGCCGTCAATGCCGAGCGTTTCATTAAAGCTTTTTGCAACGTTGACTGCATCCTGACCTGTCATTGCATCAATTACAAGCAGTATTTCGTGCGGGTGTACTGTGCTTCTTATATTCTGAAGCTCCTGCATAAGCTGCTCGTCAATATGAAGTCGGCCGGCGGTATCAAGGAACACATAGTCATATCCGTGGTCTTTTGCGTGTTTTACAGCTTCTTGAGCTATTTTGACCGGGTTTTCGGTGCCCATTTCAAAAACAGGTACTCCCACCTGCTCACCAACAACCTGAAGCTGCTTAATAGCGGCGGGTCTGTAAATATCACAGGCAACCAACAGAGGACGGTGGCCTTCTTTTTTTAGTTTCAGCGCAAGCTTGGCGCTGTGCGTTGTTTTACCCGAACCCTGAAGACCGCACATCATTATGACGGTGGGCGGGTGATTTGCCTGGGCAAGCCTGCTTTCGCTGCCGCCCATAAGATTTGTAAGTTCTTCGTTTACTATCTTGATTACCATTTGACCGGGTGTAAGCGATTCCATAACATCCTCGCCTATTGCCCTCTCGGTAACAGATTTAGTAAAATCCTTTGCAACTTTATAGTTAACGTCCGCCTCAAGAAGTGCAAGACGCACTTCACGCATAGCGTCCTTAACATCGGACTCGGTCAGTTTACCTTTTGCCCTAAGCTTTTTAAAGGAATTCTCAAGCCTTTCGGAAAGGCCTTCAAATGCCAAAGCAATCAACTCCCCGAAGCATTACAGCTGAGATAAGTATTCAGCTGTTGCTTTTATTTTAGAGATATTATCGTTTATCTCTCTTGAAAGGCTGTGATTAAGGTTATACTCGTTTACAGCCTCCGCGCACTGCGTTATCTCATCAAGCCCTTTTTTCATCTCGGTAAAGCGCTTTGCAAGACCGAGCCTGTTTTCCATATCAAAGAGCTGATTTTCCGCACGCTTTATAGCGTCCCTGACGCCCTGGCGCGTTATGCCCTCGTTTTCGGCGATCTCAGAAAGGGATAAATCTTCATTATAATAGTAAACAAGAAAATCATGCTGTTTCTTTGTTAACATTTCTCCGTAAAAATCGAGTAAAAAAGAAACTTCAAGATTTTTCGCCACTGTTATGCCCCTCTCGTCATTTTTTGCTTTTGTGTGTAAAGTAAATAATCTTTACAGCAAGAGATATTATACATAAGAGGGGCAAATAAGTCAAGTGAAAAAGGCAAGTTTTTTTAGGTAAAATTTTTGTAATAACTATTGACACAAAATGTTGAAACACGATAAAGATGCTGCGCTAAATATCGTATAAATGCAAAAAAAGACGGAAGAACAAGCTTCCGCCTTTAAAATAATTATTTAAGATGAGCAATCGTTACGCCGTTTTCGCCCTCGCCGTAAACACCAAGACGGTAATCGGCAATATTGGGATGGCGGCGCAGATCTTCCTGAACGGCAGCACGCAGAGCACCCGTTCCTTTACCGTGGATAATACGTATTTCATGCAGATTGAGCAGCACGCATTTATCTATGAACAGTGAAAGATCGTGCAGTGCTTCGTCTACGGTTTTACCCCTAAGGTCTATTTCGGTACTGATATCGGAATCGGCTTTTGAAGAAGTTCTGTAAAGCAAAGACGGTTTACTCTGCTTAGGAGGCTCTTTCTTTTTGATAAGTCTTAAATCAGACATTTTAACTCTTGTTTTGAGCATGCCGGATTTTACAAGAACATTATTCTTATTTACCTCAAGCACTTCACCCTCGCCTATTGAGCGGATAACAACGGCATCGCCGGGAACAACAGGTCTTGGCAGTTTATAATCCTCGTCCCACTCATCAGCTAGGCGGCGGGGATTTACGGTATCCTCCATTTCGCCGAGACGATTTTTAATCTCTCGCCTTGTTTTCCTTGCGGTCTCCGTGGCGTTATTTGAATCCGCCTCTTTTTTAAGCTGTTCAAGGTGGAGCAGAAAATCCGAACTCTGACGTTTAGCGGACGCGATTATTTTTTCCGCCTCTCGCTTTGCTTTTTCAAGTTCATTATCTCTGAGCTGTGCGGCTCTGTCTTTTTCAGACTGCGCCTTTCTTCTCATTCTGTCCGCCGCTTCGGTGGCTTTCTGAGCTTTTTCCTTTTCCTTTTCTAGTTCGCGTCTTGTTTCCTCAAGTTTTTGAAGCACAGCTTCAAAAGACTTGGTTTCATTGTTTACAAGGCGCTTAGCTTCGTTAATAACCGACTTTTCCATTCCGAGATGTTCGGATATTGCAAAAGCGTTTGAACGCCCGGGAACGCCTATAAGAAGACGATAAGTAGGTCTGAGCGTATCAACATCAAATTCACAGCTTCCGTTCATTACGCCCGGCGTTTCAAGAGCATATGCTTTAAGCTCAGCATAATGGGTGGTAGCGGCAATCCTTGCTCCTTTTGAGCGTAAATTTTCTATTATGGCAACAGCAAGAGCCGCACCCTCTACGGGGTCAGTTCCCGCACCGAGTTCGTCAATAAGAACGAGTGAATTTGTGCCCGCCTGTTTCATAATATCAATAATATTCACCATGTGAGCGGAAAAAGTTGAGAGATTCTGCTGAATACTTTGCTCGTCCCCCACATCCACAAGAATATTATCAAACACGGCTATCTCGGAACGGTCGGCTGCGGGTATAAGAAGCCCGCACATTGCCATGAGCGACAAAAGTCCTATCGTTTTAATAGAAACAGTCTTACCGCCTGTGTTGGGGCCTGTAATAACAAGCGTATCGAACTCGCCGCCGAGTGAAATATCAACAGGCACAACGCTGTGTGCATCCAGAAGCGGATGTCTTGCCTTTTTCAGAAGTATCTTTCCGTCTTTATTCAGCAGGGGCATTGTTGCTTTCATTTTATACGCAAGCCTTGCCTTTGCAAATATCAGGTCAATCTGAACGGCGCTATCGTACGAATGCTTTATGCTTTCCGAAAAATTGCCTGCTTCAAGCGAAAGTTCATAGAGAATACGCTTTATTTCCTCGCGTTCGCGGCTTTCGAGTATCTTTATCTCATTATTTGCGTCAACAACGGAAACAGGCTCAATGAACACGGTGGCACCCGACGAGGACATATCGTGCACAAGTCCCGGAACATCCGCACGGTGCTCCGCCTTTACGGGAACTACGTATCTGCCGGAACGCTGTGTAACTATCGGCTCCTGCAGAAATTTCTGATAGTGTGTGCTGTGGATTATAGAATCAAGTTTCTCACGCACTGAATTTGATTTTGCCCTTATCTTGCGTCTTATTTCGTAAAGCTCGTCCGATGCACGGTCTGAAATCTCTTCTTCCGAAACGATTACGGAAAATATCTTTTCTTCAAGATACTTATTTACAGTTATTGAATCAAACAAGGCGTCAAGACTTGTTGAAACGCCGCTGCAATGGCCGTACCATTCATAAAGAGAGCGGACAGCACGAAGCGTTCCGCCTATTCTGAGCAGTTCAGCAGTGTTTAACTCACCGCCTGCTGCGGCACGGCTGACTGCGTTATTTACGTTGCAAAGCCCCGAAAAAGACGGGCCGCCGAATCTGGCTATAAGGGAAAACGCATCCTCAGTTTGTGAAAGAAGAAACTGCGCCTGGCTTAAATCATTTACAGGTTTAAGACTGACGGCGGCATCTTTCGCGTCCTGCGATGACGCTTCGTTTTCAAGCATTTCAAGCACCGAAACAAGTTCAAGAGCCTCGAAGTGTTTATTTGTTTTCATTTTTTAATCCTTTGTAAAATTCAAGCGCGCTTAGCTTTCTCTGCACGCGCGACAGTATATATTTTTCAGATATATCGCCCAAAATTTTAAGGTTTTCATCACTGAGTGAAAAACTGAATATTTTTTCAGGCGGTGTAAGGCAGATAAAACGCACTGCCTTTATTACATTGACGGGAACGGGATACGCGCCCGCACGGGGGCAGTTTTCACAATAGATATTGCCCTCAAGAGTATCAAAATACATTAAATCGGTTTCATATGTACCGCAGTTTTCACAGGCAAGAATATTCGGCATATAACCGCCAAGGCAGGCGCTGCGTAATTCGAACACCGCCTTTATCTGTGCGTGCTTTCTTTTACCCGTGCACAGAAGATGCAATGAATTAAGAGTAAGGCGCAGAAGTTCTTCACACGGCTGACCCTCAGCGCCCATTTCAAATGCAAGCTGTGCAAAATACTGCGCAAGCGCAAGGCTTTCTATATCTTTTCTCAAATCAAAAAAGACCTCAATAGGCGCAACATCATCCGCCGAATAAGCATCACGCGTTTTATACAATGTAAACCTTGCATATGAAAAAAGCGAAGTTGCGCTTGCAGTACGGCTTTTTACAAGCTTGGCACGGCGCACAAACGCCCTGAGGATACCGTAATCAGCAGTAAGGAGAGTAACTAAACGGTCACTCTCCCCTGTTGTCTGTTCCTTTATAACCAAGCCATTCGTTGTAATTTTCATTTGAAGGCGTACCTGTGCTTTCCATGTACTTTTCGTGTTTTTTATACTCAAGATAATCCTCCACTTTGCCTGTACGGACAAAGCGGAGCCAAAATTCATCGTTCATAATACCACCGTTTTTATTTTATCCTACGGCGGCATTATTAATTTGTGCCATTTTAAACCAAAAGGAATAACTAATCTTCAAGTCCGAAATTTCGGATAAGACCCTCTTTGTTTCTCCATCCCTCTTTTACTTTTACCCAAGTGTGAAGATTTACCTGAATATCAAAAAATCTTTCAAGGTCATGCCTTGCAAGGGTTGATATTTTCTTGAGCATTGCACCGTGTTTTCCGATAATCATACCCTTGTGAGTTTCACGCTCGCAGTAAATAGTGGCGTCTATATCAAGTATATCCTTATCCTGCCTTTCGCGCATTTTTTCAACTGCTACGGCAATTCCGTGAGGAACTTCCTTATCCATAAGGCGGAGGATCTTTTCCCTAATTATCTCCGAAGCTATAACACGCTCCGGCTGATCGGTGAGTGTATCTTCAGGAAAATAATGAACGCTGGGCACGGCAAGCTTTTTCATCTCATCCATAAGTCCGTCAAGCCCTTCACTCGTCTGCGCTGAAACGGGAACGGCTGCGCAAAAATCGTACTGTCCGCTGAGTTCTTTCAGCCTTTCAAGAAGAATTGTCTTATCTGTAAGTGTGTCTATTTTATTTATTACGAGAATTGCGGGAATTTTTTCCTGCCTGAATTTATTTAAAAGTTCGATTTCTTTTGGGTTGAGCTCTCCTTTAGGCTCAACTACAAACAGCACCGCATCTGTGCCGCCTATGCTGTCTTTAACAGCGGTATTCATTATTTCACCGAGTTTATTATGCGGTTTATGAAAACCGGGTGTATCGGTAAACACAAGCTGTGTTTCGCCCTCGGTGAGAACGCCCACTATTTTAGTACGAGTTGTCTGCGGCTTTGAGGACACTATTGCAATCTTAGTTCCGAGCAGTTTATTGAGCAGAGATGACTTGCCCACATTCGGCTTGCCCGTTATCGTTATAAATGCCGATTTGGTGTTCATTCTTCGTCTCCCATATAATAGCTGTTATCGCGTTTCCAGCCGATCTGAGTAAGCACGGTTTCTTCCTTTTCACGCATATGAACAGCTTCTATACCGCCCTGTTCGTGGTCATAACCAAGAAGATGAAGCATTGAATGAACGGTGAGAAAACCTACTTCCCTTTGAAGCGGGTGATTATAAGCCTTAGCCTGCTCCACTGCCTTTTCCATGGAAATAACTATATCGCCAAGCAGTTTAGCTCCTGTATCGGGGTTAATATCGTAAACTCCGTTTTCACCGAGCGGGAAAGAGAGCACGTCGGTTTCCTTATCGATATTGCGGTATTTTTTATTGAGTTTTCTGATTTCCTCATTATCAACAAAACGCACGGAAACCTCGGCTGGGCCGTCAAAATTTTCAAGCTGCAAAACAGCATGGCAGCAGCGGCGGATAAGAAGCCTTATTCCCGTTGGAACTTTTACCTTTTTCTGTGTGTTGGAGATTATTACCTTAACTTTGTTCATAAATTATTTTTTCTCCTCACTCTCATATTTTTCATAAGCTTTGATTATTTCCTGAACCAGCCTGTGACGAACTACGTCCTTTTGTGTAAAGCGGCACATCTCAATATCGTCCACGTTTTTAAGGATTCGCATAACACGCTTTAATCCGGACTTTTTACCGCTCGGCAGGTCTATCTGGGTAATATCGCCAGTAACTACCATTTTGGAATTGAAGCCCAGCCTTGTGAGAAACATTTTCATCTGCTCGGGAGTAGTGTTCTGCGCTTCGTCAAGAATAATAAAGCTATCATCCAGCGTTCTGCCTCTCATATAGGCAAGCGGCGCCACTTCAACTGTGCCTCTCTCCTGGTAACGCTGAAAATTCTCTGAGCCGAGCATTTCAAAAAGCGCGTCGTAAAGAGGTCTCAAATACGGGTCAACTTTACTTTGCAGGTCTCCCGGCAGAAAGCCGAGTTTTTCGCCTGCCTCAACAGCAGGGCGGGTCAGGATTATTTTGCTGACTTCCTTTGCTCTGAATGCCGTTACCGCCATGGCAACAGCAAGATATGTTTTGCCGGTACCTGCGGGGCCTACGCCGAAAGTAATCGTATTATTTTTTATTGCCTCGCAGTATTTTTTCTGACCGAGTGTTTTTGCCTTTACGGGTTTGCCCTTTGCCGTTATGCAGACGGTATCTGTGGACATAGTGGATAATTTCTCCTCATTGCCCTCCCTAACAAGACCGATAGCATAGCGAATATTCTGCTCGGAAAGAGTTTCACCCTTGTTGATAAGCACCATAAGGCTGTTTACCGCGCGAACGGCAAGTGAAACATTTTCCGCCTCGCCCACTACTTTAAGGCTTGAACCGCGGCTTATAATTGAAACATCAAATTCTTTTTCGATTATTTTTATGTTTTCATCAAAAGAGCCGAACAGGTTTAAAGCCTGCTCCATTGCGTCAAGATTTATTATCTGCTCTATCATTTTTTTCACTTTCCAAAATTTTGTATTAATAATTATAATCTTTTTTAAAGTATTTGTAAAGTATCTTGATTTAGCCTTATTTTAAGTTTATAATTATTTTCACGGGTGATTTTGCTTATGAATCTTGAATTTGAAGAAACTGATGTATGGGATGCTCTTGCGGCGGACAAAAAGCCTGTTGCCGTTTACGGAATGGGCAATGCGGCAGAGAGAATTATTGCCGTTTTAAATGAAAAAGGGATTGAGATAAGCGAAATTTTCGCAAGCGATGAATTTGTTCGCGGCCATTCGTTTTTAGGGCACAAAGTGTTTAAATACAGTGAAGTATGTGAAAAATACGACGACTTCAATGTTGTGCTTTCATTTGCTTCTCATCTTGAAAATGTTATCGAAAACATCAAAAAAATAAACGGCGAGCACCGTGTTTACGCGCCTGACATTCCCGTTGCCGGAAACGGATTATTTACCGGGAAATATTTTAAAGATCACGAAAATGAATTCAGATATGTATATGACAGACTTGCTGACGAAGAAAGCAAGAGAGTTTACGAGAATATAATTAAATACAAAATCAGCGGAAAAATAGAATATCTGCTTGATAGCTGGGAAACGGACAAAAACAGAATATATGCTGACATTTTAAAGCTTGGAGAACACGAGAGAATAATTGACGCAGGCGCTTATGACGGCGACACAATAAGAGAATTTACATCTTTTACAAACGGCAATTACGATTTTATAACAGCCCTTGAGCCTGACGCCAAGAACTTCAGAAAACTTTCAAAAAACACGGCGGAAATGGATAATATCAATCTTATCAACGCCGCAGCGTGGGACAAAAAAGACACTCTTATATTTTCTGCCAAAGCAGGCAGAAATTCAAAATTATCTGCCGAGGGGCGCACGGTAGATGCTGTTGATATAGACAGCATTGCAAACGGCGGAACAACGTTTATAAAAATGGACGTTGAGGGCTCTGAAATGAAAGCTTTGTGCGGGTGCGGGAAAACAATTAAAAAATACGCTCCTAAGCTTTATATATGCGCTTATCACAGAAACGAGGATATGTATGCCCTGCCGCTCAAGATATGGCAGATGAACGATAAATATAAAATTTATTTCAGGCACAGTGTTTACATTCCCGCATGGGAAAGCAATTTTTACTGTGTAGCGGAGGATGATTAAAATGCCCGAAGAGATTAAAGAATTTTTTGAAGCATACGGTTTTTATATAAACATAGCGCTGGGCGCTGTAATCTTCTTGGCTTTGGCAGCGCTGAGAAACAAGATAGCGGATTTCATTCTGAAATTAATTGCCAGGGTGCTTTTCGTTAAAAAGCCTGATATACGTGAAGGCTTTGTTGCCAGTCTCAGACGTCCGCTTGCAACTTATTTTATTGTTCTGGGTCTGTTTATCGGCATTATAATTAATTATTACCATACCGCAATAGTTGACGCGTTTAAAATAGTTTCCATTCTTTTCGTATGCTGGCTCATAATAAGTTTTGTTTCGGATAATCTTGAGAAATTTCTCAGCACTAAAAGCAGCAGCCCTGAAGTAAACGGCATTGCAGTAAAGTTTATTGCCAACATACTGAAAGTTCTTACAGTGTGCATTGCGATAGTTATGGTTATATCCGAACTGGGATACAACATAAACGGTCTGCTCACAGGACTGGGCGTAGGCGGACTTGCAGTATCCCTTGCCGCGCAGGACTCTCTGAAAAGCCTTATATCAGGTTTTGTTATTATGTTTGACAGGCCTTTTGATGTTGGAGATTTTATAGAAACGAAAGATTTTTCAGGCACTGTTGAAGATATAACTATGCGTTCCACAAGAGTACGCAAGCTTGATGATACCGTTATAGTTGTGCCGAACACGGTGATTGCGGATGACCTTATAACCAACTACGCAAAGCTCAACAAAAGGCTTGTAGACTTTAAAATAGGTCTTGTATATTCAACATCAGACGAAGTACTGAAAAAATGCAGAAATGAAATCTACAGTTATCTTAAAAAGCACAAAAAGGTTGAAAAGGAAACTATACGCGTAAGATTTGTTGAGTTTGACGACTGCTCTCTGAACATACAGGTCAGGTGCTATGTTATGATAACAGGTCTTGAGGATTATTACGCATTTACTGAAGAACTGAATTTTGCGGTAAAGAAGATAATTGACGATAACGATACGGATTTTGCATTCCCCACCAACAGTATAATTATAGAAAAAAGCGAAGACCAACAGTAATATTTAGAAAGGCAGCTTATGAAAAACATCATCTTTTATTTTTCAGACCAGCAGCGCTGGGACACGGTCAATGAAGAACTGACGCCGAATCTGATGAAGCTTGCGGATGAAGGCGTTCTGTTTGAAAACAGCTTTACCTGCCAGCCTGTTTGCGGGCCTGCGCGTTCCTGCCTGCAGTCAGGTGTGTATCCAACGGAAACAGGATGCTACACAAACGCTATTGCTCTGCCGAGAGATATCACTCCGCTTGCGGAGTATTTCAACAATGCAGGTTATCAGACGGCATACATAGGCAAATGGCACCTTGGGTCTGACAAATTTCCCGGTGTCGGCGTACATTGCGAAAGCACAGCAATACCAAGAGACAGACAGGGCAAGTATCAGTACTGGCGCGCGGCGGACTGTCTTGAATTCACATCTCACGGATATGACGGTTATATTTTTGACGAAAGCGGAAATAAAATTGATTTTAAAGGTTACCGTGCTGACCGCATTAATGATTTTGCGCTGGAATATCTTGAGAAAAAAAGAGACCCAAACAAACCGTTTTTCATGTTTGTGAGCCAGCTTGAACCTCACCAGCAAAACGACAGAAACTGTTTTGAAGGGTACAAGGAAACCATTGAAAAATACAGGGACTATCCCCTGCCCGACGATCTGACGTTTTTGAAGGGCAATTATAAAGAGATGTACCCGGACTACATTTCGGCGATAAACAGACTTGACTACAATGTAGGCAGACTTGTTGAAAAGCTGAAAGAGCTCGGAATATACGACGACACAATAATAATATACACAAGTGACCACGGCTGCCATTTCAAGACGAGAAATCTTGAATACAAGAGAAGCTGCCACGAAAGCAGTACACATACTCCGCTCATAATAAAAGGCGGCGGATTTGAGGGCGGGAAACGTGATGACAGACTTGTGAGCCTTATTGATATGCCGCCCACAATGCTTTCAATGGCGGGAATTGACATTCCTGATTATTATAAAGGAGTGGATTTGACTGACAACAGCCTTGAAAGAAGAAAATGCGTATTTATGCAGATAAGTGAAAGTCAGTGCGGCAGAGCTGTAAGGACAGACAGATTTAAATATTCGGTAAGAGATATTAAGCCGTCAGGATATCTGCACATGAACAGCAGAGTATATTTTGAAGATTATCTTTATGACCTGAAAAAAGATCCTAACGAAAAAGTTAACCTTATAAAAAATCCAAAATACGCGCACGTAAGGCAGGAACTGAAATATCTGCTCATAGAGGAAATGCAGAAAGCGGGAGAAGAGATACCCGTGATTTTTCCTGCACTGAAAATCCGCAAGAAATAATTATTAAATAAGAAACAGCTACATAAACAAACGACCCGGCATCCGCT
>UQBX01000036.1 GCA_900539425.1 uncultured Oscillospiraceae bacterium | reverse complement strand
ACGCTCTTCCGATCTACAGACGCCTTTTTTATTGAAACAATAATTCCATCAAAACATCATTTTAACTAACCGCATCGATATACAGCAAAAAACGGCTCCGCCGCAAGGCGAAGCCGTTTTTATATGAAATGTTATTCAGGCTTTTTCATTGTAAGAGAAATTCTCTTTTTAGCTGTATCTACCGAAAGTACCCAAACGGTTACTATCTGACCTACTTTAAGCACCTCTGACGGATGCTTTATATATCTGTTGGAAATCTGAGAGATATGAACAAGCCCGTCTTGATGAACACCGATATCAACAAACGCCCCGAAATCAATTACATTTCTGACTGTGCCTTTGAGTTCCATTCCAGGTTTCAGATCTTCCATTCCCATAACATCCGTTCTCAGCATGGGAGCGGGTAATTCCTCACGCGGATCTCTGCCCGGTTTGCTTATTTCCTTGATTATATCCGCAAGAGTAGGTTCACCCGTATTAAGTTCACTCGCAAGTTCTTTTATACCGCGTTTTTCCACTGTTTTTGTAAGCTGAGAGATATTGCCTGCTGCTACATCGCTTTTTGAAACGCCGCAAAGTTCAAGCAGGTTTTCAGCCGTTTCATATGATTCGGGATGAACGGCAGTATTGTCAAGAACATTCTCAGCACCGGGTATTCTTAAAAAGCCGGCGCACTGCTCATATGCTTTGGGGCCGAGCTTCGGCACTTTCAAAAGCTGATTTCTTGAAGTGAACGCTCCGTTTTCTTCCCTGTATTTCACTATATTCTGAGCAACTGATGAAGATATTCCCGAAACACGCTGTAAAAGTGACGGAGACGCAGTATTCAGATCCACACCTACTGAATTTACGCAATCTTCAACAACGGCATCAAGCGCATGATTAAGTTCTTTTTGAGGCATATCGTGCTGATACTGACCGACACCGATAGACTTTGGATCTATTTTTACAAGTTCCGCAAGCGGATCCTGAAGTCTGCGTGCTATTGATACGGCGGAACGCAGTGAAACATCATACTGCGGAAATTCCTGCGCCGCAAGCTTTGACGCTGAATATACGGACGCTCCTGCCTCGCTTACAACCATGTATGTTATGCCGCAGTCAAGTTCTTTAATAAGATCTGACGCAAACACTTCTGTTTCGTGCGATGCAGTGCCGTTTCCGATTGCGAACATCTTTACGCCGTATTTATTAACAAGATTGGTTATTATTTTCTTTGCCTCTTCTGTCTTGCTGTGCGGCGGAGCACAGTATATAACAGCTGTATCAAGCACTTTTCCCGTTTCATCAACGGCAGCAACTTTGCAGCCCGTGCGGTAACCCGGGTCAAGACCTATTGCCACCTTTCCCCTGACGGGCGGCTGCATAAGAAGCTGAGCTGTGTTTTCTGCAAACACTTTAATCGCGTCTGTGCTTGCCCTTTCTGTAAGATCATTTCTTATCTCACGCTCAACAGCGGGATAAACAAGTCTGGTATACGAATCCTCAGCCGCCTGTGACACAAGCGCGGACGAAACGTTTGAGCCGTTTACATAAAGCCCTGTAAGTACGCTCATACCAACGGCTTTATCAAGCTCTATGCTTACTTTGAGCACATCTTCTTTTTCACCGCGGTTTACGGCAAGAATTCTGTGGTTTGCTATTTTTGAAACAGGCTCGGAGTAATCGGCATAATTTTCATAAACGCCCAAATCATCTTTAGTGCCTTTTACCGTTACAATGCCGTGCGCTCTAAGCATATATCTTAACTGGCGGCGGACATTGGCATCGTCGGATATTATTTCAGCTATTATATCACACGCGCCGTTCAGCGCATCTTCAGCAGTCGGCACTTCTTCGTTTATATATTCAGCCGCAGCGCTCTGCGGGTCAAATTCATTGTTCTGTTTAAGTATATCGTTTGCCAGCGGCTCAAGTCCTCTTGCTTTAGCAACGGAAGCTCTTGTTTTTCTT
This sequence comes from uncultured Oscillospiraceae bacterium, assembly GCA_900539425.1. GTDB lineage: Bacteria > Bacillota > Clostridia > Oscillospirales > Acutalibacteraceae > Eubacterium_R. Next base: position 10,204 of record UQBX01000036.1, on the reverse strand, counting down.
TTAGGCCTGTAAGGGCGGTAAATATCCTCAAGTTCCGTCAGAGTTTTTGCATTATCTATCGCCGCGGCAAGTTCGGGTGTCATTGCACCCTGCTCCTCTATTGAAGCGGTAACTTTTTCTTTCTGCTCCGTAAGGGAACGCAGGTAATCCAGCCTGTCGCTTATAGCTCGCAGGATCTGATCATCAAGCGAACCCGTTACCTCTTTTCTGTAACGAGCTATAAACGGAATTGTATTGCCCTCGTCAAGCAGCTTTACCGTATTTTCTATTTGATGAGTTTTAACTTTAAATTCGTTTGCAAGAGTTTCAATTATGTTCATAAAATTAACCTATCCATTTTTTCTTTTTTCCGATAATTGCAAGCACTGTAACAACAATTACAGACAGCGCTATTACAAATACATACCCGTATCTCCATTGTATCTCAGGCATATATTTAAAGTTCATACCGTACCAACCGACTATAACGGTAAGCGGGAAAAATATTGTTGATACAACAGTAAATATCTGCATTGTGTGATTAGTCTTTAAATCTATAAAAGACTGATACGCGTCCTGCAGATGCACTACCGATCCCCGCAGGAGCTCTACATCATCACGCAGTCTTACCGTTTTCTTAGTGAAATTTGAAATATAGCGAAGATAATTTTCGTCAAAAATCTCGTTTTCATTATCCTCCAGCGCCTCGCCGATGTCAATAAGCTGCTCATAATAATTTCGCATTGAAAGCAGTTCTTTTTTCATCTGAAGCAGTTCCAGGTTGAAGTTGCTGCCTGCATTTCCGTGCAGCACGATCTCCTCCAGCTTTGTAATCTCGTATCCTTCGTCTTCTATTGCTTTATTATCCTTGCTTGTAAGATTATCAAGAAAAGCGTATATAAGCTTTTCAAGGGTGATATTTATGGGTGAATATTTGCTGAGGCTTGCAAGAAATCTATCTCTTGTGGAGCAGTCTTTATCCCTGACGTCTACAACGATAAGCAGGTTTTTCTTAATATACACGGCAATTATATCACGCTCATCTTTAACATCAAGCGCATTAATTATGCTCATTTTTGTAAAGCAGTAATCGTCATACACCTCCACCCCAAAACGTGAATGGAAATACATATTATCCGATTTAGCCGCTTCAACAGTTGATGCGGCAAAGCCAAACTTATCATATATTTTTTCAAACTCGGTCACCGTAACATAACCGGCTGTTACATAATGGCTGTCAATATCGTCTATCTCAACGGTGGTTACCTCATCCTGAAACTGATAAAACACAGCTTTACCTCCTTTGCCTTAAAAAACGCCCGACGGGATAGCCCGCCGGGCAGAATATGGGCATATATCAATAGTTCTCTGCTTTAATCTCAAAATATGCTCTGGGATGCGAGCATACGGGGCATACCTCAGGAGCTTCCTTGCCGATAACTATATGGCCGCAGTTGCTGCATTTCCATATCTTATCTTCATCACGGCTGAATACAAGGCCGCCCTCAACATTTTCAAGCAGTTTGAGATATCTCTGCTCATGCTCTTTTTCAATCTTTGCAACCTCTTCAAAAAGGAAAGCGATCTCATCAAATCCCTCTTCCCTTGCCTCTTTTGCAAATGTTGCGTACATATCTGTCCACTCATAGTTTTCGCCTGCTGCGGCATCTTTAAGATTTGCAGTAGTATCGGGAACAGCCCCGTCATGAAGCAGCTTAAACCAGATTTTTGCATGCTCCTTTTCATTGTTTGATGTTTCAGTAAACAGATTTGCAATCTGCACATAACCGTCTTTCTTGGCTTTTGAAGCGTAATACTGATACTTTGTATGCGCCTGGCTCTCACCAGCAAAAGCCGCCATAAGGTTTGCCTGAGTTTTTGTTCCGTCAAGTTTTTTCATATTAATCCTTACCTTTCTGCCCGTATTAATAATTTTTTAGGTGCTGAAACGGGCGTAAAAGCGCACCTGAAGGCAAATTTGCCTTATAAACTTTGTATGTCCGCAACACAGTTTATTATAAACAAGGCATATATGTATTATATACCGTTTTTCCGTAATTTAGTAATAATGAGCACAAAAAGCGACCAAAGCGCCTGAAAGATGATTATGTTTACCGCATTGAGCTGGCTTAATCCGTTTGCAAAGGAAAGCAGTGCTATTACACCGAAGCCTATTGCCGAACCGAAAGAAGCGAGAGCGGTAATTATCTTTTCTGTAACAACAAGCTTATCAGAGCCGAGCACGGATGATATGAATGCGTTTGTTGTGCCGTTATGCACGGCGTAAGCAGGGCTTTTTTCTGCAACGGCATCACTGTATTTTTCAAAGCTTCTGCCGTTAGACGCAGTCATAACTCTGATGTATCCTTCGGGCAGGTCAAATATTTTTGTAACGCTCTCCTCATTTATATAAGGATCACAGCTTCTTAAAATAACTGTCATACCGCTTTTTTCAAGACGTTTGAGGCTCTTTTTAAGCGCAGGATCAGCAGTATAGCTTACAATGAACATTGCGGATATTTTGCCTGCTACCGCCAAATAAAGCGCCTTTCTGCCCTTTCGGGTATATTTTTTTTCATACTCTATTTTAGGAACGGAAACGCCGTGACGAATAAGCAGATCCCTGTTTCCTACAAGCACCTTTTTCTGATATATCCAGGCGGAAGTGCCCATTTTATCCTCATATATTATCCCTTCCGCAGTAGGCAGTATTGAATTTCTGCCTACGATAACAGAATCGAATACTGCGGCAAGCGGACTTTTAGTCTGAATTATGACTGCCGCGGTTTGGAGAAGCGCATCGTCTATTTTTGCTCCGTTGAATGTTTTATAACCGTGAAAACTGCACGAACGCGGGCCGAACAGCTCAGACGCTTCCATTACTATAGCATTTGAATTGTGTATATAATGAGCGCCTTCATAGCCGCATATCATTGCGCCGCGTTTTTCAAGCACTTTTGACATATCGCAAAGAGCGTTATTTGTGGCACACAGCGTTACAACGGGGCATGAGATAACAAGACCGGCAGTGATTATACTGAATGCCGAAAGCCAGTCGGAATAAACTATGCCGTATACTGCAAACAATGCGGCATTGAAACCGAACAGCACGGGGAAAAGTATCTTTGCTATCTTGTCCGCAGGCTCATTTGCAAAAGATATTTCAAAGAAGCTGGTGGGAAAATCCGTTTTTACGCTGTACTTCAAATAAGGATTGCCGTCCAGCATATTTTTGGATATTATCTTTGCGTCAACCTCGTTTACTATATCCTCCACTGTGTATTTATCACTGCTGTTTGTAAGGTATTCAAAATTACGTATAACGCGCACAAGCGTCCTGTATTTACCCACGCCGCTCATAAAGAGACCGAAAACTGCCGCGGAAGCAAGAAGCGAACCGCCGTGCGACGAAAGATCAACACCTGCCGCGGCACATATGCAGTGGCCGAGTACAACAAGGCTCGATACAGTAACAGGGAAATCAAAATTTATTCCTTTTTTCAAATTAAGCCCGTGCAGCAGAGAACCGATATTCGTTATAAGCGCAAGTCCGTAAAGAACATTTACGGCAAGGCAGTAAGCAAAATCATTGTTGAGAAAAGAAGGCATATGCCCTGAGCCGTGCAAAAGAGTTACCGCAAACAAAAGCGCGCCGAAAACGATGGTAAAACAAACCTGTACCTGAGCGTTCGTCTTCATTTTGAAAAGCCGCTCCATAGTAAGAGTTCGCTCACTTCTGTCCCTGTAATCGCCCTGAGTTATTTTCTGAGCGGTTCCCTTTTCATCTCCCGGCAGTTCTTCCTGAGCGAAAAGGCGGAATTTGCTTACTTTTTCCTCACGGCGGCGGCGCAGCTGCTCCTCTGCAAGCTCCTCATCAATATCAGGCACTTCGTCCATTTCATCATCGAAACCGCTGAGCCTTATCTGGTCTGAGCTGTCATATTCCTCTGTTTCCTGCGCCGGAGCACTATCCTGCTGTGAAGAAAGAACTCGTCTTGTTTTATCAAGCTCCTCAACTGCAAGAATAGTAGGTATTTCCTGAAGATCCGAGGTTTTATCAAATCTGGATTTACTTCTTATTGTTGCCGCTTTCTCTATTATCTGCGGCGGTGTTGACCCATACTCCTCATCTGACGAATATTTTTTGAAAAACCTGCTTTTTTCAGACTTTTTCTGTGGCACGCGCATTGTTTTGTCGCTTGCCGCTGTTTCATGGCGAATAGGCGGAATAGCCTTCGTTTTCTGCTGTGCAGATTTAGCCGTCTGTTTGGGTTCGCTTTCCCGCTGCGGTCTTTCTTTATCAGGGTGAAATTCTTTTATGTCCTCTGCATCCTCAGATTTTTGGGGCTTTGTCTGCTCATTTGTTTCTGGTCTGCTCTTTTTCTGCGGAACATAAGTTTTAACATCGTCCTGCTGTGCTTCAGCGCTTTCGCCTGAAACGGAATCTCCGCCGATACTGCTTAGTACCTCCTGTGCCTCTCGCAGTATCTCATCTATTGATAAGTTATTATTCTGACTCATTTCAATCACTCTGTTTTAAGACTCAAATTCCGAGCCTTTGTTTTACAACTTCATACATAATCACGGAAGCGGCAACAGAAGCATTTAAGCTGTTTACCTTTCCGAGCATTGGCAGTGAAACCGTAACATCACACTTTTCTTTAATAAGCCTGCTGACACCTTTGCCCTCGTTGCCAACAACAAGCGCAACGCCGCCGGAAAAATCAGTCTTACACCAAGGAGCGCCGTCCATATCCGCGGCATAGACCCAGATATTTTTCTTTTTAAGCTGTTCTATAACCGAGGCAAGATTTGAAACACGGGCAACCCTTACATATTCAACAGCGCCGCAAGAAGTTTTTGAAACGGCAAAATTCAGCCCTGCGCTTCTTCGCTTTGGAATTATAATACCGTGAACACCGCACGCCTCTGCAGAACGTATGATAGCGCCCAGATTACGGCTGTCCTCTATTTCATCGCAAATGATTATAAAGGGACTTTCGCCTTTTTCCTCAGCATAAGCAAGGATATCCTCTACCGATGAATACTCGTGCGCCGGCACGGACGCCGCAACGCCCTGATGATTGGCGCCTGAACACATAAAATCAAGTTTTTTTCTGTTTACTTCTTTAATAACAATGCCCTTATCCCGTGCCAGAGCAATTATCTTTGTAATACTTCCCTCTTTTTCGCCTTGGCAGATATAAATATTTTCAACCGGTCTGCCGCTTTTAAGCAGTTCCATAACAGCGTTTCTGCCGATAACTATATTATCGTTTTCGGCGGGAGATTTTTTATTTATTTCCGATTTCACCTGATCCTCCAGAAATTCGTTCGTTTATGTACTATATTTATTTACATTATAACATCACAAAAATAATTATTCAATCAAATACACGATAAGTTTAAAGTATTTTAAAATAAAATATTTACCAAAAAAGCACCTCCGCTATTTGCGGAAGTGCTTAATTTAATATTACTGTGCTGTGTTTTGCCCTGCAGAAGAATAAGCGCTATCAATACCATCCTCAATTGCATTAAAAAGTGATTTAGGATTATCCGCCGGAGCATCGCAGGAATAGTGCCATACCATAACTCCGCCAAGACCGCAGTCAACGGCAAATTCAGTCTTTTGCTTAATAAGGTCGTATGTATTGAAAGAAAAAGTAAGCCCGGTATCCTCCGTATCAGTGTAAAGGCCGTTTTCATCTATCATACTGCAATATGCCTTATAATCGTACCAATACGCATCCTGAGTGGTGGGGCGTGCATAAAACGGCAAACCGAGCGAAAGTTTTGAACGGTCATACCCTTTTTTCAGCACTGCCTCAACACTTTTTTGAGCGCTCTCATAAGTTGAATGATTTCCGTTGTCATCCCAGTTATCGTAAGACATTATCTCTATAAAATCAGTTGCGGCCATAGCCTCATCAGACTGATTAATATCCCAGTCGGACAGAGCCATGCCTATCTTGTATTCATCGCCCAGATATTCATCAAGCGAAACTATGAAATTATTGAAAACTTTCCAATTTGAGCTGCTTATCGGATATTCGTAATCGAAATACACACCGTCAAATCCGTATTCATCAAGCAAAGATTTTATTTCGCTTTGAAGATTGCCGCTTTCAAAAGCCTGATTGTGAAGCTTGCCCTGATCTTCCATCATTTCATTCCAATCATCTGTATCAAGCGTGCTTTTGGGACCTAAAATATTAACATAGAAATTTGCGTCCTCAGGCAGATACGGCTTAATGTTGTTGAAAGCTGTATCAAATTCCTCTGCCTTGATTATATTACCGTTCACATCAAAATCAGCCATGCTCATAAAAATAAAATCCGTAACCTGACTGAAATGAGAATAATCTATTTCCGCAGGATCAAGAAAACGATCACCTACAAGATACGCCGTTACACGGAAATCATCCTTTGCCACCGGCTGAACCTCCTCATCAAGCGGCGATGAGCATGCCGAAATACTTACAGCTGTTAAAACCACACACATTACCGCTGCCAAAGCTTTTATAAATTTTTTCATAATTCCCTCCGATTGTGTTATTCACTGAAATAAGGTTTGTAAGTAATATTATATTTACTGTTCGGAAACAGTTTCTTATGAAGTGCTATGAAATAATCATCAGTCATACTGGCAATATAGTCGGCAACTATCTGATTGGGTTCGTCATCAAAATAATCAGAATTATCATAATATTTGCGGGTTTCATTTATAAAACGCACATGATGCCTGTAAATGAGTGAATCCGTATCCTTTTTTGTAACATCATAAAGAAGCTTATAATAAAGCTCTTCAAACATCGGCATGATTATTTCGTTGTACTGATCGTTTATCTCTTTATTTCTGTAAATTACAGCATTGTTTTCTTCTTTCATTCGTTTGAGGTCTGCATATGCTTCGGCACTTAGCAGAATATAATCCCTGCCGTAACTGTTTTCAATAATATCAACGGTCAAATTATTGATTATTTTGGCGTTCTGTGAGCCTATAAGCTCAGTAGAAAACTTATAATCACGTGGAATTATTTTTGCTACATAAGCATCCTGCCTGTCTTTTCCCAGATATGCAATCATATCGCATATTCTGACAACACAGCCCTCGAGCGTATTAGGCACAAGTTTTTCAATAGCATTTTTGCCGTCTGTATAACACGCCTCCACGCTGGCATCAAATTCCTCAAAATTTTTGCCGTATTTAGGTCTGTATTCCATCTGCTCAAACTCACCGTTGTGACACAGAATACCGTCAAGCGTCTGAAGGCTGATATTACGGCGGAAAAGATGGTCGAGCACACGTACACTATGCACATTATGATTAAAATATCTTCCCGTTTCCTTTTGCAGAAGCGTGCTGAGAAAACGCTCTCCCGCATGGCCGAAAGGGGTATGGCCTATATCGTGACCTAACGATATAGCTTCTATCAGGTCAAGATTGAGACCCAAAACCGCGCCTATACTTCTGGCTATTCTTGAAACAAGCTGAACATGCAGGGCGCGGCGTGTAATATCATCGTTATTGTAAAATGAAAACACCTGTGTCTTATCAGCATATCTGTTGTAATACGGCAGATGTATTATCTTTTCCGTATCACGTACAAACGCAGGGCGCCAGAGATTAGCTCTGTCCCTTGACTGATCACGCCTGATAACACTGCTGTCATCACAGCGGTTAGGATTCACATAGCCGTTTTTCCTGTCCTGCTCTATCCGCTGCTGCAGCTCCTCGCTAAGTTTGCGGTATTCGATATTTGTATTTTTTTCCATAACATCACCTGCCGTAGCCCAAACTGTTGCTTTTAGCAAAATAACGTGAAAAGCGGCGGTCGCTTCTCATGGAAAGGCAGCCGCTTTCCCCGACTATTATATGATCTGTAAGCCTTACATTTACCGAAGACAATATATTCCTTACATTAAGCGTAAAATCAATATCGTTTACTGACGGTTCCTCTGTGCCGAAAGGATGATTGTGAGCCATAACTACCCTGCTGGCATTATCAAGCAGCACCGTTTCAACAATGTTTCTGGGATTTATGTCAATATGATTTATATCACCGCTTGCGATGGTATGGCAGCCTATAATTCTGCCGGAATTATCGAGGCTTGCAAGCAGAAAGCGTTCATTTGAATCTGCTGAGAGCAGATTTGCAAAATAATCCTTAGCGTCATCCTCATTAGCAAGATACTTCACTTTGAGGTTTCTGCACTTTGCGCAGCGGCTTTGCAGGTCTGTTACAAGTTTTATAAGTATTGCTGAATTTTCACCTATTCCATTAACTGCGCAAAGCTGTTCTTTGCTTGCTGAAAACACTTTGTCCAGCGAGCCGAAACGCTCCAGCAATGCCTTTGCTGCCGGCTTTACGTCTCTTCTGGGAATTGAGTAAGTTAAAAGGAGTTCAAGCACCTCATAGTCATAAACGAGATTGGCACTGTTTTCAAGATATTTAGCTTTAATGCGGTTTCTGTGGCCCGATTTATAATCGTCCAAAAACAGCGCCTCCCCTCTCCTTATTCTAAAATATATTTTATCAAATCGCCAACTTTATGTCAATTTAATACATTTATTATAAAAGCACATTTATTAATTAACAGCCAAAAGGCTAATAATAGTTTTACAGCATATCAACATTGCGCAAAAAAAGAATAAAATTGTTGCTTATAGAACACTTTGCTGTTATAATATTTTAACAGAAATTTAAAATTTGACAAATAAATACAATCTGAAAGGCTGTGAAATTATGAAAGAGGCTAAGCGAAGCACCTTTTCAGGCAGATTAGGATTCGTTCTTGCCGCAGCGGGCTCAGCAGTTGGGCTCGGAAATCTTTGGAGATTCCCGTACCTTGCCGCAAAATACGGCGGGGGAATATTTTTGCTTATTTATATAATTCTTGCTGTAACCTTTGGTTTTACACTTATGATTACGGAGATTGCCATAGGCAAAAAAACACACAGAAGCCCCATGGAAGCATACGGTATGCTCAATAAAAAATGGAAATGGCTGGGCACGCTTTCAACACTTGTGCCGGTTATCATTCTTCCGTATTACTGTGTTATCGGCGGATGGGTAATGAAATATGCCTCCGTTATGATAATGGGCGGAGTAAAGGACGCCGCAGGAAACGGCTATTTTTCAAGCTTCATTTCTCAACCCGTTGAACCGCTCATCTGGTTTTTCCTCTACGCAACGGCAACAGCTGTTATAGTTTTTTTAGGCGTAGACAAGGGAATAGAAAAAATGAGCAGATACCTTATGCCTGCTCTTTTGGTGCTCACCGTTGGATTAACGATATTTGTAGTTTGCCAGCCGGGCGCGCTTGACGGCGTAATTTATTATATCAAACCCGATTTCAGCAAACTGAGCCCCATGACTTTTGTTGCCGCTCTCGGCCAGCTGTTTTTCTCAATGTCGCTTGCAATGGGTATTATGGTAACCTACGGCTCATATCTGAAAAAAGACAGCAATATAGTTACTTCAACCAGGCAGATAGAAATCTTTGACACTGCCGTTGCATTCCTTGCAGGACTTATGATTGTACCCGCCGTTTTCGTATATTCAGGCGGTGATGAATCAGCACTGGGTCAGGGCCCAAGTCTTATGTTTGACACCCTGCCTAAAGTATTTGCCCAGATGCCGTTCGGTAATGTAGTAGGCGCGGCATTCTTCATTCTTGTACTTTTTGCCGCACTTACAAGCTCCGTTTCCGTTATGGAAGCAATAGTAGCGGGTATGACTGATAAATATAAGATAAGCAGAAAAAGAGCCGCTCTTATAGTTTACGCATACGCTCTTCTTATCGGTATCTTCTGCGCGTTCGGCTTCAGCATCTGGAGCAACTTCACAATAATGAACCTCAGCATACTTGACTTCCTTGATTTCATTTCAAACAGTGTGCTTATGCCTATCGTAGGTATGTTCACATGCATACTTGTTGGCTTTATTATAAAGCCCAAAACCATTACGGACGAGGTAGAATTAAACGGAAGATTCCGCGAAAAGAAATTTTACTCAATTATGGTAAAATGGATTGCTCCTGTTTGCATTTTCGCAATTCTTGTAAGTTCTGTATTAAACACTTTGGGTATTGTAACAATTTAACACTCATACAAAAAGACCGGCGCTCGATGTGCCGGGCTTTTTATTTATAATTTTTTATTTCATGCGGCAACAGTCAGTTCCATAACAGCCCTGCCGCTTTGCCACTTCTTTTTATA
>UQBX01000035.1 GCA_900539425.1 uncultured Oscillospiraceae bacterium | reverse complement strand
GTCGTTTATAGCTGAACAGCTCAATATAAATAATACACACCGCCAGGAGATAGAGCAGGATATTTTTGATGATGCAGTAAAACAGCTTTCTGAAGATCCCTTCCTTTCCAAACAGCGTATTATCGTAGTGAGCGGAGAAGGATATCATCAGGGTGTTGTAGGAATAGTTGCATCAAGGTTATGCGAAAAATATGAAAAACCTGCAATTGTAATTGGTACGGACGGTTCTGATACCGCCCGCGGATCTGCAAGAAGCGTTCAGGGATTTAATATTTTTGAAGCTGTGTCAAGCTGTTCAGATATGCTTACGCACTTCGGCGGTCACCCCGGTGCTGCGGGTCTCAGTCTCAGCGCCGATGATATTGATGAATTCAGAAAAAAAATAAATGATTACGCGCAGGAAAAATATCCCTCAATGCCTGTGCAGACCGTAAATATAGATTTTAAGATATCTCCGTTTTATCTTAGCGTTGAGCTTGCAAAAGAGCTTGAGGTGCTTGAGCCTTACGGCGAGGGCAACAAGAGGGCTGTATTTGCTCTTATGAATTTAACTCTTGTAAATATCGTTCCTATGGGAAACGGCAGGCATATACGCCTTGAATGTGAGAAAAAGGGCAAAAAAATAAGGATAGTTAAATTCGGTACTTCTGCCGAAACATTTCCGTTTATTCCCGGGGAAAAGATAGATGCCGCGGTTAAAATAGGCGTAAATCTATATAACGGACGTGAGTATCTGTCCATTCAGGCGGTCGATATCAGAAAAAGCGGAATGAATGAGGACGCCTATTTTGCTCAGAAAGAGGAATATGAACTTTTTCTTGCCGAAAAAAATAATTCCGAAAGCGTTTATCCTAACAGGGATATATGCGCCGCAGTGTATAAAGCGCTGCGCAAAAGGCAAAATGTTTATACGGATGCAGACAGTCTTTATTTTTCACTGTCTGATGTTACTTACGGGCAGATGATGTTTGCGCTCAAGGCCTTTTATGAATGTTCTCTTATCTCTTATGATAACGGTTCAATCAAGACTCAGCAGACATCTGGCAAAACAGATCTGTCAGGTACAAGAACCATAAAAAACCTGAAAGGAAGACTTGATATTGAGCGATTTTGACGACGGCTTTGCCGCTTTCTATGAAAAGGTAAAGCAAAATCCGCAGTATGATTCCGAAAAAATAAAAAAAGCTTATGATATTGCCAAAGAGGCTCATAAAGACCAAAGACGCCGCTCTGGCGAGCCTTATATTATGCACCCTGTTGCCGTAGCAGAGATTCTTTTTAATTTCGGTATGGATAACGAGTGCATTATCTCCGCACTGCTCCATGATGTGGTTGAGGATACAAAAGTAAGTATCGACTTTATTGAGGAGAATTTCGGAGATGAGGTCGCTCTGCTTGTAGACGGCGTTACAAAACTCGGTAAGATACCTCTTTCAACACGAGAGGAAGTTCAGGCGGAAAATATAAGAAAAATGTTTATCGCCATGAACAAAGATGTTCGCGTTATCATCATCAAGCTTGCAGACAGGCTTCATAATATGCGTACGCTTCAGTATATGCCTGATTACAAACAGCGCGAAAAAAGCCTTGAAACGCTTGAAATATACGCGCCTATCGCTCACCGCCTCGGTATCAGAGCTATCAAGGATGAGCTTGAGGATCTTGCTGTGCGCTATCTTGACCCGATTGCGTATAAAGAGATAGAAAATTCACTATCTATGAAAAAAGAAGAGGGCGAGCGCTTTTTAAACGATATTAAAGAACAGATACAGGAACGCATAACCCCGCTCATAAAAAACGCAACAATAACTTCCCGTGTTAAATCCGTTCACGGCATATTCAGAAAAGTGTATATAAAAGGCAAGTCCTTTGAGGAAATTTACGATATTTATGCGGTAAGAATTATCGTTGATACTATGATTGACTGCTATAATGCTCTGGGAATAGTTCACGATATGTTCAAACCCATTCCCGGCAGATTTAAGGATTATATATCAACCCCGAAGCCTAATATGTATCAGTCACTCCATACCACGGTGCTGTCAAAAGACGGTATTCCGTTTGAGATACAGATACGCACATGGGAAATGCACCGCACCGCTGAATACGGTATTGCCGCGCACTGGAAATACAAACTCGGCAAAGGCGGCAAGGATATACTTGATGAAAAGCTTTCGTGGATTCACAGAATGATAGAAACAGGTGAGTCCACAGATACCGCCGAGGATCTTGTTGCAAGCATAAAGGGCGATCTTTCTGTTGAGGAAGTCTATGTTTTCACACCTAAGGGAGATATTAAAAGTCTGCCCACAGGCTCAACGGTTATAGACTTTGCTTATGCAATCCATTCCGCTGTTGGCAATAAAATGATAGGCGCCAAGGTTGACGGACGTATTGTTCCGCTTGATTACAAGATAAAAACGGGTGAAAGAATTGAAATCCTGACCACCAACCAGCAGGGTAAGGGGCCAAGCCGAGACTGGCTTTCTATTGTAAAAACGGGAGAAGCCCGCAGTAAGATACGTTCGTGGTTCAAAAAGGAAAAACGCGAGGAGAATATAGAAGAGGGCAAAACCGCAGTAAAACGTGAGCTTCGCCGTAACTTCATAGGACTCAGCGGAACCAAATATGATGAGTTCATAAAACGTATTTCTGAAAAACAGCATTTTGAACAGGTTGATGAGTTTTATGCAGCGGTAGGATACGGCGGTATACAGATAAACCGCCTTATGCCGGGTATAAAAGATGAATATAATAAGAACTGGAAAGAAAAAGAACCCGAAAAACCGCACGGCTCAAATGTTGTTGACAGACCGCGTAAAACAAGTTCGTCAAACGGCGTTATTGTTGACGGTATTGATAACTGCCTTATAAAAATGGCGCGCTGTTGCAATCCGCTTCCGGGTGAGGAAATCGTGGGCTTTATCACAAGAGGTCACGGACTTTCCATTCACAGAAGAAACTGCGTAAATGTGCCGCAGAATCTTGAGCACTGCGCTGAACCTGAAAGGTGGATTCACGCTCACTGGGATGACAGTGTTAAGATCGAAACACAGTCTACGCTTGATGTTTATGCTATCGACAGGGACGGTATCGTTCTCGATATTACAAGCACCCTGATGAATATGCACGTTAAAATTCATTCTATAAATGCCCGTCCTATAAATGACGGAAATTGCCTTACAACACTTACTGTGGCAGTAAGCAGTAAAGAGCATCTTGATAATATAGTAAAGATAATAAGAAAGATAGACGGCGTTTATCATATTGAAAGAACCAATGTTTAAAGGCGGTGATAAGCTGTGAAAGCAGTAATACAGCGTGTTACACACGCAAGCGTAAAAGTGGACGGCGAAACCGTAGGCAGCTGCGGGCAAGGCTTTCTTATCCTGCTCGGAGTTATGGCGGGCGATGATGAAAAAGAGGCGGATAAGCTTGTAAACAAAACAGTAAATCTGCGTATTTTTGAGGACGAAAACGGCAAAATGAATTTATCATCGCTTGACATCGGCGGAGAAATGCTTGTAGTTTCACAGTTTACTCTGTGCGCGGACTGTACTCACGGCAGGCGCCCCAGCTTTACACCGTCCGCACCTCCCGATGAGGCAAACAGGCTTTATGAGTATTTTGTGCGCCGCTTAAAAGAAAACGGCATTTCTCACGTTGAAACAGGTGTTTTCGGAGCTGATATGAAAGTTGAACTGCTCAATGACGGCCCCGTTACGATAATACTCGACAGCAGTGAGCTTAAATGAGCGGCGATGTTTAAAACAACCGAAAGGAAAAATTATGACGGAAATTAAATCAGTAACTCTGGGCGATTTATTTAATAACTGTTACCTTATCACTGATAAAGCCAGCGGTTTGAGTGCCCTTGTGGATTGTACGGAAGCTTCGGATAAAATGCGCCGCTTTATAGGCGATGCGAAGCTTGAATATATACTTCTTACACACGGTCATTTTGATCATATCGGCGGTGTGCCCGAAATAAAAAAAGACTACGGAGCAAAAGTAGTTATCAGTAAGGAAGACGCGCCGATGCTTTCTTCCGGCAAGGCAAGCCTTTCAGCTTTTATGGGTATTCAGCAGGAAAACTGTGAGCCTGATATAACTGTTTCCGAGGGGTCGGAGGTAATTCTGGGCGAAACAAAAATTAAAGTTCTTGCAACACCGGGTCATACAAAAGGCGGTGTGTGCTATCTGCTTGACGATTGTATTTTTACCGGCGATACTCTCTTTTTCTGCTCCTGCGGCAGAACGGATTTTCCCGGCGGCTCATCAAAGGAGATTATGCAGAGTTTAAAACGGCTCTCCACCCTTGACGGCTCGCTCAAAGTTTATCCTGGGCATGACAGAATTTCCACAATGGCTTTTGAAAAAGCAAATAATCCTTATATGAGATAAAATATGATTTTAGTAAACGAAAACCACAATTATTCCTATGATACAGAAAATTTAGCGGAAATATTTTTCCCTTATGAAAAAATAAAAATGATGACGAATATGCCGCAGAATACAGAAAGCGGCATAATTGTTTATACGGGTATTTCAGACGGCACAATAACTGTCTGGGCTTATATAGAAGGCGTAAAAACAGAGGATACTGTAAAAATTGAAGAGGCTCAGGATGAAAAAAACGCTTTGTCCCTCCTTTTTTACCGTGTGCTTTCAAAAGCAACAGGCGATACATACCCGTGGGGGATTTTATATGGCGTTCGCCCCGCAAGGTTTTATCATTCTCTTGCAGATAAATTTTCACCCGATTATGCTCAAAAAGTCCTCAAAGATAAATTTCTTGTCAGCTACGGAAAAATATCTCTTGTTTCGGCAGTGGCGGAAAGTGAAAATAAGATTATTCCTCTTTCCGGCAGAAACAGTTTTTCTCTTTACGTTTCAATACCTTTCTGCCCTACAAGGTGCTCTTACTGCTCATTCGTTTCACACAGTATTGAGCGTGCGGCTTCATTGCTTGATGATTATGTTGAACTGCTTGAAAAAGAACTTGAGGAAACGGGGCGCTATGTTAAGGAACTCGGTCTGAAACTTGAAACAGTCTATTTCGGCGGCGGTACGCCTACAACACTTTCGGCATCTCAGCTCAGCCGTGTGCTCGGTGCAGTGGAAAAAAACTTTGATCTTTCCCAATTGCGTGAGTATACGGTAGAGGCAGGCAGACCTGATACGGTAACTGAGAAAAAACTTACTGTGCTCAAATCTGCCGGTGTGGGCAGAATAAGTATAAATCCGCAGACTTTTAATGATGAAGTGCTTAATGTTATAGGAAGGCGTCACACAAGCGCCCAGACTCTTCAGGCATATGATACAGCCGTTAATTGCGGGTTTGAGAACATCAATATGGATTTTATCGCGGGGCTTCCGAAAGACACGCTCCGTTCGTTTACAAACAGTATTGAAACTGCTCTGAAACTTGCACCGTCAAATATTACGGTTCACACTCTTTGCCTTAAAACAGGTGCGTTCATGACATCTCACGGTATGCCGGATAAGGCGCTTGCTGCCGATATGGTGGAGTTCAGCCGTAATGCTCTTACGAGTGCGGGATACAAGCCTTATTATATGTATAGGCAGGGTAAGTCGGTAGGAAATCTTGAAAATACGGGCTGGTGCACTCAGGGGCATGACTGCCTTTATAACGTGTTTATGATGGATGAAACACATACGGTGCTTGCAGCGGGCGCAGGAGCTGTAACTCGCCTTAAAAATCCTGAAAACGGAAAAATTGAGCGAATTTATAACTATAAATACCCATATGAATATATAGGGCATTTTGATGAAATACTCCGCAGAAAGCATAAAATATCAGATTTTTATAAAGAAATAGTTAACTGCTCTTGAATTATTACATTTTGTATTGCAATGATATTCAAAATGTAATATAATAGTGATGACAGGGGGATGTTATTATGGCTAAGACTGATAACAATGCTCAGAAATTTACTAATTTTGAGGAAATGTTTTCAAAAACTAAAAACGTTGCAGAAACTATTAATAAAAAGAGCGCAATGTACCTTGAGCTTTCAAGGAAAAGAATAGAGTATATGGACGCAAAATCGAAGCTTGCCAAAGCGTATGAGAAATTCGGCAGGCTTCAGTACGAAACTTATCTCGGCAACGATGTTGACGAAAATGACTATGCCTGCGCAGTTGCGGATATTTCCGCCCTCAAGGAAAAAACTCAAAGTCTTGAAGCAGAGCTTGAAGAAGCGAAAAACAAAGATGCCGAGGAGCTTAAAAGAGGCGCCGAGGAGTTTAAAAATGAAGTTAAGTCCGCCTCAAAGGAGGCGCGCGATGTTATTCTTCAGCAGGCAAAAGATTTCTTCAGGGCTGTTCAGCTTTCCGTTAAAGCGGGTGCGTCTTATGAACCCGGCTGTGAGATCACAACTGATTTTACAGAAGTGAAGGACGATAAAGAAAACTCTGAGAAAGATGATAAAGCAGAATAATATAAAGGATATTTAAAGCAGTTTGATTTCAAAGGCAGTGCAAATTTTGCGCTGTCTTTTTTTATTTGGTGATAGTTTTGAATAATATAAAGCAAAAGTATATTAACTCAGCCGTTTTGCTGCTTGCGGCTTCAGTAATTGTTAAAATCATCAGCGCAGTATATAAGATACCTCTTACTTCGTTTATCGGCGCAACAGGCAGAGGTTATTTTAACACAGCTTACAATCTTTTTATGCCGATGCACGCTATTATAATGGGTGCTTTGCCCGTTGCTTTTACTCACCTGATAAGTAAATACCGCGAAAAAGGTGATCCTGCCAAGGTATATAAACTCAAAAAAGGAGCGGCGCTGCTTTTTTTTGCCGCGGGTATTATCGGCACAGCGTTAATGCTTGTCATTGCAGAGCCGTACGCTAACGCTATATCCTCTCCCAAAAGTTTGCCCGCAATATGTGCAATGGCGCCGGCTGTTTTCTTTTCAGCCGCCGCCGCTTTAAACAGGTCTTTCTCAGAGGGGCACATGAATATGGTGCCTACTTCAGTAGGGCAGGTAATTGAAGCGGCTTTTAAAATGATTTTCGGTCTGCTCTTTTCAAAATATGTTATGGGCGCTTTGTATTCGTCTTATCTTGAAACGGGTATGGTGCTCTCAACTGTGTGCAATTCGGAGCAGGAAGCGCTTTCATGTATCTATCCTTACAGCTCCGCCGCGGCGATTGCCGGTGCGGCTGTGGGCGCATTTTTATGCTGGGTCTATTGTTCTGCTTATGTTCGCGTAAAGTATTCCTCTTTGTATCCAACTGTTCGTGGCTCTGTAATTCCGGAAATGCGCGAGATTATATCTTTCAGCCTGCCTATAATTCTTTCAACTCTTATTCAGAGCCTGTCTGCATTTCTTGACAATGCGTCAATTCAGTATTGCCTTTCACTGTGCAATCAGACAGAACTGAGAGAGGCATATTCACAGTGCCTTGAAATCGGCAAAGCTTCCGAAAATGATACTGTTACATATATTTACGGGCTGTTTTCTTCGGCTAATGATCTTAAAATGCTGTTTCCCGGTTTCACAATGGCGCTGGGTGTAGCCGCCGTTCCCGCACTCACTGCGGCGTATGAATCCGGCAGACGAGTATATCTGTCATCGCTTATAAACAGTATTTTCAAGTATACTTCGCTTATAGCGTTCGCAGGCGGTTTCTATCTTGCGTTGAATGCAAAAAGCATACTTGAAATTCTTTACGGCGGTTCAAATTACGATATTGTTTTAGGCTGTACCAATCTTGTGCGCCTGTATGGATTTACGATGATCTTTTTCTGCCTGTCAGGGGCTGTTGTATTTTCCGTTCAGTCTATCGGGCGTGCTTCAAAAAGCATACCGTCTTTCATCATTGCCGCCGTTATACGTGTAGCTCTCAATTATTTACTTGTGTCAGACGTGCGTTTCAATATTTACGGCGCCGCGTTTTCCGATATAGTAGCTTATGCTGTTATTCTCGTTTGCAATATGCACATTATTTCAAAATATGCCGGTGTAAAATACGATTTTATAAAAATGTTGCTTAAACCGCTTCTCTGCAGTGCTGTGTCCTATGCGCTGTCGCTTTGCACATACAGAGCGCTTTTTGATTTTCAGAGTGAATTTGCGGGTTTTGTCGCATTAAGTATCATTTACGCGTTGATTTTAACATTCTTGATTATAATGTCAAAAACTGTTGAATTTTCGGAACTTAAAATTTTACAACATAATAAAAAAATGGCTTAACCACTTGCTTTTCGAGCCGATTTATAGTATTATTTATGTGAACAAATTAATCAAAATAGGGGTGATACGGTGTCAGTCGATTTCCAGATTAAGGAAAATTATAATATGGAAGATTTACTTCGTCTGATTACCGTTTTGCGTTCACCCGGAGGCTGTCCCTGGGATATGAAGCAGACCCACGAGTCAATAAAAAAGAATTTTATTGAGGAAACTTACGAGGTCGTAGAGGCAATCAATAAAAAAGATACAGCCGGATTGCGTGAGGAACTCGGTGATGTTTTGCTTCAGGTTTTGCTCCATTGTGAAATGGAGAAAGAAAAAGAAACCTTTGATTTCAATGATGTAGTTAATGAGCTTTGTCAGAAGCTTGTTGTTAGACATCCTCATGTTTTCGGCGATAAATCAGCCGCAGACAGTGCAGAAGCACTTGAAAGATGGGATGAGATCAAACTCAAAACCAAAGGTATGAAAAAGCAGAGCGAATCAATGCTTAAAGTACCGCGTGAATTTCCCGCGTTAATGCGGGCACAGAAAGTCCAGCAGAAGGCAGCCAAGGCAGGTTTCGACTGGAGCAGCTCAGACGGAGCGTTTCAGAAACTGCATGAAGAGATTAATGAGTTGGAAAATGCTTTGTCCGAAAAAGATAAGGCGCATATTGATGAGGAGTTCGGCGATGTCCTGTTTTCCTGTGTAAATGTTTCAAGATTTATCGGGGCGGACAGCGAAGAGGCGCTTACAGGCGCAACTGATAAGTTTATCGGCAGATATTTAATTGTTGAAAAACTTGCTCAGGAGCGCGGTATTGATATGAAAAACTCATCAATAGAAGTTCTTGATTCTTTATGGGATGAGGCGAAGATAAAATTTGCCGATATGGCTAAAACGGAGGAAATGTAAATGAACAAAACAGAACTTGTAGCAGCAGTTGCTGCAAAGGCAGAACTTTCAAAAAAAGACGCTGAAGCCGCAGTTAAGGCTGTTATCGATTCCGTAACAGAAGCTCTTGCAGACGGTGATAAGGTTGCTCTTGTAGGCTTCGGTACATTTGAGGTTAAGACCCGTGCGGCTCGCACAGGTAAGAATCCCCGCACAGGCGAAGCTATTTCAATCCCTGCTTCAAAGGTTCCTTCCTTTAAGGCTGGTGCGGCTCTCAAGAATGCCGTAAAATAAACTGAATTTCAGGCCGCCTTCGGGCGGCTGATTTTTTTGATTTAATTTAGAGGATTATATTTTATGAGGCTCGATAAATATTTAAAGGTTTCAAGAATAATAAAGCGCCGCACCGTTGCAAATGAAGCGTGTGATGCCGGTAAAATAGAAGTAAACGGCAGGGTGCAGCGTGCGTCATACGATGTAAAGGCGGGGGATAAGATAACCGTCAATATGGGCGCTGTTCCGAAAAGCTACGAGGTGCTTGAAGTGAGTGAGCATGCGCTTAAAGAAGATGCCGCCAAAATGTATAAACAGCTTTAATTAATTCATTTTTGCACTTTTTCTTTCATATATTTTAACGGTGATATATATGGAAGATAAATTTGTTAAAAAGCCGCACAGCCTTCACCTTGAAAACAGGTGCGGGTTAAAACTTACAGGAGTTACCGATATAGGTGCTTTTGATGAGGAGAGCGTTACAGCTTATACTGATTACGGATGTCTCAGCGTCAGCGGGTCAAACCTGCATGTTGAGGAGCTTAACGTATCAAACGGAATACTTGAGATAAGCGGAGAGGTCACAGCTTTCATTTACAGCAGTAAAACTTCAAAGGAAAAAAGTATTCTGAAGAGGCTGTTCGGTGCTTGATTACGCTGTTCAGTTCCTTATATGCGGTTTTTTAATGGGAATAGTCTATGACTTTTTTCGCTTTCTGCGCTTTGTTTTTGTAAAAAAAGCGGCTGTTTTTCTGCTTGATTTTTTATTTTTTGTAATTTACTCAGCGGTTTTTTTCATTCTTTTGCTGGGTTACAATAACGGTACTGTAAGGGCTTTATACTTTACAGCTTATTTTCTCGGCACCGTTTTGTATGTTTTTACGGTGTTCAGGCTTACTAAGCGCCTGCAAAGCTGGGCTGCCGGAAATATAAGGAAATTATTGAAAAAAATTATTAATTGTATAAAAAAACTATTGCAATTAGTAAAGCGCCTGTATTATAATGTGGTTGTGTTAAGCAAAAAGCCTTTACTTAAAAGACGTAAATCAAAAGGTAAAAAATCGGGTGTAAAGAATGAAAAAAGTGATAAACCTGTTGAACAGAAATAAAAAACTGCGCATTTCCATAATTGCTGTCGCGCTTGTAGTTATGTTTTTTTGCTGTTCCGGCTTTATAGTATCACAGGCGGCTGATATAAACAGGCTTAAAAATCAGGAAGAGGCATATAATCAGCAGCTGAGTGAGCAGCAAAAGGATAATGAGGAGCTTGAAGAAATACTTGATTCTGATGACCGTGATTCCTACATAGAGCAGAAAGCGCGTGAAAAAGGCTATGTAAAGTCCGGGGAAATCGTTTTTTACGATATTTCCGGCTCGGATAACTGATTTGCTCAGATAATATGTTTTAATTAAAGCCGGGAAATCTCTCGGCTTGTTTTTTAATTGTTGTAAGGAGAGCTTATGAGGGAAGTTTCATCACAGGAAATAACAAAAACCGTTAAAGAACTTGTTATAAAGGCAAACAAGATTTTACCGCAGGATCTTGTTGACTGCATTTCCTGCAGTTCTAAATCAGAGCAGAATGAAACGGCAAAGTCCGTTCTTTCCGATCTGCAGGCAAATATTGATGCGGCAAGCGAACTTGATATCCCCGTGTGCCAGGATACCGGTATGGCAGTAATATTTGCAGAAATCGGGCAGGATGTCCATATTTCCGGGGAAAACTTTGAGGATGCCGTAAACCGCGGCGTGGCAGAGGGTTATACCGAAGGGCTTCTGCGCAAGTCCGTTGTGCGCGATCCGTTTGCTGACCGTGTAAATACAAATGATAATACACCCGCTGTTATCCATACACGTATTGTTCCGGGCGATAAAATAAAAATAACTGCGGCGCCAAAGGGCTTCGGCAGTGAAAATATGAGCGCACTCAGAATGTTTACTCCGAGTGCGAAAAAAGATGATATAATCGGTTTCGTTGTTGATACAGTTAAAAAAGCAGGCTCTAATCCCTGCCCGCCCATTGTTGTCGGTGTAGGAATAGGCGGAGATTTCGAATACAGCGCTCTGCTTGCAAAAAAAGCGCTTTGCCGCAGTGTTTCTGTCAGAAACACAAATCAGTTTTATGCCGATATGGAAAAAGAGATACTTGAAAAAGTAAATCTGCTCAATATAGGTCCTCAGGGCTTCGGCGGCAAAACAACTGCTCTTGCGGTAAATATAGAAACTTATCCCACCCATATTGCGGGGCTTCCTGTTGCCGTAAATATCGGCTGCCATGTAACACGTCACGCTTCAAAAGAAATTTAAGGAAAAGGATTTATTATGTATTTATATATGGTTGCTCCCTGCCTTTTCGGGCTTGAGGGGCTTGTTGCGGACGATCTTAAATTTCTGGGCGCACAGAATGTTTCGGCAGAAAACGGCAGGGTGTTTTTTGAAGGCGATGACAATATACTTGCCCGCGCAAATATCTGCTGCCGCTTTGCGGAGAGAATTTTAATAGTAATGGACAGGTTTAGGGCAACGTCTTTTACAGAGCTTTTTGATGCTGTCAAACTTATTAACTGGAGTGATTTTATAGGCGCTCAGGACGCGTTTCCTGTAAAAGGGCACTGCGTTTCTTCAGCTCTTCATTCAGTTCCGGACTGCCAGCGTATAATCAAGAAAGCTGTTGCGGACAGCCTTGCCGAGGATTACGGGGTGTCATGGCTCGAAGAGAGCGGCGCTGTTCATCAGATACAGTTTTCCATAATAAAGGACGACGCTGTTATAATGCTTGATACATCAGGCGTAGGTCTGCATAAACGCGGATACCGCCCGCAGGCAAATGAGGCACCGATACGTGAAACACTTGCAGCGGCAATGTGCTCGCTTTCAAAATTGCGCCATTATCACACACTGTATGACCCGTTCTGCGGCAGCGGCACTATTCTTGTTGAGGGCGCTATGCTTGCAAATAATATCGCTCCGGGTATAAACAGAGATTTTGCGGCTCAGCAGTGGGGACTTTTTGATTCTAAAATATGGCAGGACGAGCGTGACAGAGCCAAAAGCCTTGTTAAAAAAGATACTGATTTCATAGCTTTCGGCAGTGATATATCACCTGATAACAAAAAGCTTTCCGCCCATAACGCGAAAAATGCGGGCGTTTATAATTTTATCAGGTTAGAAACAAAGGATGTAAAGGATTTTATGCCGTCAAGTGAAAAGGGTACACTTGTAACTAATCCTCCTTACGGTGAAAGAATGCTCGATATTGCTTGTGCTGAAAAAATATATAGGGTTATGGGCGCGAAGTTTGAACGCCGGCCCGGCTGGAGTTACGGTATAATCTCCCCTGATGAGGAATTTGAAAAGTTCTTCGGCAGAAAAGCGGATAAAAGACGCAAACTTTATAACGGCATGATAAAATGCCAGTATTATATGTATTTTAAATAAAAATTCAAGCGCGTTGCGGGCAAAATGTGTCTGCGGCGCGTTTGTTTTTTTACATTTTTTCTTGACTGAGCTGTTTTCCGTATGTAGAATATATAAAAAGGTCAGAATGCGGCAAGTTTTTGACCTTTCGGGTGAATTGAGGAGGTGTGCAGCTTTATGCTGCTTAAAGACGCTAAAATAGGGGATGTCTGCATTATTGAGCATATCAATCTGCCGTTTCAGATGGAACGCAGGCTTGAGGCGCTCGGAATGACAAAAGAAACCCCCGTTTCGGTCGTGAACCGCAAGGGCAGGGGAATACTAATAATAAAGCTAAGGGGTACCCGCTTTGCGCTCGGCTATAATATTACAAAAAATATAGAAGTGAGGCGGTCTGCATGAGCGCTGAAATGACTATCGGATTTATAGGAAACCCCAACTGCGGCAAAACAACACTGTTCAATGCCTATACGGGAGCTAATCTGAAGGTGGCAAACTGGCCCGGCGTAACAGTTGAAAAGGTAGAGGGCGCAATCAAATCGCATAATATGGATATCCGCCTTGTTGATCTTCCCGGTACATACAGCCTTACTTCATATACTATGGAGGAGACCGTTTCCCGCAGTTTTATACTCAGCGGAGATGTGGATGTTATCATAAACGTAGCCGATGCTTCGGCGCTTGAAAGAAGTCTTTATCTCACGCTTCAGCTCCTTGAACTCGGTAAACCCGTAATCCTTGCGCTGAATATGATGGATATCGTTGAAAAGCGCGGTATGGAAATAGATCTTCACCGACTTCCAGAAATGCTGGGAATTCCCGTAGTACCTGTCTGCGCAAGAAAGCGGCGCGGGCTTGATGTGCTTTTGCACGCCGCTGTTCATCATAAGGGCGCAACAAAGCCTGACTGCCTGATACATAATCACAAATCATCATCAAATCACGTTCATAATCACCATTCTGAATTTGCAATGGTCTATTCTGATAATATAGAAGATAAGATAGACTGTATTATTCCTGAACTTGAAAAGCGCTATCCCGATCTTGTGAATTACAGATGGCATGCAATAAAATTACTTGAAAAAGATAAGGAGATAACTGAAAAGTATCCTGTTGATCTGCCTGATGTAATAGACCGCAGTTATGAGTCGGATATAATAAATCAAAAGTACGATTTTATAAGCGAAATAATTGATGAGGTGCTTATTCATAAACAGCGCCAGGATATGTTTACCGAAAGAGTGGATAAGGTGCTCACCAGTAAAATATGGGGCATACCCGTTTTTCTCGGTATCATGGCAGTTGTGTTTTTCCTTACGTTTACCGTCGGGGATTTCATAAAAGGGTATTTTGAGCTCGGAATAGATTTTATCTCAAATGCCGCAACCACAGGACTTGCTGCTATAAATGCGGATACATGGGTAACTTCTCTCGTGGTGGACGGAATTATAGCAGGTGTGGGTACCATAATAACATTCCTGCCGAATATACTTATTCTTTTCCTGTGCCTTGCACTGCTTGAGGACAGCGGCTATATGGCTCGTGTCGCCTACGTAATGGAGGGCGTTATGAGCAAACTCGGTCTTTCGGGCAAGGCGTTTATTCCCATGCTCCTCGGTTTCGGCTGTACGGTGCCTGCCATTATGGCTTCCCGTGCTCTTGAAAATAAGCGGGATCGTTATAAAGTAATGCTCGTAACCCCGTTCATGAGCTGTAACGCAAGGCTTACCATTTACATACTGTTTGCGGAGATGTTTTTCGGCGACAATGCCATGATAGTCGCGTATTCTATGTATTTAATAGGTATCGTCGTGGCAATCATAGTTTCCGCAGTTATACATTTGATAGACAGAAAGAAAAGTGAAAATTATCTTATAATAGAACTTCCCGAATACAAAATGCCTGATGCCAGAACAGTGGGCATATATGTCTGGGAAAAAGTAAAGGATTACCTCGGCAAAGCCGGTTCAACCATATTTATTGCTACCATAGTTATATGGATGCTTCTCAATTTCGGGCCGTCCGGTTTTACTCAGGATATGTCAGACAGTTTCGGAGCATGGGTGGGCAAATGGCTCGTTCCCGTTTTCGCTCCCATAGGTCTCGGCTTCTGGCAGATAGCGGTTGCCCTTATTGCGGGAATATCTGCAAAGGAAGTGGTTGTTTCAAGCTGCGCCGTCCTCTTCGGTATAGTAAACGCAAGTTCGGACGCAGGTATGGCGGCGTTTTCGTCAGCGCTTCAGAGTATAGGTTTCGGAGAACTCAATGCGTTCTGCCTTATGGTGTTCTGCCTGCTCTATATACCGTGCGCCGCGGCGCTGGCAACTATCCGCAAGGAATCAAACAGCTGGGCTTGGATGGGCTTTACAGCGCTTTTCCAGCTTGTTGTTGCCTGGGTGGTAACTTTCATCGTTTATCAGGTGGGTCTGCTCATAATTTAAACTATAATAAAAAGCCC
>UQBX01000034.1 GCA_900539425.1 uncultured Oscillospiraceae bacterium | reverse complement strand
CGCACTTACCTTCAAGATCGCAGCTCAGACAGGCGTTGCTTATGCTCGCGCTTATATCATAGTTAATGATTCTGAGGGAAATTCCTCAACATATTATGCAGACGTTCAGTCATATGACTATGATGCTTAATTGATTTCTTATATTAGTACGGGGGAGCTTACGCTCTCCCGTTTTTTATACAATTTTTTTATTGACAAATCAAAATGTTTATATTATAATCTTAGCAATAAATGTAAAACACGCAGACGGGAACAAAAAGCGTGCAAAACTTTTTTCAGAGAATTGCCGGTAGGTGCAAGGCATAAAAAGTCAGTTCGTAATATCCTCCCCGAGTGGCCGCGCTGAATTTTCAGTAGGTGCGGACGGCAGCAACCGTTATAATTGCAGCGAATGTTTGTTCGCGTAAGTGCATCTGTTTAGATGAATTAGAGTGGTACCACGGTATTTATTATCGCCTCTTTGCTGTTATTGCAAAGAGGCGTTTTTTATTGCGTTTTTGCATTTATGAAATTTGAAGGGAGCTAATAATATGCAAAACTGTGTAGAGATTCGCTGGCATGGCAGGGGAGGCCAGGGCGCAAAAACAGCCGCACTTCTGCTTGCCGATGTTGCGTTTAAAACCGGCAAATATGTTCAGGGCTTCCCTGAATACGGCCCTGAAAGAATGGGTGCGCCTATTACTGCTTATAACCGAATAAGTCCTGCGCCCATAAGAGTACATTCAAATATATATCATCCCGATTATGTAGTTGTTGTAGATGAAGGTCTGCTTGATACCGTGCATGTTACTGAGGGCCTTTCAGAGGACGGAGCAATTCTTATAAACACAAGCAGGGATAAATCAGAACTTACTGAAAAATTGCATGGCTACAAAGGTGCTGTTTATACGATTGACGCCAAAAAGGTTTCTAAGGCTTGCCTTGGTAAGTATTTCCCCAATACGCCTATGCTTGCGGGAATAGTAAAAGTTTCCGGAGTTATGGATTGGGATGAGTTCTATAACGAAATGCGCGCGTCTTTCTTACATAAATTTTCTTCTAAGCCGGAGGTAATTGACGGCAATATGAACGCTCTTAAAATGGCGTTTGATGAAGTTAAATAAGGAGGTACTGTTATGAAGTCTGATGTAAATAAACTGGGACTTGACTGCAAATGGCAGGATCTTACCGAAGGTATGCAGATCTACGGCCCCTCAACTTCTCTTGAATTTAACACAGGCGAGTGGACTTCTGTTAAGCCTGAACTTAATGAAGAGCTTTGCGTTCACTGCCTTATGTGCGTTCCTGTTTGCCCGGACAGCGTTATCCACGTTGTAGACGGAAAAAGAGGTCCTTTTGATTACGACCACTGCAAGGGATGCGGAATATGTGTAAAGGCCTGCCACACAGGCGCAATCACTATGAAAGGAGTAAAGTAATATGTCCAGAAAAGACCGTTTAAGCGGAAATGAAGCCGTTTCAGAAGCGCTCCGCCAGATAAATCCCGACGTTATGGCGGCTTTCCCGATTACTCCTTCAACTGAAATTCCTCAGTATTTTTCAAAACTTGTGGCAAACGGACTTGTTGATTCTGAGTTCGTTCCTGTAGAATCAGAACATTCCGCAATGTCGGCAGTTATCGGCGCCGAAGCGGCGGGAGCTCGTTCGGTTACTGCCACATCATCAGCCGGTATGGCGCTTATGTGGGAAGAACTTTATCTCGCAGCTTCAAACAGACTGCCGTGCGTTCTTACTCTTGTAAACAGAGCTCTTTCAGGTCCTATCAACATCAACTGTGACCATAGTGATTCCATGGGTGCGCGTGATTCGGGATGGATTCAGATATATGCAGAGAATAATCAGGAAGTCTATGACAATCTTGTAATGGCTTACAGAATAGGTGAGCATAAAGATGTTCGTCTGCCGGTTATGATATGTCAGGACGGCTTTATCACTTCACATGCCGTTGAAAATATAGAATTGCTTGAGGATAAAGATGTAAAGGATTTTGTTGGCGAATACAATCCTGAAAATTCTCTTCTTAATCCTGATTGCCCTATGGCAGTTGGTCCTTACAGTGTAACAAATTATTATTTTGAAGCAAAAAGGGCACAGGCTGAGGCACTTAAAAACGCTAAGCAGGTTACTCTTGATGTTGCTGCTGAATTTGAAAAGATAAGCGGCAGAAAATACGGCCTGTTTGAGGAGTACAGAATGGATGACGCCAAAGAGGCTGTCGTTATCATCGGCTCCGCAGCCGGAACAACAAAAGAGGCTGTTGACCAACTGAGAAATCAGGGCAAAAAAGTTGGTCTTGTTAAAATCAGACTTTTCAGACCTTTCCCTGCATCAGAAATAGCTGAAAGCCTTAAAAAATGCAAGGCTGTTGCTGTGATGGACAGAACAGAAAGCTTTAACGATAACTGCGGACCGCTCGGCTCAGAGGTTACAACCGCTCTTTACAGAATAAAGGCAGATACACTTGTGCTCAACTATGTATACGGCCTTGGCGGCAGAGATGTTCGTGTTGACGATATGATAGGCATTTATTCCGAACTTGAGAAAACAGCCGAAAGCGGCAGTGTTGAAAATCCCTACCGCTATATGGGCGTTAGAGAATAAGGAGGCGGTTTTTATGTATAATTTTAAAGAATTTGTTGGCAGGGAAGACCGTCTTGCAGGCGGACACAGAATGTGCGCAGGCTGCGGTGGAACCATTGCAGTAAGAAATGTATTAAAGGCGATAAAGCCTGGAGACAAAGCAGTTGTCGGAAATGCTACAGGATGCCTTGAGGTTTCTTCTTTCCTTTATCCGTTTACGGCTTATAAAGACAGCTATATTCACAATGCTTTTGAAAATGCTGGTGCCACAATGGCAGGCGTTGAAAGTGCTTATAATGTGCTGAAGCGTAAGGGCAAGCTTGACGAAACTTATAAATTTATTACTTTCGGCGGCGACGGCGGCACATATGATATCGGTTTCCAGTCCCTTTCCGGCGCAATGGAAAGAGGGCACGACATGGTTTATGTCTGCTATGATAACGGCGCTTATATGAATACGGGTATTCAGCGTTCTTCAGCAACACCTATGTTTGCTGATACTACTACAACTCCCGTAGGCAAAGTTTCAAACGGTAAACCGCAGTACAGAAAGGATCTTGCGGCAATTATCGCAGAACATCAGGTTCCTTATGTAGCGCAGACAACTTTTGTTCAGAATTTTAAAGATCTGCATATAAAAGCTGAAAAGGCTATATATACAAAAGGCCCCGCATTCCTTAATATAATGGCACCGTGTCCCCGCGGCTGGCGCTATAATACATGGGATATCATGGAAATATGCAAACTTGCCGTAGAAACACGCTACTGGCCTCTGTTTGAGGTTAAAGACGGCGTTTGGACGCTTAACTACGAGCCAAGAAAATATGTTCCCATCGAGGAATGGCTTGTAAAACAGGGAAGATTTAAACATATGTTCAAACCTGAAAACGAGTGGATGATTGAAGCATTCCAGAAAGAGGTAGACCGCCGCTGGGATGAACTTCTTAACCGCTGCACACGCCATATGGGTGCATAAATATTAAAAAGAAACCCTCTGAAACAGTCTGTAGTGACTGCCTCAGAGGGCTTTTTTATGACTTAAAGGTTTTGATTACAATGAATTATTAACTTATTTATTAATTCTTTTTCGTTGTCTTTTTTACCGGTGTGCACCATTGTCTTGATTTGCAGTGCGGGCAGTACAGCTTTTTTACATCTCCGCTGTTTATACCGAAAAGCTTTTCTTTAACACTCGGGTTGAAAATTGTGCCGCATTTTTTACATTTGAACTCATATTTGATAATAAGCCTGATTGATATTAATACTGCTTCAATCAGTATAAGGGCAAGAAAAAGGTAGAAAAGCCACATTACCTGAGCAGCGGCGCCTATTACCATAATAACGATCTCTGCAAGAAACAAAAAAGTGTACGATATTATGCTGTCTTTCATTTTCAGTGCCTCTTAATTACATCTGAAATCTTCTAACGTATTCTTCAATGCAGTTTTGGATTATTTCTTCTGCTGCTTCTCTGTTTTGAAATTCGTTTACAGAAGTGTGCTTGTCTGTTTCAAGTATTTTATATACTTCAAAGAAATGCCTTATCTCATCAAAACGGTGCTTTGGCAGTTCACTTATATCCGAGTAGCAGTTGTAGTTGGGGTCATTTACGGGAACAGCTATGATCTTTTCATCCTTGCTTCCGCCGTCCTCCATTATAAGAACGCCTATAGGTGAGCATTCTACTATCGTCATAGGCTGTATTTTTTCACTGCAGAGAACAAGCACGTCAAGCGGGTCATTGTCGCTGGCGTAAGTTCTTGGGATAAATCCGTAGTTAGCAGGGTAGTGTGTTGAGGTGAAAAGAACTCGGTCAAGTTTGAGCATACCTGTCTCTTTATCAAGCTCGTACTTGTTTTTGCCGCCCTTAGGGATTTCGATAACAGCGTAAAACCTGTTTTTCTTTATTCTTTTGGGACTTATGTTGTGCCAAATGTTCATACGAACGCCTCCTTGGTATTTATATATTGATTTTAACATTATTTAAAATAAAATACAATATGCTTAGTATTTTTGTTGAAACGCGTTCAGATATGCTATATAATATGCTTGAAAAAATTTCTTGAGGAATTGAAATGAACGCAATCAGTAAAACGGCAACAATTAAATATGCTTTTAAAAAATCACTGCCCGTTTTTTTCGGCTATCTGTTTCTTGGCTCCGCTTTCGGCATAATGCTGTATGACGCGGGTTACAACTGGGTTTGGGCGGCTTTTATATCCGTTCTTGTGTACGCTGGGTCAGGGCAGTTTCTTCTGGTATCCCTGCTGTCTTCAGCGGCAAGTATTCCGACTGTGGCTATGATGACCCTGTTTATTAATTCACGCCACATGTTTTACGGGCTTTCGCTTATAGATAAATTCAAAGCAGGTAAATGGCGCTACCCGTTTATGATTTTTACACTAACGGATGAAACGTATTCCGTAAATGTTTCTATACACTCCGTTCCTAAAAATGTGGACGAGCCGCGCGCACGCTTTTTGATAGGGGAACTGGATCATTTATACTGGATATTCGGCTCTGTGGTAGGTTCTCTTCTCGGTCAGAGTCTGCCCATAGATTTTACAGGAATAGATTTTTCAATGACGGCGCTTTTCACAGTCATTTTTGTTGATCTTTTAATTGATATTAAAAATAAAATTTGCGGAACAGTGGGAATTTTCTGCGCTTTTATCTGT
The DNA here is from genome assembly GCA_900539425.1 of uncultured Oscillospiraceae bacterium. Classification (GTDB taxonomy): domain Bacteria; phylum Bacillota; class Clostridia; order Oscillospirales; family Acutalibacteraceae; genus Eubacterium_R. Next base: position 11,060 of record UQBX01000034.1, on the reverse strand, counting down.
CTTATGATATTTGGAACTGATAATTTCCTTCTTCCAGCACTGATACTTACGGTGGTACTGCTTGTAGCGGCAAAACCGTTTCTTTCTAAGAAGGGGGTTGCTGAATAATGCCTCTTTCTTTTAATCAGACAATTATGATCATTGCAGTTGCGGCAGTCTGCACTTTCGCAACAAGGCTTGTGCCGTTTGTGCTTTTCAGCGGCAAAAAGGAACCGCCTAAATTTGTACGCTATTTAGGAGGCGTTCTGCCCGTTGCAATTATAGGAGTACTTATAGTTTACGGTATAGGCGATGTCAGAGATATCGGTATTTATGAACTTCTTCCAAAGCTCATAGCAGTGGCGGCAACAGCGCTAATCCATCTGTGGAAAAAGAATACTCTTCTCAGCATTGCGGTAGGTACAGTCGGCTATATGCTGCTTATTAACTTTGTATTTTAATATGCTTGACCGCTAAAAATATTTTTTATAAAATATTTTTAATGATAAATTTTTTAAGGAGAATTGCTATGCCTTTTGTTAATGTAAATACCAACACGGATATTTCAAAGGAGCAGGAGATTGCAGTAAAATCACAGCTCGGAAAAGCAATTGAAAATCTCGGAAAAACCGAAAGCTGGCTCATGGTGGCTTTTAACGGAAATATGCCTCTTTATTTTAAAGGGGATGACGCTCCGGCGGCTTTTGTTGATATATCTGTTTTCGGAAAATCAACTGATGAGCAGTGCCGTGTAATGACGGAAAGTGTTTGCTCAATAATTGAAAAGGAGCTCGGCATTCCCGCCGCCAGAACATATGTTAAGTATTCCGGAACTTCCCAATGGGGCTGGAATAACATGAATTTTTAAGAGGAATTTTAAATGACCTTACAGGAAATTATTGATGACAGCAGCAATATAGTGTTTTTCGGAGGAGCGGGAGTATCTACAGAAAGCGGTATTCCTGATTTTCGCTCGGTGGACGGCCTTTATCATCAGAAATATGATTATCCGCCTGAGGAAATATTATCACACACTTTCTTTGAAAAGCACACGGATTATTTTTATAAATTTTACCGTGATAAAATGCTTTGCATGGACGCACAGCCAAATGCTGCCCATTTGAAACTTGCACAGCTTGAAAAAGCAGGCAAACTGAGTGCGGTTGTTACACAGAATATTGACGGACTGCATCAGAAAGCCGGCAGTAAGAATGTTTTTGAACTTCATGGTACAACGCTTAAAAACTACTGTACTCGGTGCGGCAAATTCTATTCGGCTGACTATATAAAAAATTCACAGGGAGTTCCTTGCTGTGAAGACTGCGGCGGAATTATTAAACCTGATGTTGTTTTATATGAAGAAAGCCTTGATACTAATACGATAAACGGCGCAGTTGCAGCGATTTTATCGGCTGACTGCCTTATAGTTGCGGGAACAAGCCTTGTTGTATATCCCGCCGCCGGCTTTATAAGATATTTTAAAGGAAAGCATTTTGTGCTTATAAATAAAACGCCTACTCCTGCGGATACGCTTGCAACTCTTGTTATTCATGACAGCGTAGGTAAAGTTTTATATGAAATTAATGTATAACGGTGATTAAATGAAAAAAGTATTATCTTTATTATTTGTTTTGGTTATTATAGCGGGTGTTTTTGCAGGCTGTGCTGATAAATCGGCTGCCAAAGCAGGATTTGAACTTTCAATTGTATATGATGCTCATTATTCTCAAATTGAAAGCGGAGCAATTGATGTGTACGATCAGCTCTGCCGTGCTGTAATTGACGGAGATACTTCCGTTGAAGTTAACAATGATTTATATGATGACGCAAGCAGACTGTTTTATGTTAGCTTTCCGCTCTCTAATCTTGTAAAAAGTATGAATCTTAATTCAGACGGCAGTATTAGAATTACATATACAGAAACTGTTTCTCAGCACAAACAGCTTGTGAGTGAATTTACTGATAAAGTATATTCAGCTCTAAGTGACTGCGGTTATCCCGACACACAGGGCAATGAGCTTTTGCTCAATATTTACAGCTATGTTTCAGAAAATATAAAACAAAACCTTGAATATTCAACAGCTTATGATGCATTCATATTAGGCGAGGGCTCTTCTTCGGCTTATGAAGCTATGTTCAGATATCTCGTTCAGCAGGCAGGTTTTTCTGCTTCAAGAGTATACGGCGTTGCGCATGACGGAACCCATTTTATGACGGAAGTTGAACTTGACGGAGAAGCTTATTATTTTGATCCATACTCTGAATATACGTTTTCACAGGGCAAGGGACTTTCTTATTTCGGTCTCGGCAATATAGGTCTGCAAAAGATGGGGCTTGGCAGTGAGGTTAGCTATTCAGACGATCAGCCTATTGATTTCGGCAACGATTCCGGCAGGTTTGATGACCTGTATCAGACTGTTTCATATAAATATGAGGGTGGCGTTATTACTGCAACTAAAAAAACGGGTACAGTTGTTGAAGTTGCACTATAAAATGGAACAAATGGGTGGTGTGAATTTCCGCTCATTGTTAAATGTGCACAAAAACAAATGTAAATAATTTGTTAACAAAGCATATACGGTGTTGACTTTTAAAGCCTCTTGAATATAATGAAGTTGCAATGTGAAAGGCATTGCAAATAATCTTTTGGGAGGCGATTGAATATGTTCAAACTTCTTATGAAGTGTGCCCGCATTCTCGCTGCCGGTGAATTTGCCTATTACGAAAAATAAGCACCGGCACACTAATTAAAAATTGATGCCCCGGAGCGAGAACTCCGGGGCTTTATAATTTTCATCTATTATTTATACGCATTGTTTTGCCGGTTTTTTCAAATATAAACTCTTAATAAACCTATCCTGATTTTCGGCATATTATGTAATATGATTTGAAATGGGGTTATAACACATGGTTTATTATATTAAAATAGGCAGTATAACAAATGCGCAGCGCGCAAGGTCTGTACTGCACGCAAAATCAATAAAGGCTCAGATAAAACGCCTTGAAAATCCACGCCCCGGAGACGGGTGCGGCTATGTACTTCAGGTGGAAGATGCAGACAGCGCTGTATCTGTTTTAAGAAAAAGCGGTCTGCGTATCCTGGGGGTAGAAGAGGTATGATCTATTTCGATAACGGAGCTACCTCTTATCCCAAACCTAAAATAGTTATTCAGAGTGCTTTGAACGCAGTTATGAATTTCAGCTTTAATTCAGGCAGGGGAGGATACAGGCAGTCAGTAAGGGCGGCAGAAAAGATATTTGAGGTCAGGCAGAAAACCGCCGCTATGTTTGGTTTTGAACCTCAGAATATAGCGTTTACAAAAAACTGCACGGAAGCGCTTAATATGGCAATAAAAGGTTCTGTCAGCAGAGGAAGTCATATAATCATTTCCTCTTTGGAGCACAATGCAGTTTGGCGTGTTGTAAATAAACTGAAAAGCGAAGGAATTGCTGATTTTGACATCGCTGATTATGACTATGATGAAGATAAGTGCGTATCAAATTTCGTGAAACTTATCAGACCCGATACACGTCTGATAGTCTGCATGTCAGCCTCAAATGTTTTCGGCGTTACTTTTCCGATTCGTAAAATAGGCGCGCAGGCAAAAATGAGAGGTATCAGATTTATTGTTGACGGTGCTCAGACTGCCGGTCTAATGCCGCTGAATGCACAAAATGATAATTTTGATATACTTTGCGCTCCCGGTCATAAATGCCTTTTTGCCCAGATGGGAACAGGATTTATGGCGGTAAGGGAAGGGGTAAGCCTAAAGACTTTTGAAGAGGGAGGTACAGGCAGTAATTCTCTTGACGCCGCTCAGCCCGATTTTATGCCGGACAGATTTGAGGCGGGAACTCTTAATAACAGCGGTATTATTTCTCTCGGCGCAGGCATAGATTTTATTAATGCAAGAGGAATGAATAATATTTATTCCCATGAGATGCGAAACGCCAGAATGCTTTATGACGGTCTGTACCAGGATCCCAACGCAGTTCTCTACACGCCCAGACCGCTCAACGGTAAAAGCGCTCCGATAGTATCTTTTAACTATAAGGATTATTCAAGCGAAAAGATTGCATCGTATCTTGCAAAAAATGATATTGCCGTAAGAGCCGGCTACCATTGCTCTCCGCTTGCGCACAGATTTTTCGGCACTTCGGACCGCGGCACGGTAAGGCTTTGCCCGTCTGTGTTTACTACACAGAAAGATTGTGAAGTTTTTTTAAATACTTTGAAAAAACTTTGATTTGCGCTTTATTATTTATAAATATTATGTTAAAATAATTATATCAAATTCAGAAACGGATGACATCAAATGCAGGAAAGTATTACGGAATTTTTTAATAAAATTTTCAGCGTTTTCTCTACTTTCAGGTTTGCTGATTTTCTTGATATAGTGCTCGTTACGATTATGATATACCTTTGTGTCCGTATAATCAGGGAAACAAGGGCAATGCAGCTTGTAAAGGGCATTATGTTTGTTGCGGTTATTTATCTTATCGTTAATCTTTTCGGAATGGAAGCTTCAACAAATATTTTCAGAATGATATTTAATAATATTATTCTTATTATTTTTGTGCTTTTCGCTCCCGAAATCAGAAAGATTCTCGAACAGGTGGGAAAAGGCACCGCAAGAAAAAATTTCAAAACGATCATACATCCCGGAGTTGCTGTTGAACTTACAGAAATACAAAACGCTATTGAATCAACTATTAAAGCTTGCTCAAACTTGAGCGATTCAAAAACAGGCGCCCTCATAGTTTTTGAGAACGACACTCTGCTTGGCAATGTTATAGACAGCGGCACTCTTATGAATGCAAAAGCATCGCGTGAACTTATAGAGAATATCTTTTATCCTAAAACACCACTGCACGACGGGGCAATGGTTATCAGAAACGGCGAAATAATAGCAGCAGGCTGTATTCTTCCGCTTACCAAAAAACCGCTTAAATCAAAGTTCGGCACAAGGCACAGGGCTGCTGTAGGTCTTTCGGAAGAAAGTGATGCTATCGTTGTAGTTGTTTCCGAAGAAACCGGCGCAATATCAGTCGCGCGCGGCGGTGTGCTTTCAAGTAATATCTCAGACGGTGAACTCAGGGATATTCTTATGAGCACATTTATACCGAGCGGTTCTTCAGCTGATGATAAAATAATTACAAAGCTTGTAAGGAGGGTCAAGAAATAATGCCTTCCGAAAACAGAAAAAGAAGAAAATCTAAATTCTCATTAAGAAAATTAATTTATAATGATAAATATCTCATAGTTTTATCCGTTATCGCGGCTGTTGTTATATGGATAGCAACTTCTATTAACCTCAGCCCCGAAACAACCAAGTCGGTAACAGTTCCTGTTACTGTGGATTTTACCGGCACTCTTGCGGAGCAGCTTGGTATTCAGTATTTTGATTCAACCGATATTACCGTGGATGTAACTGTTTCGTGCCAAAGATATCTTGCAAGAGATATTACGGCGGACGATATTTCGGCAACGCTTCGTACGGATACTGTTACCTCAGCGGGTTATCAGTCCGTTCAGATACTCGTTTCAACACGGGGTACTGATGAATTTTCAATCGAAAGCTATTATCCCACTTCTGTTGCAGGGCTTTATGATGTTTATCAGGAACAAAGTTTCCCCGTGCAGCTCAAATATACTAATACAGATTTCTGTGCTGACGGATATGTGGCGGGCGCAACAACACTCAGCTCTGACGAAGTGCTTGTAGGCGGCCCTAAAACATATGTATCGCAAATAGACAGGGTAGAGGCTACCATAAGCTTGGACAGCAATCTCTCAGAATCTCAGCTTGTTGATCTTGCTCCGGTTGCTTTGGATTCAAGCGGTAAAAAGCTTGATTATATTACTTTTGAAAATTCGATTACTGCAAACATTCCTATTCTGAAAGTAGAAAATCTGTCTCCTCAGGTGAATTTAGTGAATGCACCGGTAAATGTTCAGAATATAGCTGATATTGATTATTCGGTAAGTAAAATTCAGGCAGGCGTGCTTGAAAGCGGAGAAAACGCAGTTCTTGATATAGGCGATATCAACTTCAATGAAATAAGCCCCGGCAAAAATGAATTCACATTTGATCTTACTCAGTTAAGCGGCGTTGTGGTGCTGGATGGAACAGATGAAGTAACTGTCACCGTTACTGTTCCTGACGATTATGAAACACGTGATATACGTGTTTCCGCAAGCAATGTTACCATAAGCCCTCCTGACGGGTATACTGCGCAGGCAGTTAGTCTCCCTGATACAACTATAACCGTTGTGGGCAGTTCATCTGCTCTTGAAAATCTATCGTCATCAAATCTTGTTCTGAGCTGTGATCTTAAACAGAACGGAAACAGCGTCAGCACGGGTGTTAATGAGTATGTGCTTTCCGTTTCGGTGAACGATGCTCCCGATGTATGGGTTTACGGCAGTTATACAGTCAGAGTTAATGTTACTGAGTCCTGATATTTGCTTATGCAAACAAAAAACCTTTTGCACTAATTGTGCAAAAGGTTTTTTTAATCTGAATAGAACAGCGATTTCGTTTGATTTTTACTGTATCTGTAAACTGAGAAAACTATTCCGAGAGCAAGATATATACTCAAACTTGATGAGCCGCCTGAAGAAAATAGGGGAAGGGTTATTCCTATACAGGGCAGGAGGGAAAGCTCCATTCCTATATTTACGAATACCTGGGCAAGGAGCATTATTCCTACACCCATGCACATTAAATATCCTACATTATCCCTTGCTTTTAAACCGGCAGAAAAAACTCTGATTATAAGAAGAGCAAGAAGCAAAATAACAGCCATAGCGCCTACAAATCCGAATTCTTCTCCTGCAACGGAAAGAACAAAGTCGTTCTGATTTTCGGGAACCATATTGTTTTGCGTCATTCTGCCCTGCAAAAATCCTTGCCCGAACCAGCCGCCGCTGCCAATTGCTATCTTTGCATTGTTTTGCTGATACATAACGTCTTCATAGTGTTCGGGGTAAAACAGAGCAACTATTCTCTGCCTTTGTATACCTGAAATTAGGTTTGTTTTCCACGCCACCATAAATCCTACTATTATCGCACAGAAACCTGCAACGAAATAACCAATGTTTATTTTAGCCATGAATAGCATGCCGATAAACAGTATAAGGAAAATCAGAGCGGAACCTGCATCGCCGGTAAGAACTACAAGAGCTATCGGAATAAGTCCGTGTATAACAAGCGGAATTATTGTTTTGATTCTGTTTATACTTCCTTTTACCATATCAAGGTGATAAGAGAAAGAAATTATAAATCCTACTTTCATTATCTCTGATGACTGCAATGTAAAAGAGCCTATCTGCAGCCAGCTTCTTGCGGTAGTACGTGCTGAAGGCGCGGTGCCGAAGAAAAAGGTGATTATCATAAGTACCACACAACCTGCAGCAATAATAGGCCACAATTTGCTTATGAATTCGTAATTTATAACAGACAGCACAAGAGCAATAACAACACCGCCTGTAACGGTGATAAGCATTGCTATTAACTGCCTTGAAATCACTTCGCCTTCGTCAAGCGATGAATATGTAGCGCTGTAAACAAGCATTAAGCCGTATACGGAAGCCGTCAGAGCCGTTATTACAGTAAATATATCAAGACCTGAGAAAAAATCAAACGCTGTTGTTTTTTTCTGCAGAGTATTCAACGCATCACCTCCGTAATACATATATTATATTATTATTAAATAATAATTGCAAGCAGATTTAATAACTGTTGAAAATATTTATATTTATGATATAATAAATTCGCAAAGGAAAAAGATACGAATTTTGGGAGTGTATTTTATGTTGACTGATATCGAAATAGCACGCAGTGCAAAAATGAAAAAAATCACTGAAGTTGCTCAGAAAGCGGGCATTTGTGAAGATGAAATCGAACAGTACGGAAGTTATAAGGCAAAACTCTCAGATTCACTGTTAAAAAGATTAGAAAAAAATGAAGACGGCAAACTTGTACTTGTTACCGCTGTCAATCCCACACCTGCGGGAGAGGGAAAGACGACTGTTACTATTGGTTTAGGTGACGGACTTCGCAAAATAGGAAAAAATGCTGTTATAGCACTTCGCGAGCCGTCACTCGGCCCCGTTTTCGGAATAAAGGGCGGAGCAGCAGGCGGCGGATACAGTCAGGTAGTTCCGATGGAGGATATCAATCTCCACTTTACAGGAGATATGCACGCAATAACAAGCGCAAACAATCTTATGTGTGCTGTGCTTGACAATCATATTCAGCAGGGCAATGAGCTTGGCATAGATCCAAGAAAAATACTTGTTAAAAGATGTCTTGATATGAATGACCGAGCACTGAGAAATATCGTGTGCGGTCTCGGCGGCCCTGTGAACGGCGTGCCGCGTGAAGATCATTTTATAATTACAGTTGCTTCTGAAGTAATGGCTACACTCTGCCTTGCGTCAGATGTGTTTGATTTAAAAAAACGTCTCGGCAATATTCTTGTTGCTTATACTTACAGCGGCGAGCCTGTTTACTGCCGTGATATAAAGGCTAACGGTTCAATGACCGTTCTGCTTAAAGATGCTATCAAGCCTAATCTTGTGCAGACTCTTGAAAATAATCCCGCAGTTATGCATGGCGGCCCGTTTGCTAATATTGCTCATGGATGCAACAGTGTACGCGCAACAAAAGCTGCACTTAAACTCGGCGATTACTGCATTACGGAAGCAGGTTTTGGCTCAGATCTCGGCGCAGAAAAATTCCTTGATATTAAGTGCCGCCTTGCAGGTCTTAAACCCAACTGTGTTGTACTTGTATCAACAGTACGCTCAATGAAATATAACGGCGGCGTAGCTAAAGAAGATTTAACAAAAGAAAATCTTGAAGCACTGAAAAAAGGCTCTGTAAACCTCGGTGCACATATAGAAAATCTTAAAAAGTTCGGTATCAATGTAGTTGTAGCTATAAATCATTTTTACGCTGATACTGATGCTGAAATTCAGTTTATTAAGGATTACTGCGCTGAAAAAGGCGCGCAGGTTGCCGTAACTAAGTGCTTTGCCGAAGGTTCTGAAGGTTCTGTTGAATTGGCAGAAAAGGTAGTTGAGGCATGCAAAGGGGAAAGCGGATACAAACCGCTTTACAGCCTTGATCTTTCAATTGAAGAAAAGATAGAAACTATTGCTAAAGAGATATACGGTGCAAACGGTGTTGAATATTCAGCTGCCGCTAAGAAAAGTATAGCTGAATTTAATAAGCTCGGAGCTGATAAAATGCCCGTTTGTATTGCAAAAACTCAGTACAGCCTTTCGGATAACGCAAAGCTACTCGGCAGACCTACGGATTTTATACTTCATATTGAATCTGTGGAACTTTCAAACGGCGCAGGATTTGTTGTTTGCAGAACAGGTTCTGTTATGACTATGCCCGGGCTTTCAAAAAAACCTGCGGCATACAGTATTGATATAGATGAAAACGGAAATACGGTAGGTCTTTTCTGATATGCAGATAATTCATTCAAACAGCAGGCAGGAAACAGTTGATTTTGCCGAAAAATTTGCTCAAAAACTCCCGAAGGGCGCTGTCATTGCCTTTCTCGGAGACCTTGGTGCAGGTAAAACCGCTTTTGTAACCGGGCTTGCTAAAGGGCTTTCTATTGACTGCGATGTGTCATCTCCTACATTTGCCATATGTAATCAGTACATAGGTGATGAAAATACGCTGTATCATTTTGATATGTACAGAGTAGACGGCTGGGACGACCTTTATTCAACAGGTTTTTTCGATTGCCTCGATTCCGATTCGTACATCGCAATTGAATGGTCTGAAAACGTTTACGGCGCTCTGCCTGATGACGCAATTATAATTGATATAAAAAAAGTCTCTGAAAACGAGCGAGAGTTTAAAATTTATAAAAAAGGTGAAATGGATTAATGCTTCTGTTGTCCGTTGAATCTTCCGCCGTAACGGCGTCAGCCGCATTAACGGACGGAAACAGGGTAATTAAAAGTGAATTAATAAATAACGGCCTTACTCACAGCGAAACTCTGCTGCCGCTGATTGAGCGTGTTATGCAGGGTTATTCATATTATGAGCTTGACGCTGTAGCTGTGTCTGCCGGCCCCGGTTCTTTTACGGGAGTACGTATAGGCGTTGCAACAGTAAAAGGTATTGCGTTTCCAAACAATCTGCCCTGTATAAGCGTATCACCGCTTGAGGCAGTTGCTTATAATTTTATTCATGAAAATGCCGTTATCTGCGCTGTTATGGATGCACGCAGAATGCAGTTTTATAATGCTTTGTTCAGCGTTAAAAACGGCAAGGTAACTCGTTTGTGCAAGGACAGAGCAATTTCTGCACAGGCTCTTGAGGATGAACTTGCGCAATATGACAGGGTGATAGTTGCGGGTGACGGCGCAAAGCTGTTTTATAGCTCTTTAAACGCCGATAACTGTGAACTTGCGCCCGAAGAACTTATGTATCAAAGCGGTACAGGCATTGCCGCAGCCGCTCAGGATAAACAAAAAATTCCCGCTTCAGCACTTATGCCGGTCTATCTTAGACCCAGCCAGGCGGAGAGGGAGTTAAAACTAAAAAGAAAATCCGAGGAGAAATAAAAATGATTGCATTAGGTTCAGACCATGCGGGTTTCCCGCTCAAACAGGAAATTATTAAATATCTTGATTCGATTGGAGCTGAGTATAAGGATTACGGCTGTTATTCAGCTGAAAGATTCGATTACGCAATTTCTGCACAGAAGGCTTGCGACGCAGTAATAAGCGGCGAATGTGATAAAGCGCTTCTTTTTTGCGGAACAGGAATCGGCATTTCAATGGCAGCAAATAAAGTAAAGGGTATACGTGCAGCGGCGTGCTCAGATTATTTCAGTGCTAAATATACTCGTGCTCATAATGATGCTAACTGCCTGTGTCTGGGTGCAAGAGTTGTAGGCGCAGGTCTTGCCGAGGAACTTGTTGATGTATTCCTCAATACAGAATTTGAAGGCGGCAGACATCAGACCCGTATAGATCAGATTGCCGATATAGAAAACGGAAAAAAGCTTTATTAAGATAATTAAAAACGAGCTGCTAAAAAAGC
>UQBX01000033.1 GCA_900539425.1 uncultured Oscillospiraceae bacterium | reverse complement strand
CTGCCTGCTGAGCTATATCAGCAAATTGGCGACCTGGAAGGGAGTCGAACCCTCGACCTCTGCAATGCGAATGCAGCACTCTCCCAACTGAGCTACGCGCCCGTGCGCTATATATAATACAACATTTCAACATTCAAAACAAGTGTATTTTTTATTTTTTTGAAAACGAATTACATATACCGCATTGTATTTATGTATAACAAAAACTGATTTATGCGTTAACTAAATCACTATCACTTTCATCAATTTTGTCGCAATATGCAAGGAAAGAATCAAGGTTATTATAATTTTCTGCCTGATTTATGAGTGTCACAGCATGTGTATACGGCATTACACAGCGTCGATAAACGCTTTGCTCTTTTAATGCCGCACTTATTGCGCGTTTGCGTTTAACAGTCTGAGCCACTGAGCCGCCGGGCATATTATGAGCGTTTTTCAGCCTGTTTTCATCAGGCTCCGTAATACCTGAGGGATAATACTTCTTTGCAAGTCGCTGAGCCGTTTTAACAGAGCGTCTCAGCTCATTCAAGTCAGAACGCATTTCGCTGCCGCACTTCGATTTTTTATCTATATTCCTGATTTTTTTGCTGTATTCAGAAACATCAATATTCATAATTCCGTCTATTCCAAGAGATGATATGTACTCAGCATCATCAAGCATTGCTTTATATCTTTCGGTTGAAAACTTTGAAATTTCCTCTCGTACTATATTAGACGAAGCCGCTTCCCTGTTCTGAGTTCTTATTTCTTTCTTTTGCTTTTTGTAATTTTCTATTTCTTCTCTGTATTTTTCAAATTCCGATTCGGGAGAACCCTTTTTGGGTTTCTTAATGTGAGGCTTTTTTGGCACGGACTGCTTTCCTATACCGCTGAGTTCTTCGGCAGTACGTATTATCTGCGCGCAGTCCCTGAGTTCTTCACTATCCACTGACCCTGTTCTGTAATCATCAAGAGCCGCACGAAGGCGTATTACTTTTATCATTCCCCTGTGCTTATCCTCTGTAAGATCATAAAACAGAAACGGAATACAATTCAGCACTGCTCCTATTATGGATGATATAATCAGCATACGGAAAATATTGTTTCTGATATCCGCATTATAAAGAACGTCATAGTCGGTATTCAGACCGCACATTTTATACAGCGCCGGAAGCACGTAACCGGTACCGAAACCAATAACGGTGCCTATAATTCCGAGCACGCCGAACATACCGTCTATTCTTTCACCTGTTTTCCACTGCTGATAATCTTTCATATCCGCCTGAATACCGGGATTATAAATATTACCGAAAACGTTTATAAAATTATTCACATAGCATATTATCATTATAAACCAGACATTCTGATATGAAAAATAGAGCGTTGCCAGTAGGAATATATTTGCTATATTACACCAAATAAGAAGATTTCGCTTGCCGAAGCGCCTTATCAAAAACGGCGCAATCAGCATTGCCCAAAGGGCGCCGTTTCCTATAACGGTATTCGCTACGCCGAGCCAGCCCTGTTTTTCAGGAATGGCGTATACAAAAGTCCACTGAAGTATTGTAAGATAAGCGCTTTCCAAAAATCCTATCCACGTTGCAATATTAGTCAGCCAAAAATATTTGTTTTTTGAAGCGCTTCTCAAAGCATCTGAAAAACGTATGGAGCGCGTTTCATTTTTAGAGTAAATAATTCTTTCTTTTGTTTTTGCGTAAATAAAGTAAGTAAGCCCAAGACCCAAAAGAGTAAACACGGGATAGATTATCCTGTAAGTCCGTATATCGTTAAGGCCGCCTGTAAGCGGAGCAAGAGCGGGAATTATAAGATTAGTAATAGTGGGTGCGAAAGAAAAAACTATCTGCCCTGCGGACATGATATCTGTGCGTTCCTCCGTATTAGGGCTCATTACCTGGATAAGCAAATTAAACGCTTCTGTGAAGAACGGATTGAAACAGTTAATAAGCAGATAGCACAGCTCTACCGTTATTACCTTTTCATTATATGTCATCTGCTCATACGGCATCCATACAAACAATATGGATGAAAGCACAGTGGGCAGACCCATCCATTTTAGCCACGGACGGAACTTTCCGTATTTTGACTTAGAGTTATCAAAGAGATATGAACGAAGCGCCGTTACACCAAAGCCGAAAACGCTTGCAATAATGTTCATAGTCTGAAGATGAACGGGGTCTATACCGAGCGCCGAACCCACAAGAAAATTGCTTGCGGAAAGACCTATAGCGGAAGCGAGCGTTGTTGCGAAATGAACACCCATTCCGCCCACGCCGTAAGCAGCAACTTCCTTGAACGGAACATGCCGTTCCGGTGCGGGATTATTCCAGTATTTTCTGAGATTAACTATAAATGATTTTACCTTTGAACTCACAGTACCCCTCCGTTAAGCGTTTTTATGCGCAAGAATGCAAATTAATTATATCATATCAGGCTATAACAAACAACAGTAATGTTGGGGCAGTATCACTGACTATGCTATGCGTAGTATTCAGAAGATTTGCAAAAGCTGACAATATGTTTTCTATCCTTAAAGGTGTATTGAACAGGTTTCAAAAATTGCTAATATTATACTGATTAAAATAAATTTCTTTTAATTACGCCTTTTTTGTATTATAATGGTGATGAAATAAACATTGCAAGAGGTTTCACGGCTATGAAGCAACAGAACTTCGGTTACAAAACCGCTTACAACGGACGACTTTTTCTGCTGTGCTGGATTGCTTATTTTTCAACATATATATGCAGACTGAATTTTTCTGCAGTTATGCCGGATCTTATAAGTGACGGAGCTTTTACGCAGAGCCAGACTGCGGCAATATCATCCGCATTTTTCATAAGCTACGGTGCAGGCCAGCTTTTCAGCGGTGTTCTCGGAGATAAGATATCAGCAAGATTTCTTATATTTGCGGGAGTGCTTGCGTCAGGGCTGAGCAACATTGTTATATATATTTTCTATTACTCATACACTGCCATTACGATTTTATGGGCGCTAAACGGTATTGCACAGGCACTTGTGTGGGCACCCATACTTAAACTCGCCGGCGATTATTACAGCGAGGGAGAAAAGCTGAAATTCGGAGTTGACATTTCAACCACCGTTCCGCTCGGAACTTTGGCAAGCTACGGTGTAAGCCTTGTAACGCTGTTATTTGCGCCGTGGAAATATGTATTTTTGATAAGCGGTGCAATAGTTATAGCCGTGGCGGCATACTGGTATGCCGGAACTCACTCATTAAAAAAGATGCCGAAAGCAAAAGCCGAGCCCGCAGAAATAAAGCAGGGCAAAGCCGTATCTTTAGGAAAGCTCGGAAAACTGATACTTATAAGCGGAACTGCCGCCCTGATGATACCCATAGCAATACAGGGAACGCTAAAGGACAGCGTTACACAGTGGATACCGACTTATTTAAAAAACCAGTACGGTATGGGCACCAGCCTTTCCCTGCTGCTCACAATGGCGCTTCCGGTTGTGAATGTAACAGGAGCGTACATAGCAAAAGAGCTTAACAAGAAGCTAAAGAATGAGCTTGCTACATCAGCGGCATTTTTCGGAATAGCAGCTGTTTTTCTGATAGTGCTTATGACCATCGGAACAAAAAGCGCACTTCTTTCACTTATATGCATGGCGGGAATTACAAACTCTATGTTTGCAATAAATGTTATGCTGATTACAATGGTGCCGCTGCATTATTCAAATTACGGGCGCACAGGTACGGTTGGAGGCCTGCTTAACGCCGTTGCATACATAGGCTGCGGCCTGCTGAACATAAGCGCAGGAGAGATACTTGACACTGGCGGCGGATGGAGTATGCTCTTTATAATGTGGCTTGCTCTTGCAGGGGCGGCTGCAATCATCACAATACTGTGCGTAAAGCCATGGAAAAAATTCATAAAACAACAATAAACATACAATATAACTCTGGCATGGAGGAAAAAATATGAAACTCAGCTTTAAAGGCGACGAATTCAGGATAATGCAGATCGCAGACACGCAGGAGGGCGGAAAAGTAAGCCCTGACACACTCAACCTTATAAACACGGCAATAGAACGTGAAAATCCGGATTTAATCGTATATTCGGGTGATCAGATATGGGGAAAAGCCAGCTTTAACGGCAATGCCGAAAAAGTGGAAAGAGTGCTGAGAGAACTTACCTACCCTGCTGTTTCAAGAAAAATACCGTTTGCCATATGCTTCGGAAACCATGACAGGCAGGTTGGACTTACAAACAGAGAGCAGTTTGCAATATATAAAAAAATAGACTGCTTTGTGGGAGAAAGCGAACCGGGAATTGACGGATGCGCAAATCAGGTAATAGAAATTGCCGACGGTGATGAGCCGAAATTTCTGCTTTATCTTATTGACAGCCATTCAAGCCTGAGCATAGGATATGACAATGTGCACGCAAATCAGATAGAATGGTATCAAAGCGTGCGTGACAATTATGAAAGAAAATACGGCCATGTTATAAACTCAATAGTAATTCAGCATATCCCTGTACCTGAGGTAATGGAACTTTTGCTTGAAGTGAAAAAGAATGTAAAAGGCGCACAGCAGGGATTCAGAAATCATGCAGGAAAATGGTACATACTCAACAGAGATAAGGTTAACAAAGAAGGATTTATGAAAGAATCCCCTGCCGACCCGATGGAAAACAGCGGAGAATTTGACGCCATGGCTGAAAAAGGCGATGTAAAAGGCATTTATTTCGGACATGACCACAACAATTCCTTTAACGGAAAGGTTCGCGGTATAGATCTCGGCTACACACAGGGCGCAGGATTTCACGTTTACGGGCCGGGACTTGACCGCGGAGTCAGAATGATAAACCTCAAAAAAGACGGAACATACAACACTTACGATGTTAGATACCGTAATATAATAGGAAAAAAGGTTAAAGAAAAACTGCGTTTTTGCATTTTGCAGATAATGCCCACAAACATGTTTGACGCAGTCAGCAGAGGCATAAAGATAGTTGCCGTAATTGCTGTAATTGCAATAATAATAATTCTGCTGAAATTCTTTCTCGGATAACAGCAGTCTATATAATATTTCCGCTGTTTTGGCATAATTCCGCTGTCAATAACAGCGGATATTTGACTGGCAAAACCTGTTCGCGCTATGCTGAAAGCGGGAGTGATTATATGAAATATGACGAGCTTTTAAGCATTAATTTCGTTCCTGACGAACTTACAGATGAACTGAACGAAACCTCAGCAGGCCACACGCCATACCGTGATGAGATACGACTGTTTTCGTGCATTGAGCAGGGCGATGTAAACAGACTTATTGAAGAGATAAAGCGCCATTCTGACGGCGGAATATTTGTAGGCAAAATGAGTGAAAACAGCCTTATGCAGAGAAAATATATGGCAGTCAGCAGTATAACGCTTGCAACAAGATATGCCATACAGGGCGGGCTTAATGAGGACGACGCTTATTCATTCTCAGACAGATTCATAAAAACCATAGACAATCTTGAAAGCGACGCAGAAGTAATGGGGTGTCTGCTTAAAAATATATACAGCCTTACACAGAATGTGGCAAAGTCAAAACGCGAACTTAAATATTCACCTCACGTGAGAAAGTGCGTTTCTTATATCAGCAAAAACCTAAACAAAAAAATCACCGTAGCTTCCGTTGCCGCGGAACTTGGTCTTTCAGCTGATTATATTTCCCATTTATTCAGAAAAGAAACAGGCACTGCGCTCGGAAGTTATATTATGAAGCGTCGCCTTGAAGCAGCAAGAACACTTCTGTGGGAAGGCGCCGATATTTCTCAGGTATGCGATGCTTTATGTTTTTGTTCCAAGTCGCATTTTACGGCTGTATTTAAAAAAGAATACGGCACAACTCCTGGCGAATTTGCAGCCGCAGTAAAGCCGAAAAAATAAACTCACACTGTTGGGAGGAATAGTATGCCGCCGCTGTCTATAATGGTAAAACCCGCTTCTGCGCTTTGCAACCTGCGGTGTGAATACTGTTTTTACAAAGATGTAGCGCAAAACAGAGAGCAAAGCCAATACGCTTTGATGACGCGAGAAACCGCCGCAGCACTGATAAAAAAATCCCTTTCGTTTGCAGACGGCGCACCCGTATCATTTACATTTCAGGGCGGTGAGCCAACTCTTGCAGGAATTGATTATTACAGAAATTTTGTTGCAGACCTAAACGAACTTAACACACATAACAACCCTGTTTTTTTGAATATTCAGACAAACGGCATGCTTATTAACGCAGAATGGGCTCAGTTTTTTGCAAATAATAATTTTCTCACAGGACTTAGCCTTGACGGAGATTTTGAAGCAAACAAATTCAGAAAAGACGAAAAAGGCAGAAATTCATTTTACAGAATTCTGAAAGCTGCCGAAATACTGAAAAAACACGGCGCTCAGTTCAATGTGGTAGCCGTTTTAACAGGATATTCCTCAAGAAAAGGCGCCGAAATCTATAAATTTTTCAAAAGCGAGGGATTCAAAAACATTCAGTTTATCCCTTGCCTTAAGCCATTTGGCTTTGAGGGTGACAGTGAGCTTTTCATGACAGCCAGTGAATATGCCGATTTTCTGACCGATGTTTTCCCTCTGTACGCCGATGATTACAAAAAAGGCAGATACATAAGCGTCAGACAGTTTGACAACTGGGTACGGCTTTGGCTGGGCGGAGCATCTGAGCAATGCGGAATGAACGGTTTTTGCTCCCGCCAGTTCGTTTGTGAGAGCAACGGAAATATGTACCCCTGCGATTTTTACTGCACTGATGAATACCTGCTTGGCAACATAAATGAATTAGCATTTGAGGATATTGCTTTCTGCGATACTGCTAAAAAATTTGTTAACGGCAGCGCCGAAATGCCTGAAAGATGTGCAGACTGTGAATATCTGAAGCTTTGCAGGGCAGGAGGCTGCAAACGCACAAGGCAAAGCGCCGACTACTGCCGAGCGTATAAAAAGTTTTTCAAAGAATGTCTGCCGCTTTTCGAATATTTTGATAATCTTAAAAACAGCAAATCATAATAAATAATCCCGACGGCTTAAATTGCCGTCGGGACTTTTATTTTTATTACTCCTCAATTCCCAGAATATCATTTGCAGTGTTTGACTCAAGCATCTCAACACTTTTAAGGTTTTTCTGAATTATGGAATTGCGGTGGTCTGCCTCATCAAGCGCTTTTCCTGCCGCCTCAATTTTATCCTTTGCTTTTTGAAGAAGCGTGCCGAATTTTTCATACTGAGTTTTTGCGGCGCCTAAAACTTTCCATACTTCGTTTGCCTTTTTATTGATTGCAATAGTTCTGAAGCCCATTGCAAGCGAATTGAGCAGAGCTGTAATAGTGCTGGGGCCTGCTATCATCACACCCTGCGCCTGAAGAGTTTCCGCAAGACCGCTCTTGCCTGAAGCTATCTCGGCGTACAATCCCTCCGTTGCAAGATAAAGAATTGCAAACGGTGTTGTATTAGGCGGGGCAATATATTTTTTTACAAGCTTTGCTTCGTCCTTAACCCTGTTTTCAAGAGCCTTTCTTGCCTTTTCAAGTTCATCGTAATTGCCCTGCTCTGCGGCGTCTGAAAGCCTTATATAATCTTCCATCGGGAATTTTGAATCTATCGGCAGATATGTAATTCCGTCATTATCCTTAGCAGGGATACGCACCGCAAATTCCACCCTGCCGTCATAAGCGGGGTTGGTTTTTACATTTGATTCATACATATTCGGAATTGTTTCATCAAGTATATTGCCAAGCTGAACTTCCGCCCATGTACCTCTTGCCTTTACGTTTGTAAGCACCTTGTTGAGGCTTTTTACATTATCAGTAACTCCGGACGAAAGCTCTTTCATTTCGCCCAGGCTCTTATAAACATTTGAAAGCTGTTCTGAAACAGTCTTGAATGAAGCGTTAAGGCGCTGATTGAGAGTATCGGCAAGTTTTTCATCAACCGTTTTACGCATTTCATCAAGCTTTTTCTCATTGCTGTCCTGCATTTTTGTTATGGACGCGGATATCTTTTCAGCCTGCTTTTCGGAATTATCGGTAAGCGTTTCGTTTATCTTTATCATCTGCTGATAATTTTTTTCCGTAAGCTCCTGCATATTTCTTGAGACTTCGCGCAGGGATTTATCGGTCTGAGATGTAAGAAAATCAAGCCTGCCCGAAAGATTGTCCAGCTTTTGAGCAACAGGCTTTATTTCGTCCGCAGAATTATCCTCTTTCGGTTTATTCTTTATTGAAATTATAAGAGCCGCCGTGCTTATTACTATGAGCACCGCAAGCAATATCACAATTAAAATCTCCATAATTACCTCCATATAACTGACTTATATTTTATCATAAAAACAACCCGTCTACAATAAATATTTAAACTTTAGGCGGTAAAGACCGAAAAAGCGTACTCCACGCTGTCAAGGCACACTTGCAAACAGAGTTTTATACTGATATAATATCACAGAGGTATGAATATGGATAATTTATGGATTAAAAATTTAAGAAAAGTAGAGCCTTATGTACCCGGCGAGCAAAGCAAGGATAAGGATATCGTAAAACTTAATGCTAACGAAAACCCCTATCCCCCGTCCCCTGCGGTAATTAAGGCTATTAATAATTTTGACTGCAATACTCTGAAGCTTTACCCTGACGCTAATGCCGCTGAATTTAAGGCGGCAATTGCCGAATTTTACAATGTAAAAAAGGAAAACGTGTTTATAGGAAACGGCTCAGACGATGTGCTTGCACTTTCTTTCCAGTCATTTTTCAACAGCGAAAAACCTATTGCTTACCCTGATATAACTTACAGTTTTTATCCCGTATGGTGTGAGCTTTTTTCAATCCCCTACAAAAACTATCCGCTTGGCAGTGATTTCAGAATAAATGCTGATGACTACAAAGCCGAAAACGGCGGTGTTGTTATACCGAACCCCAATGCGCCAACTTCACTGGGCGAAGGCAGGGAGTTCATTGAAAAAATAATGGATTACAACAAAGACTGCGTTGTTATAATAGACGAAGCATATGTTGATTTCGGCGGATATTCAAGTGTTGAACTCACAAAGAAATATGAAAATCTGCTTGTTACGGGAACATTTTCTAAAAGCCGCAGCCTTGCGGGAATGAGAATAGGCTTTGCAATAGGCAGTGAAAAACTTATCAGCGAGCTTGAAGCGGTTAAGAACTCATACAACAGCTACACCGTAAACAGCATTGCAATGGCGGCAGGAACAGCGGCAATAAAAGATGTTGATTATTTCAATAAAACCGTTTCAATGGTAATCAAAACAAGGGAAAGAGTTAAAGACGAACTCAGATCTCTCGGTTTTGAAGTGCTTGAATCGCAGACAAATTTCTTAATGGCAGCTCATCCCGAAAAGGATATGAAAGATTATTTTGAATATCTTAAAACACAGAAAGTATTTATAAGATATTTCAACAAGCCTGTAATAAATAAATATGTTCGCATAACGATAGGCACCGATGAGGAAATGGATATTTTCCTTGAAAAGACAAAACAATATCTTGCTAAGTAATATTGAATATACAATAAAGGCCCCGGAAGCAAAGTACTTCCGGGGCTTTTTTATGTTTATGATGCTGTTAGGATACTTAAAACAATAGAAACAGCAAACAAAACAATATTTGCTCCTATTATAAAACCGAGCATTGATTTAATACTGCCGAGCTTATCGTTGATCTCCAAAAGCAGTCTCTTTTCATTATCAAACTCAAGTTCATTCAAAAGCTTTTCTTTTTTTTGGCGTTCTTCTATTTTCTTGTTTTCATCTTCCCATTCTTTATCGTTCATAGTATCCCCCCTTTCGGAAATTCAAACAAAAGTATAGCTTACAACTTTAAAATATCATACTAAATTACGAAAGTCAATAAAAAGTAAAAAGCCGCTGTAAAGGTATCGCCTTTACAGCGGCTGAGTTATTATTGCTGGCTATTTGTTTTTTCAGCAGTGTTATCCGCACTGTCAAAAGTAAATTTTCCGTCTTTAAAATCGGCTACATAACTGCCGCCGGACGCTACTTCTTTTTCAAGCATAAGTTCTGAAAGCGGATCTTCAATCTTTTGCTGGATCGCACGGCGAAGAGGTCTTGCGCCGTATACATTATCAAATCCCGCATCTGCAATGGCACTGATAGCTTCATCCGTAAACGAAAGTTTGATATCCATTTCGGCAAGTCTCTTTGTAAGAGTCTTAAGCATACGCTTTGCAATCTCTTTGATATCGTCTTTCTCAAGGCGGTTGAACACGATGATTTCATCAATCCTGTTAAGAAATTCGGGTTTGAAAGTCTTTTTAAGATCTTCCATAACGAGTTCTTCGATATTGAGATTTTCATCAGTGTTGTCACCGAAGCCGAGCGCGGACTGATTATTTGTTATCTTTGAAGCGCCCACATTTGAAGTCATAATGATAATGGCGTTCTTGAAAGAAACTTTTCTGCCCTTTGAATCGGTGAGCACACCGTCCTCAAGAATTTGAAGAAGCATATTGAATACATCGGGGTGCGCTTTTTCGATTTCATCAAAAAGAACTACCGAATAAGGCTTTCTTCTGATCTTCTCTGTAAGCTGACCGCCCTCTTCAAATCCTACATATCCCGGAGGCGAACCGATAAGTTTTGATACGGTATGCTTTTCCATATACTCACTCATATCAAGCTTTATGATAGCGTCCTCCGAGCCGAACATAGCCTCGGCAAGAGATTTGCAAAGCTCTGTTTTACCGACACCCGTGGGGCCTAAGAATATGAACGAGCCAAGCGGTCTGTTGGGGTTTTTGATACCAACTCTGCCTCGCCTGATTGCCTTTGCAACGGCGGATACAGCCTTATCCTGACCCACTATTCTTTCATGCAGAATCTTTTCCATATTAAGAAGCCGTTCGGACTCCTCTTTTGTTAGCTGAGTTACAGGAATACCTGACCATGAAGATACCACATTTGCAATATCCTCTGTAGAAACCTCTTTTATCTCCTTGCCGGAAAGGTTTTTCCATTTTTCCTTTTCCTCGTCAAGCAGAGTCTGAAGTTCTTTTTCCTTATCTCTTATTTTGGCAGCCGCTTCAAAATCCTGGCTTTTTACTGCCGATGCCTTTTCCTGTTCAAGGCGCTTAATCTCCTGCTCCATACTCTTGAGGTTCGGGGGAGCTGTAAAGGCTTTAAGCCTTACACGCGAAGCCGCCTCATCAATAAGGTCTATCGCCTTATCGGGCAAAAATCTGTCCGCAATATAGCGTGAACTCATCTTTACAGCGGTTTCGATGGCTTCGTCGGAGATCTTTACCTTATGGTGCGCTTCGTATTTATCACGCAGTCCTTTAAGGATTTCAACGGTCTCCTCTTCTGTCGGCTCACCTACCATTACGCTCTGGAAACGCCTTTCAAGAGCAGCGTCTTTTTCAATATTCTTTCTGTACTCGTCAATGGTGGTAGCGCCGATTACCTGAATCTCGCCCCTTGCAAGAGCGGGTTTAAGAATATTAGCGGCATCAACAGCGCCTTCAGCCGCGCCTGCGCCGATAAGAGTGTGTACCTCGTCTATGAACAGGATAACGTTTTTAGCGTTTTTGACCTCATCCATAGCCTTTTTGATACGCTCCTCAAAATCGCCTCTGTATTTTGTGCCGGCAACCATTGAAGTAAGATCAAGCGCAACTATCTTTTTGCCCGAAAGCAGCTCGGGCACTTCATCTTTGACTATCTTTAGTGCAAGGCCCTCAGCAATTGCCGTTTTACCAACGCCGGGCTCACCTATAAGACAAGGATTGTTTTTAGTACGCCTTGAAAGAATCTGAATAACTCTTTCTATTTCCTTTTCCCTGCCGATAACGGGATCTATACCGCCGTTTGCGGCTTTTTCCGTTAAATCGGTACCGAACTCATCAAGAGTGGGCGTATTACTTTTGCCTTTTTTACCGCTTTTAGAGCCTCTGAATTCAGCGTTTGGCCTTGCAAGATCGTTTACAAGTTCCTCTGTAAAGCTTTCCGCTTCAACTCCGCAGGCATTGAGGAGTTTTACCGCTCCGGAATCACTTTCCCTAAGCAGAGCAAGAAGCAGATGCTCTGTGCCTACAAAAGAATTTCTCATACTTCTTGCAAGCTGGAAACTTGCCTCAAGCACACGCTTTGCCGTGGGTGTAAAATCATTGGGTGAAAGCGCCGTGGGATTGCCTACGCCTGTATTCTCTTTGATAAGTTCTTCTATTTTATCGAGCGTTACGCCTTTTTCAGTCAAAAGCTCCGCTCCGTAACTTGTGTTTTCTTTAAGAACACCTATAAGTATGTGTTCAGAACCAATATATGCGTGGCCGAAATTCTCTGCCGCTTTAATTGCAAGATTTAAAACATCGTTTGCTTTCTGAGTAAAGCTGTTAAACCTGTACATAAATATTCCTCCTATCAATGTCGGAATGAGCCGCAGCCGTTAAAAATGTTTTTCAGACCGACATTTTTCTTACATCTTCCGCCCTGAGTTTTTGAACTGACTCGGGGCTGTTTTCGCAGCCGTGCGAGGTTAAAACATTGCCGTCCGCCATTGTATGTATCATGGCGGTAATATTGTTGATATCACAGTCAAAATAACCGAGCGCGGCGCCGAGCCTGATATCGGAAGCAAGGGCTATGAACTCGGCGTAGCTCAAACGCCTTGCCATTTTAAGTGTGCCCATACTTCTGTAAAGTTTATCCTCCCAATATTCACTGTTTTTCATTGTTGCCCTGAGATTTCTTTCCTGCATTGCTAACTGAAGAGCAACGGTGGAAATATTATCTATAGCCTCTTTTTCAGTTATGCCGAGAGTAACGTGATTAGTAAGCTGGTAGAACGCGCTTCCTTCGCCGTACAGCGGTCTGAGCGTTAATCCCAGCTTGCCTACAAGAGAGGAAAGACGGCTTACAGAACCGTTTTCTCTGATTGCGGGAAGGTGCAGCCCGACGGAAATTTTGAGACCGGTGCCGAGATTAATGGGACTTGCGGTTAGAAATCCGAGTTTCTCATCAAAAGCAACCGGCAGACTTTTAAGGAACACATCGTCCACCTTATCAGCTTTTTTATATGCCTTTTCTATCTCAAGCCCGCTTGCAAAAGCACTTATTCTGATATGGTCTTCTTCACAAAGCATTACTGAAACGCTTTCATCCTCTGTTGTGAGGAACGCTCCTTTTTCGCGTGCAAATTCTGGACTGATCATCTGCCTTTCGGCATAAGCAGCCGCCTGAGCATTGCTTTTTGATGAAAGATCTACAAGTTCAAATTCGCCCGCAAGTTCTGAGTTCTTTACGCAGGCATAAAGCTTTTTAACCGTGCTGCGTTTTATCTCCGGACTTAATTTATTTTTAAAAGGTGTGTCGCTTAAATTTCTGGCGAGCCTTACTTTGGAATACATTATCACATCGTTGTCTGCTCCGCCCTGGCTGTACCATTTGTTCATTTATTTATCCTCCCCGGTAATTTCCTTTATCTTATCTCTGATAACGGCAGCGTCCTCAAACCTCTGCTCTTTAATTGCAAGCTGAAGGTCATCCTGCAGTTTTTCAAGTTCGCTCTTAGGCGCCGGTTCCTCCGTTTTACTTTCTTCTTTATCCTTATCGGGAACTTCTGTGTAGGTTATATTTTTACCCACATGACTTGCGTTGCCGTGAAGCTTGAAGATTGACGGCTCCAGACGGTCTGCAAATTTTGAGTAACAGTCTGCACAGCCTACAAGCCCGCTGTTTACAATATCGTTAAACGTAGAGCCGCAGCTTTCGCATCTGTCCACGCCCGAAAGGATGTTCATTGCGGGAATACCGGCTCCGAGCAGGTTTCCGAGGAAAGTATCGGCGAAGAAATTTTCGGGGCTGAAATCATTCATAACTCCGAGTTCTCTTGCGCAGTCTTCGCAAAGATGCATCTCGGTTACATGACCGTTTATATTCTGCTTAAAATAAGTGGTTGCTTCATTCTGATTACAATGTTGACATTTCATAATAAATTCAATCCTTTCTTTAAGAAAAAATCAAAAAACTTTTCATCAGCCTATACACGCAAGCAGCATTCTTTTGAACTGCTTAGCACGAACGGCATCTCTGGTATCCTGCGGCAAATCCTTAAAATTTGTATCCGCAAGTGCCGCATTCAGGATCTTTGCGCTCTTTTCATCAATTAAGTTCTGATAATTGAGATTATAGATATTAGCTTTTGCAGAGCGTTCGTCTATTGAATCCCCTATACTGTTGATAAGCGCCATAACCGCTGAATTTTTTGAATTTGCGCGAGTGATATATATGCATCCGCCTCCGCCTCTTCTGCTTTCAATGCGGTAGCCCTGCTCAGGTGTAAAGCGCGAGGTTATTACATAGTTTATCTGACTGGGCACGCATCCCAGCTGCGATGCAAGATCATTTCGCTTTATCCTGATAGTTGAATTTTCATCGTCAAACATATCAAGGATCATTCCTGCAATAACATCTGACATGTTCACGCTTAATCACTTCCTTTATTGTTTTCAAGTCTTTTTGTTTTGTCAAAGTTCTTTGATTGCTTTTGACTTTGAC
The DNA here is from genome assembly GCA_900539425.1 of uncultured Oscillospiraceae bacterium. Classification (GTDB taxonomy): domain Bacteria; phylum Bacillota; class Clostridia; order Oscillospirales; family Acutalibacteraceae; genus Eubacterium_R. Next base: position 1,909 of record UQBX01000033.1, on the reverse strand, counting down.
TTTCCTTGACTTTCCGAGTTAAGAATACCACAAAGGTCAAAGAAAGTCAATAGTTTTTTGTTAAAAATCAAAAAAATATTTTATGGCTGATTTTCGGCTTAGTTAAGCCATTTTTCAATATTTTTGTTTTGAAAGGGTAAAAAAATAAAAAAATATTTTTGACTTTCAGCTTTGAATAAAAGACAAAAAATCAGCTGAAGGTCAAACTTAAAGTAAAAAAATGCGCCCGGGAACCCCAAGCGCACCGTTTTGGTACTACTTCAATCAGCAACCGCAACCGCAGTCGTTGTTTGAGGAAGCGCAATTGCCGAAGCCACCGCAGAGGAGAAGGATTATAATGAGGATGATAATCCAGGATGTTCCACCGCAACCGTTGTTACAACCGCAACCCATATTCGTACCTCCCTTCGCTTTTCTAAAACATACTATGAAAAGCAAAGAAAAGTGTTACAATCAAATAACAATTCCGCCGCTGACGGAAATATCCTGCCCTGTTATATAAGAACTGCCTGCAAGAAAATAAACCGTTTGGGCAACATCATAAGTCGATCCCAGCTTGCCGAGAGGCACCTCCTCGATGAGTTCCCTTTCATTAAACTGAGCATTCATTCTTGTATCAATTATTCCGGGAGAAACACTGTTCACCGTAATTCCGCTGGGAGCAAGCTCCTTGGCGAGCGCTTTTGTAAAACCTATTACACCTGCCTTGCTCATGGAATAAAGAGTTTCGCACGAAGCGCCCACCTCTCCCCACATGGAAGAAATATTGATTATAGCGCCGCTGTGTACTCTAAGCATTATATTAGCCGCCTCTTTACAGCAGAAATACACGGCACGGGAATTTACTGACATAAGATTCTCATAATCATTGCAATCGGTATCATTTATCATTTTTATCAGGCTGACGCCAGCATTGTTTACAAGCACATCAAGGGTTTTGAAATTTGAAAACAGGGATTTAATATCGTCAATATTTTTGAGATCGCAATGTATCGGCGTAACACAGTCAAGATCGGACTGTGTTTCGTGATAAGTTATATAAACATCATAATTTTTCTCTGCAAATAGGCGCGCGCACTCACGGCCGATACCCGTTGCCCCGCCGGTTATAAGAACTTTTTTCATTTTATCACCTGCTTGATTTTTAATAATATTAAAGCTCTTTACAAGGGTTATATTATCACAAAATATTGTATTTTTCAATGAAGTGTGTTATCATTTCAATAATATCTAAAGAAACGGTGATGTTATGGAGTTTAATTTTTCTACGATTTCAGTGTATGTAGATGAAAATGAAAACCTTATAGGAATTCCCTGCGGTGAGAGTGAGAAATACGGTATTGCGGACATAGACACCGTGCTTTTGCTTAAAGCGCCTTACAGCCCCAAACAGGTTGAGGAATTTATTGAAAAAGTTTTTGACGCCTGCTTTTCAAAAAAGCACAATGACGAAAGCGACGTTTCAACAATTGAAAAGTACACAAAAAAGAAAGGCTTTGTAAACGCAACTTCAGACCTTACATTGATTTCTCTTGTTAAAACTAAAGAGGCTTATTCTATTATGCCCACTTTCAACGATTATGAAAAAGGCCCCCTTTGCATTGACGATGACGAACGAATCGTGCCTCTTGATTACAATGAAGGAGAACTCTTTGACCATATAAACGACATTATAATGGTATATATGAAAGCCAATACTTTCTATAAAGAGAAGCAGATAGCTGAAGAAAACCGCAAAAAGAAAGAAAACAAAAATCTCAACTAAGTAAAAGCATATTTTAATTATAATATAAACAGCCGCCCAAACGGACGGCTGTTTTTTTATGCACTTATGATTAAATTGATTTGAGAAGTGCGGGAAGGCGGGTAAGCGCACCGCCAAGGCGCCAGAAGATCTTGTTGAAGCCAA
>UQBX01000032.1 GCA_900539425.1 uncultured Oscillospiraceae bacterium | reverse complement strand
GCTTTTCGGTGCTAAGTATGCTAACGTTCAGCCACATTCCGGCGCTCAGGCTAACACTGCTGTTTATTTTGCTCTTCTTAAGCCAGGCGACACTGTTATGGGTATGAGCCTTGACGCTGGCGGACACCTTACACACGGCTCACCTGTAAACCTCTCAGGTAAGTATTTTAATTTTGTTCCTTACGGCGTAAATGACGAGGGTTATATCGACTACGAGGCTCTTTACAAGCAGGCTAACAAGTGCAGACCTAGACTTATTGTTGCCGGTGCAAGTGCTTATCCAAGAGCTATCGATTTTGAGAAGCTTTCTGAGATAGCAAAGGCTGTTGGTGCATATCTTATGGTAGATATGGCGCATATTGCAGGACTTGTTGCCGCAGGCTGCCATCAGTCGCCAGTACCATATGCTGACGTTGTTACAACTACAACACATAAGACCCTGAGAGGTCCAAGAGGAGGACTTATACTCACAAACAACGAGTATATAGCTAAGAAGATAAATTCTGCTATTTTCCCAGGCACACAGGGCGGTCCTCTTATGCACGTTATCGCTGCAAAAGCAGTTTGCTTTGGCGAGGCTCTCAAGCCTGAGTTCAAGGAGTATCAGCAGAGAATAGTTGATAATGCAAAGGCTCTTGCAGACGCTCTTATCGCTAAAGGCCTTAACCTCGTTTCCGGCGGCACGGATAACCACCTTATCCTGCTTTCTCTTATCGGCACGGGTGTTACAGGCAAAGAGCTTGAGGCAAGACTTGATGACGTTCATATCACCCTTAATAAGAATACCGTTCCCAACGAGCCTCTTTCACCGTTCGTTACTTCGGGTGTGCGCATCGGTACTCCCGCCGCAACAACAAGAGGTCTTCAGAAGGAAGATTTTGAGAAGATCGCAGAGTATATCTATCTTGCGATTACTGATTTCGATAACAAAAAGGATTATATCAAAAGCGGCGTAGCTGAAATTTGTGCAAAATATCCGCTTTATGAGTAATTGATTTTCGGGAAGTGAAAAAGTGATAGGTGTTTTTGCAAAAATATTCGGTGCTGTAATGGGATTTTTCTATTCATTTTACAAGCGCCGCAAAACAGAAAATAAAATCGCGTTCATATCGCGCCAGAGCGAAACGCCGTCAACGGATTTCCGCTATCTAATAAATGAAATAAAAACAAATTATCCTCAGTATCAGGTTGTTGTTTTATGCAAGATGATCCCGTCGTCTTTCGGTGGGAAAATCAAGTATGTAGGCGAAATGTTCCGCCAGATGAAAGCGCTTGCTACCTCAAAGGTTGTTGTGCTGGACGGCTACTGCATTCTCGCCTCAATGCTTAAACACAAAAAGGATCTGAAAATAATTCAGATTTGGCATGCCCTCGGCGCTTTCAAAAAGTTCGGTAAATCCGTGCTCGATAAAGAGGGCGGCAAATCCTCAAAGACCGCATCTGCATTTAAAATGCACAATAATTACAGCTATATTGCCGCAAGCGGCGACGAGTGCGTCCCGTTTTTCGCTCAGGCGTTCGGTCAGCCTGTCAGCAAGTTTATCCCAATCGGTATTCCGCGTATGGATTATCTTACCGATCCTCAGGAAAACGAAAGAGTGCGCGGCAATGTGCTTCGTAAATATCCTCAGCTTGCAAACGGGCGTAAAAATATCCTTTATGCGCCTACTTTCCGTGATACGCAGCAGGATAAGGATGCGCTTGCAAACGCAACTGAGGAGCTTGTAAATAAAGTTAATTATTCCGATTTCAACCTCATCGTAAAACACCATGTGGTTGATTCAAATAAAGAACAGATATATACCGATTCGCGCATGAATAAAGCGGAGGGCGAAAACTTTACCGCAATGGATTTCATGTGCGTTGCGGATTATGTTGTAACCGATTACAGTTCCGTTATCTATGAGGCGCTTCTGAAAGATCTGCCGATATATATCTATTGCTTTGACAGCGATAAATATATTGACGAGCGCGGCTTTTACATTGATTTCTGGACGGATATTCCCGCACTTTATTCTAAAAATGCAAAGGGAATATGCGATTTCATAGCGTCAGGAATGCGCGCAAATTCTGAAAAAGAAGAGAATTTCAAAAAAGCGTATGTAAACAAACGCTTTTCATCTATAACCGCCGAGTACGGCAAGCTTATTGACGAACTTGCCCGCGGCGTTTATGACGGGCGTTATAATTACGGTATATTAAAAGATGACGCTCCATCAGAAGATGATGAAAAACCAGAAACCGCGCAGGAAACTGCCGAAAACGAATCTGATAACGAAACAAGCAACAGCTCTTCAGACGCTGTTATAGCTGAAGATATTCAGACAGACGATATTAAAGAAGATACCGAAAATGAGCAAAATTAAATCGCTTTTGTACCCCCACCTGCAAAGGGCAAGGTACGCGGGCTTTGCCGCCGAATTTGAAAAGGCAAAAAAACTGCCGCTTGATGAGAAAAAGATACTTATGTATTCCACCTCAAAGGGTAAACTCGGCGGAAATCTGCTTGCTATAAAAAACTACATAGAAAAAAACGGCCTTGATTTTAAAATAAAGGTTGTTACGGCTCTTAATCCAATACCCCGGAATGAACTTGCCGCCGAAATGGCGCAGAGCAAATTTATTCTTGTTGATGATTATGAGCCGCTGGTGTATGTACTGCGCCTGCGCCAGGGACAGAAACTTGTGCAGGTATGGCACGCAATGGGTGCTTTTAAACGCTTCGGATACGGCAGAGACAGCGCTCAGAAAAGTTCCATAACACATAAGAATTATACTGACGCTATTGTATCCTCGCCTGAGATAGTGCCCATATACGCACAGGCGTTCGGGATTGATGAAACACGTGTAAAACCCGTCGGTACCCCAAGAACAGACTGCTTTTTTGACGAAGATTATGTTGAATCGGCTAAGCAGAGACTATACAGCAGAGAGCCGCTTATCGAGGGTAAAAAAGTTTGCCTTTTCGCGCCGACTTTCAGGGGAGAGAATGTGCACAACGCATATTATCCCCAAAACTTTTTCAGTGTGCCTGATTTTATGGGCGCTCTGCCCGATGACTGGGTTCTTATTCTTAAAATGCATCCATTTATAAAGGATAAATTCATAGTTCCTGAGGGTCTTGAAAACCGCGTTTTTGATTTTTCGGACGAAAGGGAAATCAACGATATCCTCTTTATTACGGATGTTTTGGTTACGGATTATTCTTCCGTTATTTTTGAAAATGCCGTTATCGGCAATCCCGCTGTGCTGTATGCTCCCGATCTGAGCGATTACAACGGCGGCAGGGGATTTTATTATGATTATTCCGATTACTCTTGTGGAGAGGTTGTTTCCGATTTTGATAAGCTTGCGCCGGCAGTTTTAAGCGCGCGCCGAGGCAATGAAAAGCTTGCCGCTTTCAGAAAAAGATTTGTTCCCCTTTGCGACGGTAAATCGTGTGAAAGATTTGTAAATGAAATTCTGAAGTGAGGAAAAATGAGTTACAGTTTATCATCAAAATTTGCCAGCCTTAAACCGTCTGCTGTCAGGGAAATACTTAAAGTTACAAATGAGCCCGGTATGATAGCTTTTGCGGGAGGTTCGCCTGATACAGCCGCTTTTCCCTGTGAGGAGGTTAAAAAGATTTCTGCTGAAATTTTCAGTGAAAATCCTGTTTCCGCCCTTGTTTACGGTGTATCAGAAGGCTATGAGCCCCTCAGAAAGACTGTTAAAGAATGGCTGAAAAGGCGTGAGAATGTCGGCTCTGATGACGATGTTGTTATAATAACCGCAGGCGGCACACAGGTTATGGATATAACCACACGTGTGCTAACTTCAGAGGGTGATACCGTTATCTGCGAGGAGCCGTCTTTTATAGGCTCATTAAACTGTTTCCGCTCCCACGGATGCAAGCTTGCAGGCGTTCCCATTGATGAGGACGGCATGAATATGGAAGCTCTTGAAAGGGTTATTAAGGAAAATCCCGGGGCTAAATTTATTTATACTATTCCTAATTTCCAAAACCCCGGCGGAACTACCATGAGCCTTGAAAAACGCAAAAGAATGTATGAGCTTGCACTTCAAAATGATCTTGTTATTTTGGAGGATAACCCGTACGGCAATCTGCGTGTAGCAGGCGAGGATGTTCCTGCTGTTAAGAGCCTTGATACAGAGGGTATCGTGTTCTATGCAGGTTCATTTTCTAAGATACTTGCCCCCGGCATGAGAGTTGCATACGCCGTTATTCCCAAGAAAGCGGCGGGTGCATTTACCATAGGCAAGCAGGTTTCCGATGTTCATACAGGCGTGCTCAATCAGATGATAGTTTCACGCTGGTTTGATGAATATGATGTTGATAAACATATAGAAAATATAAGAAAAATTTACAGGCGCAAGCTCAATTTGATGTGTGACTGCCTTGATAAATACTGCGGCGGATTTATTAATTATGTACGCCCGCAGGGCGGTCTGTTTATATGGGCTAAACTGCCTGATGATGTTGATATGCTAAAGTATGTTAATGCGCTGCTTGAAAGAAAAGTGGCAGTTGTGCCCGGCAGCGCGTTTATGACGGATGATACTGCACCGTGCAGCTATATACGCCTTAATTTTTCCACCCCGAGCGATGACGATATTGTAAAGGGTGTAAAAATCATGGGCGAAGTTGCCAAGCAGTTCAGAAAATAATCTGAATAAATTACAGGTTAAAGGACGGATTGATTATTATGTCAGAACAAGTTGCGGAAAAAAGAAAAAGAAGTTTATCGCTGATTCAGCCCACTTCGGTTCCCACTCTCGGAAACTATCTGGGAGCTATGCGCGGCTGGGCGGATTTTCAGCGTGAGTTTGATACTATTTACGGTGTTGCGGATCTTCACTCAATTACCGTAAGGCAAGATCCTCAGAAGCTCAGAAAGCAGACAAATGAGCTTTTTGCAATGCTCCTTGCACTCGGCCTTGATCCCGATAACGGAATTGTTTTCATTCAGTCTCAGGTGCCCACACACGCACAGCTGGGCTGGATACTTAACTGCTATACACAGTTCGGTGAGCTTTCAAGAATGACTCAGTTTAAGGATAAGGCTTCACAGCATAAAGATAATGTAAATGCAGGTCTTTTCACTTATCCCTGCCTTATGGCGGCAGATATTCTGCTTTATCAGGCAGATATCGTTCCTGTAGGCGCAGACCAGAAACAGCATCTTGAGATAACACGTGATATTGCAGAACGCTTCAACGGAATTTACGGCAATGTATTTACAGTTCCTGACGCATATATTCCCAAAAACGGCGCAAGAGTAATGAGTCTTCAGGATCCGTCACGCAAGATGAGCAAATCAGATCCAAATCAGAAAGGCACCGTTTATCTTACGGATGCGCCTGAGGTTATTATGAAGAAGTTCAAATCAGCAATCACGGACAGCGAAATGTCTGTTCGCTTTGCAGAGGGCAAGGACGGTATCAATAACCTTATGACTATCTATTCCGCCGTTACAGGAGACAGCTATGAGAAGATAGAAGCTGATTTTGCAGGCAAAGGCTACGGCGATTTCAAAAAGGCTGTCGGCGAGGCTGTTGTTGCGGAACTCGAGCCTTTCCAGAAGAAATTTAACGAGATAATTGCAGATAAGCAGTATCTTAAAGAATGTCAGCAGAAAGGCGCCGAAAAGGCAATGCGCGTTTCTTCTCGCACTCTCGGCAAGGTTATGAAAAAAGTAGGATTTCTTATCTGATTAACATTTTTGTTTTACTACTCAATGGGGAGCGGATATTTACCGCTCCCTTTTTGTCTGTTTGTATTGCCGTGTGCAGCGGTTTGTTTTATAATGTTTCAGTAAACAATTTACGAGGTGGTTAAATGGAAAAATTCAGATGGGCATATATAGGAAACGGAAATATAGCCAATTCAACCGCAAGGGATATATTGCGGGGCGAGCATGAGATAGTTTCCGTTTATGGCAGAAACAAAGAAAAATCTAAAGCCTTCGCCGAAAAATATTCGGCAAAAAGTTTTAATGATTTTGACAGCGCCGTAAACCGAGCAGATGTGGATGGTGTGTATATAGCCACTCCTCACACTTCGCACGTTGATTATGCTGTTCGCGCTATGAAGCTTGGTAAACCTGTGCTGTGCGAAAAACCGGTGGGCGTTACTGTTGCCGATGTTGATACGCTTGTTAATACGGCGAAAGCCGAAAACATATACTTTTGCGAGGCTATGTGGACTTGGTTTTCAGATGTTGCGCTCACCGTTAAAAAGTGGGTTCAGAGCGGGGAAATAGGGGACGTCACTGATGTTACTATCAATTACGCTTTTCCAGGAATTATGATGTCTAAAAATTCCCGTGTTCTTCTTCCCGAAACAGCGGGGGGAGCGCTTCTCGATATAGGCATTTACCCAATAACTTACTGTTATAATCTTTTCGGTTTTCCTAAAGATATCGTCTGCCGCGGCAGACTCAAAAACGGAATCGATATAAGTGAAACTGTAACGCTGAAATATGACGGCTTCAACTGTACGCTTCATATGTCGCTGTGCACGCTCAAGGAAAACTGCATCATAAAGGGAACAAAAGGCACGATAAGCCTACCCGTGTTTTTCCATATGGCTTCAAAAGCTATCCTGAAAAACGAAAACGGCAGGCAGGTATTTAAGGGCAAGACCGATTATCTCACTGAATTTACACGTGTCGCACAGGAGATACAAAACGGCAGAAAGGAGTCTGCTTATATTCCTTTTGAAGCAACAAGAAACTGTATGCTTATTATGGATGAATGCCGCAGGCAGCTCGGCCTTGTGTACCCGTTTGAAAAACAAAGCGTTTAGTTCTGCTTTATAGCCGCAAGCTATTTATACTCATTGTTATATATTTTATTTAATTTAACTAAAAGATATTGTTAATTTTCTAACTCTTTTTAATTGACCGTGTTGCGCACGGTATGTTATAATTATTTTGTGTAATTTTGCTTTAAAGGAGGAATTGTTTTGACTGAAGCAAAAGCAATGGCGTACGTCAATATGTACGGCGTTTTGGCAACGCTTGAAAACCTTTGCGAAATAGACGAAGAGGCTAAGGCGATTCTTGCGAATCTTAAATCCCCCGTTTCTCTCTGCTTCGAGGTTGCGAACGGCCCGTGCGGCACGTTTCATTTCACTAAAAGCGGCTGTAAATTCAGGGAGGGCTCGGCAGGCTGTACCTGTAAAATGAATTTTGCGTCTCCAGAAAAATTCAATGCGCTTATAGACAGTGCAAAGCCGGGTATCCCCACAAAAGGTGTTGTTCAGGTTCTCTCTTTCCTGCTTGGCCCGTTCACCAAGCTTACAGACAGACTTACCGAACTTCTTAGACCCAGCGAGGAAAATCTTAAGGATGAGGCTTTCTTTGAGGAATCCACCATTCTTACGTTTTACACCATAGCCGGTGCCATTACAGCGCTTGCAAACTCGGATTCAATCTCAATGTTCACCGCAAAAAGCACGGTTGACGGAGTTGTTTCCATGGGCATCAAGGATAAATGCTATGCGTCAATTCAGGTAAAAAATCATCATTTTACCACAATCAAGGAAAAGGCAACAAACCCGCGCGCAGTTATGGAATTTGCGGATATTCCTCTTGCGCACGGTCTGTTTACAGGCACTGTATCCACCATTGCGGAGCTCTGCAAGGGCAATATCTATATGGCGGGTATGATCTCCATGGTTGATAATCTCAACAGAATTTTGGACAGAGTTGCCGTTTATCTGGGCTGATAAGGAGGATGTTGCAGATATGAGTAAATTTCCCGAATACAAACACGAAAAAAGCCAGGAGTGGTTTAACAGAGCGCTTGCGGCGATTCCCTCCGGCGTATACGGCCACCTCGGCCCCAGCGAAGGTCTTTTCCTTCCCATCACAAAATGGCCTCTTATGAGCGATCATGCAAAGGGTACATATTTCTGGGATGTTGACGGCAATAAGTATCTTGATTTCATGTGTGCTTACGGCCCCAACGTTCTCGGCTATTGCGACGATGATGTAGATGCTGCCGCAATCGAGCAGTTAAGACGCGGCAACTGCACAACTTCTCCGTCATACAAAATGGTTGAATGTGCCGAACTTCTTAAAGATACCGTTGCCAGCGCAGACTGGGCATTCTTTATGAAAAACGGCTCAGACGCCACTACTTTCTCAGTAATGTGCGCAAGAGCTCATACGGGCAAAAAGAAGATGTTCTTCCTTCAGGGTTACTATCACGGTGACTTCCAGTGGGCTCAGAAGGTTGACTATCCCGGTATCCTTCCTGAAGAAGTTCAAAATAATGTTGTTATTCCGTGGTTTGATCTTGAAGCGCTTCAGCAGGCTTATGACGAGTGCGGCGGCGATGTTGCCGGACTTATTGCTCAGCCTTATGATCACGGCAACTTCAAGGATAACGAGTGCGCAACCAAGGATTACTGGCAGGCAGTACGTAAATTCTGCGATGAGCACGGTATGGTTCTTATCTTTGACGATGTACGTACAGGTTTCAGACTTGACCTTGCAGGTTCAGACCATTATTACGGAATTAAAGCAGACCTTATCTGTTTCTGTAAAGCTCTTGCAAACGGCTACAATATGTCTGCCGTATGCGGCGGAGAGCATATGAAATCAACTGCTTCTTCTGTTACATATACAGGTTCTTACTGGATGAGTGCGGAGCCTTTTGCTGCGTGCCTTGTCTGCATCGATAAAATGAAAAAGCTTGATGTTCCAAATCTTTTCAGAAGACTTGGCACAGAGCTTACACAGGGCTTTACAAAAGCAGCTGAGGAACACGGATTTAATCTTGTTGTATCAGGTGAGCCGGCGCTGTTCTATCTCAGAATAGCAAATGATGACAGCCTTATGCTTCATCAGGAATGGATTGCAGAATGTGTTTCAAGAGGACTTTTCCTTGCTTCTCACCACAATCATTTCATCAATGCTGCCGTTACTGAGGACGATATCAAGCTTGCTGTTGATATTGCCGAGGACGCTTTCGGCGTAGTTGCGGGAAGACATCCCGAAATCGAAGGACTCAAATAATCGTTTTACTAATCCGGTTATTTATTTAAGGAGGAAAATTTATGCCAGCAAATTACAAGCCATTTGATAAGGAAGAATGGCTCCGCCTTGAAAAAAAGGCGGATGAACTCAGGCGTCTTACCGTCCAGACCACTATCTGGGGCGGCTCAGGACACATAGGCGGCGCTATGAGCGCAATGGACGCTATGACCATTCTTTATCACCGTTTCATGAAGCTTGATGTCAATGACCCCGATATGAAGGACAGAGACAGATTTGTTCTTTCAAAAGGTCATTCAGCCGTAGGTTACGGCCCTGTAATCTGCGATTACGGCTTTATGGATGTTGAGGGTCTTCACAACTTCAACCTTACAGGTTCGCTTTTCGGTATGCACCTTGACTGCAATAAGATCAAAGGCGTAGACTGCTCAAGCGGTTCACTCGGCCACGGCCTTTCACTTGCATGCGGTTTTGCCCTTGCAGGCAGAGTAAACGGCATCGACTATATGAACTATGTTCTTACCGGCGACGGTGAGCTTAACGAAGGTTCAAACTGGGAAGCTGCAATGACTGCCGCTCAGTTCAAACTCTCAAACGTTGTAGTGCTTGTTGATAACAACAAATGCATGATAGACGGCAGAGTTGATGATGAAATGAAAGTTGAGCCACTTGACAAGAAGTTCGATTCTTTCGGATTCATTGTTGAGCGTGTTGACGGCCAGAATATTAAAGAACTCAACGGCGCAATCGAAAACGCTATTAATAACCATAAAAACGGCGGCGACAAACCGTACGCAATCATTATGGATACTATCAAGGGCGCGGGCATCGACTTTATGGAGGATGACTACCATTGGCATTACGGTGCGCTTGATGACGAAAAGACCAAGATGTGCTATGACAGTCTTGACAAATATTACGCGGCTCGTGTGGCACGCGCTGAAAAGGAGGCGTAAGCTATGGCAAGCGGAATGACTTATACTATGACTGAAACCACTCAGCTTTCCACAGCTGAATATTACGGAAAGGCGCTCTGCGAGCTCGGCGAAGAGCACAAGGAGGTTGTTGCCCTTACCGCAGACCTTGCTAAATCTACCAAGATCGGTATGTTCGGTGAGAAATTCCCGGATAGACTTTTCAATGTAGGTATTGCGGAGCAGAACATGTTCGGTGTTGCCGCAGGTATGGCAAAAAACGGACTTATACCGTTTGCGTCAACATTTGCCATCTTCACCGCTGCGCGCTCACTTGATCAGATACATACAGATATCTGTTATCAGAATGTTCCCGTTAAGATCATTGCAACACATGCAGGTACTTCGTTCGGTCAGGCAGGCTCAACACACCATTCTCTTATTGACATGGCTTGTATGAGAAGCCTTCCCCATATGACGGTTATCTGCCCGTGTGACGGCGTTGAAACATATCACGCTGTTAAAAAGGCTTATGAGTATCCGGGCCCTGTATATATCAGAATCAACCGCGGTTTTGACCAGATCATCTATAAGAATATAGAGGACTGCGATTTTGAGGTAGGCAAGGCAAAGGTAATGAACGAGGGCACAGATATCACTGTTATCGCCTGCGGTTCATGCGTTTACCAGGCTCTTCAGGCTGCACAGATGGCTAATGCAGATGCAGGCATTAAAGTGCGCGTTCTTAATATGCACACTATCAAGCCTATTGATGAAGAGGCTATTATGTCTGCCGTTATGGATACAAGAAGAATTATTACCGTTGAGGATCATACTGTTATGGGCGGCCTCGGCTCAGCTGTTGCTGATGTTGTTGCCAAGAGCGGTAAAGCATGCGCATTTAAGATGCTCGGCCATCAGGATGCTTTCTCAACAATCGGTCTTCACGAGGATCTTATGTCTATCGCAAAGATAGACGCAAACGGTATCGCAGAAGCTATTGCCGAAGTAATGCATCAGGATTTTGAAGAGGATGACGCTTGGGACGACGAGTTCTAATCTGTATTTCTCTTTATAAATCTCAATTTGAAAGGAATGTGTTATTATGGCAAGCGATGTAACCCGTTATACAAATAAAGTATTTATGGCGGCAGCGCTGCCGCTTATGAAAACGATTGCCACCGATGTGCCCGAACTTGCAAAGAAGTTTGAGGGTGTGGACGCCGTTTATCAGGTGTCCGCAATGGTTAATGCCCAGGATAAGGAAGCCGTGCATTTCATAGTTGAAAACGGCGAATGGTCCTGCAAACTCGGTGAGTATTTCGGTCAGAAAAAGATAGACGCTGAACTTCAGTTTTCATCAATGGAAAAAATGAACGCCTTTATGAAAGGCGATATGAGCAAACTTCCTAAGATGAAGATCAAGTCTTTCTCCAAATTCATGAAGTTTATGGCTGTGCTCCTCAAAATGAGCAGCCTTCTCAGTATCAGTGAACCGCCTGAGGATGATACTCTTGCACTTCTTCTTTGCAAGCTGTATTTCTATCTTCTTTCAAGCGGTATAAGCCAGCTCAATAAAATGGGTCATCCCGAGATTCATGAATGGACTTCCAAGAGCCCGGACAGAGTTTATCAGTGGGCTATTGAAGGTCATCCCGAGTGTACCGCTTATCTGCGTATAAAAGCAGGTAAATCACGTGCGGGCAGGGGAGAGTACAAGCGCTCCAAGCCGTTCTTCTGTATGAAGTTTGATTCACCTCAGCATGCCCTGATGATACTTCTCGGCACAGGTGATATGCTTCAGATGGTAAAGGAAAAGCAGCTTATTATGGAGGGCGCTCCCGAATTCGGCGCTATGATAGGCGATTATATGATGGTTGTAGGCGACCTTGCAAAGTAATCACCTCAAATAAATACATAAAAGGCGGAGAGCTTCAGCTCCCCGCCTTTTTTATACCCAATATTTGCTGTATCGTATCTTTTAATTTATTTTATACCGCTTTCTTTTTTCACTCTTTTAACTATAAGTATAATCAGCATTATAAACCATACACCCCAAGCAATGCCGCATCCTATCAGGGGAGCAAAATAATCTATTACTGCACCGGGTATAAACGGAACAGCCATAAGCATTATGAATCTGCCGTATTCCCTGCACATTTCCTTTTCATCAAATTTAAGGCGTTCTTTTGTGGTTTTCATGTTATATCCCGATAAAAAATCTGCCGCCTTGCCGTTTGATTTATAAAAACTCAGCCCAAGAAGAAACATCGAAACAGCCGCAAGCAAATCAATTACAATTAGTATAAAATCACCCATGATATCACCGCCGTTCAAACTTTTTCTCTTCAATTATATCAAAAAATTCAGTATTATCAATCGTTTGGTAATAAATAATTGATGTTTCCGAAAACTCATTTTTATGATATTTTTTAACATTTGGTATATTGATTTTCTTTGATTTACTGATATAATATCATTGAATAACAAACTATATGATTATAAGAGGCAATAGATATGAGTGAATACAGAAGAAAAACTAAAATTATATGCACAATAGGGCCTGCGTCCTGTGATAAAGACGTGCTGGAAAAGCTTATGCTTGCCGGCATGGATGTGGCAAGGTTCAATTTTTCACACGGTGATTATGATACGTTTGAAAAATGGTTTTCCAATATCACCGAAGTAAGGAATAAACTCGGTATCCCGGTAGCTACTCTGCTTGATACAAAAGGCCCTGAAATCAGAATCGGCTCTTTCGAAAATGAAAGCGGCATTGTTCTTAAAAGAGGTCAGAAGTTTACGCTTACAACAGAAGAAGTTGTAGGCAATCATGAAAGATGCTCGGTTTCATTTAAAGGACTTGCCAAAGAGGTGAAAAAAGGCACCACCATTCTCATTGACGATGGTCTTATTGCTCTTGAAGTTGCGGAGATCAAGAACAACGATATTGTATGCAAGGTTATTGACGGCGGTGTTGTGACCGACCATAAGGGAGTAAATGTTCCCAATGTGTCACTTTCACTTCCGTATCTTTCAGATAAAGATATGCAGGATCTTAATTTTGGCGCTCAGATGGGCTTCGATTTCATTGCCGCGTCTTTCTGCCGTACCGGTGCGGATATTGCTTATCTTCGTAATTTCTGCCACGCGCTCGGCTGGAATGATGTAAGAATCATCGCAAAGATTGAAAACAGCGAGGGCGTTGACAATATTGACGATATTATTCGTGAGGCGGACGGCATTATGGTTGCCCGCGGCGATATGGGCGTTGAAATTCCGTTTGAAAAGATCCCTTCAATTCAGAAAATGATAATAGAAAAAGTATTTGCCGCAGGCAAGATTGTTGTTACTGCTACGCAGATGCTTGAGTCGATGATAAAGAATCCCCGCCCCACAAGAGCGGAGATTACCGATGTTGCAAACGCCATTTATGACGGCACTTCTTCCATAATGCTCTCCGGCGAAACCGCAATGGGCGCTCATCCTGTTGAGGCAGTAAAAACAATGTCTCTCATTGCCCGCACAACAGAGCAGGATATTAACTATATAGAGAGATTTGAAAAGTTTGCTCAGAAACATGTTTCCGGAGATATTACTTCAGCTATTTCTCATGCTACCGTTACAACGGCACACGACCTTAATGCCGCCGCTATCATCACGGTTACAAAGAGCGGCAATACTGCAAGGCAGATATCAAAATACAGACCTCACTGCCTTATTATTTCTGCCACAACAAGCGAAAAGGTTCGCCGTCAAAACAATCTTTCATGGGGTGTTCTGCCCATTATGTGTGAGGAAAAATCAAATACTGACGAACTTTTTGAACACGCTGTAGAGGTAGCCAAAAAAACAGGCTATATCAAAAAAGGCGATTTAGTTGTTATTACGGCAGGTATACCGCTCGGTCAAAGCGGCACCACCAATATGCTCAAGGTAGATCTTGTTGATTGAGGATTGAATAATGAATAAAAAAATCGTAAAGCTCATTATAGGATCGGTTGTTTTAATTGCAGTAATTGTGGCTGTTGTATTAGTCTATGCAAGAATAAATAACGATATAAAAGGCACTGAATCCGGCGAGGGTACAGATTATACTCTTGTTATAGAACCGCAGGATTTTGAATATGAGGTTTCCAAAAAACTCAGCAACAATAATATCGTAATTGACGATTCTATTTGGACTATGTGGATGGATAAGCATTATCCTGATTTCACATATATCAACGGTGAATATTATCTCAATTCTAATATGAGTTATGAGGAGATCGCTCAGAAATTACAGAATCCCGATATAAGCCATCAGGTAGTGTCCGTTGCGATACCGGAGGGGTATAATGTTTTCGATATTGCCGAAACACTTGAGGAAAACGGTATCTGCTCCAAAGAGGATTTTTATGACGCTGTTTCAACCACTGACGGCTATGATTATGAATGGCTTGCTGATTTCCCTCAAGACAGGGAAAATATCGGCTTTATTCTTGAGGGATTCCTGTTTCCCGCAACTTATGATCTTGGAATGAATACCGATGCCAAGGTGGTTGTAGATAAAATGCTTGCGGCGTTTGACGACCGCCTTTCTGACGATATGCTCACCTATTGTGAGAATAACGATATGACGCTTTACGAGTTTATAACCCTCTGCTCCGTAGTGCAGGAGGAGGCGCTTACTAAAAGCAGCGCGGAGAATATAGCCTCCGTGCTTATAAACAGACTTGAAAGCGGAACACGCCTTCAGTGCGATGTAACTTACTATTATGCAAAAAAACTGCTTGATTACGGCTTTTCAAAAGAAACTTACGATTCATACTATACCTACCGATGCCCTGCGCTTCCGAGCGGTCCTATCACAAATTCGGGTATGGATATAGTAAATGCCGTTATCAACCACCCCAATACGGATTATATGTTCTTCTTCTCAGACCTTAACGGTGAATTCCATTTCGCCGAAACGGGAGAGGAGTTTGAGCGTCTTAAACAGCAGTATCCATGGAAGTAACTATTATCAGGAGGAAAAATTATGTCCAAGTGGGATGTGGATTACCTTGCTCTTTGCGATAAAATTCTGACACAGGGCAAAGAGGTTGTAAACAGAACGGGCGTTAATTCTGTAAAAGTGCCCGCTCACCATTTCCATTTTGATCTTGAAGATGAATTTCCCATATTGACCACAAAGCAGGTGTTTATAAGACAGGCAGTGCTTGAAATGCTTTGGATCTATCAGGCTCAGTCAAACGATGTCAGGTGGCTCCAGGAGCGCGATGTCAAGATATGGAATGAGTGGGAGATTGATGATGAAGGCTATTGGAATGCCACTCAGCTTTTGCCGGATGAGAACGGAAATCTTCAAAAACAAAAGGTGCATAAATTTTTCGGCAAAGAATATGCTCATACCATAGGCACAGCATATGGCTACATAGTAAATAAATTTAAAATGACGCAAAACCTTTTGGATAAGATACAGAATCATCCCGAAGACCGCCGCATGGTTATGACCCTTTGGCAGAATGACTATCTTGATACCGCTGTTCTGCCAAGCTGTGTTTGGAGCAGTGAATGGGATGTTACAGACGGAAAGCTCAATTGCTGGGTACACCAGCGTTCCTGTGATGTTCCTCTCGGTCTGCCTTTCAATGTTACTCAGTATGCAGTGCTTCTTTCAATGCTTGCCCATGTGTCTGGTCTGAAACCCGGTACTATTGACTGGAGCATAAAAGACGCACATATTTATGTAAATCAGATAGACGGCATCAAAGAGCAGCTGCGCCGCCTTAACGAACAGGGGCATTTGGATGCTCCTAAGCTTTGGTTAAATCCCGATGTTAAGGACTTCTTTGAATTTGACAACAGCCGTGATCTTAAAGATGTTAAACTTATTGATTATAAACACATGGGAAAGATTTCTTTCCCCATATCACAGTGATTTTACGGAGTAACTATGAATATATCTCTTATTCTTTCCGTTGGCAGAAACAATGAAATAGGCAGGGGAAATGACCTTATATGGCATTTTCACGCAGATATGAAATTCTTTCGTGAGACCACAACGGGAAATACAGTAATTATGGGCAGAAAAACTTTCGAGTCTCTTCCCAAGGTCTTGCCAAACAGAAAAAATATAGTAATTTCAACAGACAAAGATTTAAAAATTGACGGAGCATTGGTGGTTCACAGCGTTGAAGAGGCGCTGGAGGCTGCAAAGGACGATAATATCTTTGTTATCGGCGGCGGAAAGATTTATGCTGAATTTCTGCCGCTTGCAGATAAGATCTATCTTACCGAAATAGACGCTCAGTGCCCTGATGCGGATACATTCTTTCCCGCTTTTGACAAATCACTTTACACACGCACCGTGCTCGGTGAAAATGAGGAAGACGGCATTAAATTTTCCCACGTGCTCTACACAAAAAAATAAAATTATATGTTGACAAAGCAGCTTTGCTGTGTTAATATATTTCCACAACAAAGAAGAACATTTATCCCGTTCTCCCCTTAAGCGCAGGCAAAAAGGGCAATACACTTTATCTTATTAGGGTTTATTGAAGCGCGGGCATATATGTTCGCGCTTTTAATTATTTTAAAGAGGTGTTATTTATCAGCAGAGAAATTCCGCAGCTCAACGGAGAAATCAGAGATAAGGAATTGCGTGTTATCACTGCAGACGGCGAACAGCTTGGTATCATGAGCGCTAAAGAAGCTCTTCATGAGGCTGAACTCAGAGGTCAGGATCTTGTTAAGATTGCTCCTCAGGCAAAGCCGCCCGTTGTAAAGATAATGGATTACAGCAAATTCCGCTATGAGCAGGCTAAACGCGAAAAGGAAAACCGTAAAAAGCAGAAAACGATTGATACCAAAGAAATCCGCCTTTCGCTTAATATTGATATCGGCGATTTCAATACAAAGGTAAATCAGGCTAAAAAGTTCCTTGAAAAAGGAGATAAGCTCAAGGTTTCACTGCGTCTTCGCGGCAGGGAAATGGCCCATTCGGACCTTGGCGTTGCGAATATGGAAAGATTTGCTCAGGCTCTCGGTGATGAATTTAATGTTGATAAAGCCCCAAAGCTTGAGGGCAGGCAGATTCTCATGTTCATGTCCCAAAAGCCGTCTAAATAATTAAAAATAAATTTCTGGAGGAATAAATTATGCCAAAGATCAAAACACACAGCGGCGCAAAAAAGCGTTTCAAAACAACTAAAAGCGGCAAGGTAAAGCGCGCTCATGCTTATACCTCTCATATCCTTACAAAGAAAACAACAAAGCGTAAAAGAAATCTTCGCAAAACAACAGTCGGCGATGTAACGAACCAGAAGCAGATGAAGAGGCTCGTTCCTTATAAATAATAAGATTTCACCGCGCGTTTTTGCGCAGTTATTTTAAATATTGATAATAATCGTTAATCTATCGGAGGTAATAAGTTATGGCAAGAATCAAAGGCGCTATGGCCACTCGTAAAAGAAGAAAGAAAGTATTAAAAGCCGCTAAGGGCTATTACGGCAGTAAACACCGCCTTTTCAAAACAGCTAAGCAGGCTGTTATGAAGAGCGGTCAGTATGCTTACATCGGCAGAAAGCAGAAGAAGAGAGAGTTCCGCAGAATGTGGATCACAAGAATTTCTGCTGCTTGCAAGGCAAACGGCATCAACTATTCAACATTCATGAACGGTCTTAAAAAGGCCGGCATCGATCTCAACAGAAAGATGCTTGCAGAGATCGCTGTTTCAGACGCCGCTGCGTTCACTTCTCTTGTTGAATCAGCAAAGGCTGCTCTTTAATTCTGAATTAAAGCAATAAAACAAATTTCAGCCCCGCCGGCATT
>UQBX01000031.1 GCA_900539425.1 uncultured Oscillospiraceae bacterium | reverse complement strand
CAGCAGCTCCGGCTCCCGCCGCTGAAGCAAAGCCCGCAGCACCCGCTCCGGCAGGCACTCAGGGTTCAGTTTCCGTTGATGCACCTATGCCCGGTACAATTCTTGATGTTAAAGTTTCAGTAGGCGCAACCGTAAACTCAGGCGACGTTCTTGTTATTCTTGAGGCAATGAAGATGGAAAATGAGATCGTTTCTCCTCAGGCAGGTAAGGTTGCTTCTGTCAATGTTTCCAAGGGTGACAGCGTAGACGCAGGTCAGGTTATCGTAACTATCGACTGATTTTATCTATGATCCCTTTCGGGGTTTCCCGCGCGCTTTGCAAGGCTGCTGCACTGACGCGAAACAGTTATATAATCCGCAGCCGGAAAGGCTATGTGAATTAAATGGCAAAAATTGGCATTACCGAAACCGTCCTCAGAGATGCGCACCAGTCTTTGATTGCCACCCGTATGAGAACGGATGAGTTTGAAGGCATTCTTGAAAAAATGGATAAGATCGGTTACCATTCTCTTGAATGCTGGGGCGGCGCAACGTTTGATACCTGCCTTCGCTTTCTTGATGAGGACCCGTGGGACAGACTTCGCCTTATCCGTAAAAAATGCCCCAATACAAAGCTTCAGATGCTTTTCAGAGGTCAGAATATGCTTGGCTACCGCCACTATGCAGATGACCTTGTAGATTATTTTGTTAAAAAGAGTATCGACAACGGTATAGATATTCTTCGTATATTTGACGCACTCAATGACGTGCGCAATCTTGAAACCGCTATCAATGCCGCAAAAAAATACGGCGGACATGTTCAGGCGGCTATCTCTTATACAACAGGCCCTGTTTTTGATATAGAGTATTATTGCAATTATGCAAAGCAGCTTGAAAACGCAGGCGCAGATTCAATCTGTATCAAGGATATGGCTGGTCTTCTTACTCCTTACGGCACATACGATCTTGTAAAGGCTCTTAAAGAGACAGTAAATGTTCCTATCCAGCTTCATTCTCACTATACTTCAGGCCTTGCGTCAATGGTTCACCTCAAGGGTATTGAAGCAGGCGTTGATGTTATTGACACTGCTATCAGCCCGCTGGCAATGGGCACTTCTCATCCCGCAACAGAGTCTATGGTAGCTGCTCTTAAAGATACTCCTTATGACACCGGTCTTGATATCAAAGCTCTTACTGAGATTCGTGATTTCTTCACACCGCTTCGCGAAAAGTATCTTAAAGACGGTCTTCTCAATCCTAAGATGCTCGGCGTAGACGCCAATACCCTTCTTTATCAGGTACCCGGCGGTATGCTTTCAAACCTTCTTAATCAGCTCAAGCAGGCAGGTAAAGAGGATAAGCTTGAAGAAGTTCTTGCAGAAGTTCCGCGCGTTCGTAAGGACAGCGGTTATCCGCCTCTTGTTACTCCTACTTCACAGATCGTCGGCACTCAGTCAGTATTCAATGTAATCCTCGGCGAGCGCTATAAGATGGTTACCAAAGAATTTAAGGATATGGTAGCCGGTAAGTACGGAAAGACACCTTGCGACATTGATCCTGAATTCAGAAAGAAAATCTGCGGCGACGAAGAGATTATTGACTGTCGTCCTGCAGATCTCCTCAAGCCTGAGCTTGATAAATTCAGAGATGAGATCGCAGAATATTACGAGCAGGAAGAGGATGTGCTTTCCTATGCTCAGTTCGGTGATGTTGCCATCAAGTTCTTCCAGAAGAGAAGAGATAAGAAATACGGCCTTGACGGCAAGCACGATGATATAGAGAATAAAGTTCATCCGGTTTAATATGTTTAAAAGCGTGCCCTGATATTCTTCGGGGCACGTATTTAGCGTCAAGAGGTGTTTTTGTTGTCATTTTATGTTGACGATTTATGCCTTTGGTGCTATAATTTAATTATAAACTTTTTATAAAATAATGTATGGGGGTACATAAAATGAAAGTTCTTATGATTGGCGGAACAGGTCTTCTTGGTTCTGCCGCTGCACAGATTTTTGTAGACCGCGGAAACGAGATCAAAACTCTTGCTCTTCCGCCGCTTCCCGAAGGTGCTCCGCTTCCGAAAGAAATGGAGATCATTTTCCAGGATGCAAATAAGCTTACAGATGACGAAATGGTAGAGATGATGAAAGGCTACGATATGTTCGTTTTCGCAACAGGCGTTGACGAAAGAGTAGAATTTCCCGCTCCTGTTTATGATTATTATTATAAATACAATATCGCTCCGCTTGAGAGATATCTGCCCCTCGCTAAAAAGGCAGGTATGAAAGGCGCAGTAGTTTGCGGTTCTTATTTTGCATGGCTTGCAAAAGAGCGTCCTGATATGAAGCTCACTGAAAAGCATCCTTACATCAAGAGCCGTATCGAGCAGGAAAAGGTTTGCGAAAAGTATTCAGATGCCAACTTCCAGGTAGGCGTTCTTGAGCTTCCTTACATCTTCGGCACACAGCCGGGCAGAAAGCCGGTTTGGGTTATCCTCATCGAACAGCTTCAGAGATTTGAAAAAATGCCGTTCACAATGTATCCGGCAGGCGGCACAGCAATGCTTACAGTTCGCCAGGTAGGTGAATCAATGGTTGGCGCCGCAGAGCAGGCTTACGAGGCTGCTTCAAAGGGTGAAGGTAAATTCCGCGCTTACGGCATTTCATGCTACAACTATACATGGAGAAAATTCCTCAAGATCGTTTACAGAGCTATGGATGGTATTGAGGACAGAAAGATTGTTGACTGTCCTAAGTGGGCTTTCCAGGCTTTCGGTCTTGTAATGCGCAAGGATTATGCAAAGAGAAATGTTGATTCAGGTATTGACCCTGTAGGTCTTGCTGATATCATGAGTACAAATCTCTTCATTCCGCTTGATGACTGCAAAGAACTCGGCTGTACTCCTGACGATATTGAAAAGGCAATCTTTGATTCAATCAAACTTTCAAAGGATGCTTTTGAAGGTAAAGCAAAACTCGTTGAAATGAAAGGCGAATAATTCAAACAGTGAAAAGCGGTCAGATTTCTGACCGCTTTTTTCTTTTACGATTTATTGTAGTGTTGTTTTTAAGTAATTGCCATTAACTATGAAAAAAACTTGCAAAAAAGAGCTATTTTATATTGCAAAAAACTCGATTTTCTCAATAAACAAGAGTTTGATGAGTATATGAAATTTTTATATATTATTTGTGAGCGTGAAGATTCGGTAGGATTTTCTATGCAAATGCTTCATATTTTCCAAAAAAGAAATAAAATTTTTCTCTGCGACAATTCGTAATAAACAAGGGGTAGATTAACCGTTATTGGTAAATCTACCCCTATTTGTGTGCTTATAGTTTCTTAATATATTAATGGATTATTGCTGTTTTTTATTTTTTTCATTATTGATTCGAATAAATACTTTACCCTGTTCAATAAATAGTCTTTTTTGATCTGAAGTCATTTGATTAAAAATATAAAGTAATTCTGAGTTGATATCTGAAGTGTTTTTATTGCTGTAACCAACGAGATAATCTATAGAAGTGTTGAAATAATTTGCTAGTGATTTTAATGTATCAATATCGGGCTCAATGTTGTGATTTTCATATTTGTTAATGGATTGCTGGCTGACACCTATAACATCTGCAAGTTGTTTTTGACTTATTTTGTGCTTAATTCGTAATTTTTTCAAATTTTCCACCAAAAAAATCACCTCTTTATATATGATAACAACTTAACTTAGTTAAATAAAACACTGATTGTTAGTTCTTGACAACAACTATAGGTTGTTATATAATGTAGTTACAAATTATTAAAAAGGAGTAGAAGTAGAATATGAAAAAAGTATTTGCACTTGTTATGATATTATGTATAGCTTTATCTATATCTGCTTGTAATAATGATGAGGAAACCAACTCTACAACTGTTTCAACAAATGTTTCTACTACTGAGTCTACAACGGTGACTACGACGGAAGAAGAGACAACTCAAAGCACCAACCCCTTTGATTACATAAAAAAGCCAAGTGATTTGTTAAACGATCTTAATCCGTTATTATTGAAAAAAGGCTGTAATATTGATAATTATGTTGATTATAGTAATGCTAATTATGAGATTCATTTGATTGGAAATGGTGAAAGACAAGTGGTGATGATACATAATTCATCATATTATACTGAAAGTGTAGATACAATTTGTTTTGGACCATCAACAACTTTGCTTATTGCTAATAATAAGTTGGCAGTGGTGGGAGAAAATGAGCTTTTTGTCGGTGAAGTATTTGATACAGTTTTAAAAGAATGTCCTTATGAATATAAATATGACTCTTATCAAATGCGGTCGCTCTTCGACGATTATTGTTTTAATGTGAATAACGGCAAACGAGCAACTTGGACGATAGATAACTATGAATTTGCGGTCAGTAAAGGATACAATTCAAATGGCGTTATAGATAGCGTTATGTATAGTATCAACTGGTAATAAGTTCGAGGTGTATTATTATAAGTAAAAATATTCAAACTAATCAATTAATCGGAAAAATTATTGTCTCTGTAATTATTGTGACGGTTGTTCTCATTGCTGTCAATTTAAATACCTTACAGACAAAAGGTGAGAATTGCAGAATTGTTAGAGCTGATAATGCAGTAGTTAGCTATCAAATTAAATGTCCGAAATGCAGTCATATCTACCCTACGAAATATATTAATGTTTCAAGGGGTGAAAAATATTCTTCTACATATTTTTGTTCAAATTGTTACGAAATCTTTGAATATTCAATTAATAGATAGGTGAATTGGTACTTTACTTATGATTTTAAATAATAAAAGCAAAAGTTGTAAAATATCCGCAGAGCTTAATCCCGATGATTTACTTTTAATCAAAACGTATATATTAGGAACAATAAATGGTTTTTGCATTAATGATAAAGCTTCGGCGTTTTCTGTTCGTATTCTTTTTGGCGGAGATAATAGAAATTGGAATCATACACCTTTGCAAAAAATCTATAATTACTATATTCAGATTGGGAAATCAGTAACGGATGCGACGGTTTCATCAGCCATTGATGTCGGTAGACTGCTGAAAAAAATTCTTGAGGATGATAAAAGGCAATTTGAAATTGTCGGTAAGGATACTGGACTACTGTATAAGCTTAATTCCTAATGCATAAATTAATGGGCTACATTAGCTAAGAACAGTTAGCTAATGTAGCCCATTAATTTATCAGCAAATCCGCACATCCGCCGGGGATTGAAGATAACCTGCTCTCTACGCAGGGTGGGTTTCATCCGGGCTGCTTTGTGCTCCCAGCTTCCGCTGATGCGGGAGGTCTGCATACCTACAGCACGAGCCTGAATCCCTTTTTAAAACTTGTTCGGGTTATTTAAACCCCCGGTTGTCGAGATGCACAGACTGTAAACTATTTATATTATTTGTGATGCCGTATTATTATTGCTCGGTAGGATCGTAATATTCAACGTCATACTGAGCTTCAACCATCTTCATAAGAATATCGGAAACCTTGTTGTATTCTTCTTCGTCTTCGATTTCCTCAAGATACTCTTCTTCGCCGTCATCCACAACTTTAAGGATAATAACTTCATAGTCGCCGTCAACAACTTCTTCGTTTTCATCCTTATATTCGGTTATTGCAACATAAACACCGTTATCGCTTTCATATCTTTCAAGAAGCTCAAACAGTATCTCTTCTCCGTTTTCATCGGTTACTGAAATAATGTCCGGCTCGTAAATTCCTTTATCGTCTGCCATTTGCACAGCTCCTTTCTTTCACCTATTATAATATTAAATAAGCTTTTCGTCAATAGTAATATCTGCCTGTTAAAAACTTACAAAAAAAATAAAAAATGTTGAAAAAAACTATTGACAAACACTAAAAAGTATGCTATTCTTTAGATGAACTTAAGAGGTGGCTGGTAAATCGCAGGGTTTCCGCTAAAGCCGCATTAGCATATAACTGAAAGCCGGATAAAGGTTAAGATTTATATGCATAGCATCCAGGCCAGACGGTACGGTGTGCGCCTTTATGGTAATAAGACCAAGGATAACCAAAAGCGAAATTTAAAGTAACCTCAGGGTGTTCGTAAAAGCAAAGTGCCAATGCCTATAAATTAAAAGTTTGTATCAAGTAATGAGAAGGCATTACAAAGGCTCAAAGAGCAAAGAAAGATACAAAAAATTAATTTAATCAAATTTCATCGGGTGAAAGACGTTGAAATGTATCGCAGGGCAGGAGGCTAAATTGCAGAGATCAGCCACGAAGTTCAAATGGAGTTTTCAGAAAAGGAGGCATTTGTCCAATGGATGTAGAACCTGTTCAGACAAACGCCTGCAAAGTGTCCGGGTAATATAACGGTTATTTGTATCGACAGATTTCTGCCGGAAGAAGTGGCAGAGGCGGGTACAGGCTTTATGAAGTTTCTTAAGAAGTTATGGCAGGAAACCCATAAATGGGCACACAGGCGTGTAAAAAATTTAATTTGAGATAAAAATTCTTGTTTAAATTTGGCTTTGCCTGCAAAGGCCTGAAGAGTTATTCTTCAATAATTTCTTTATTATAATATAACAGAAAAGGAATTAATCCGATGGGCTAACATGTATTGATCGATAATTATAATGACGGAGAGGTGGTTCCTATGTTCGGGAAATTCATCTACTTGATTAAATAATTATACGAGGTCAGTCCAATGTACAGTTAAATTGAATATTCGAGGCTCCCGATGTTAAAACATCAGGAGTTTTTTTGCGTTGCGGTTGCTTTTTGTATTTGGGTTTAATATAATTGTTTTATAATGATTTTATTGAAACGAGATGCTTTATGATTAATGTAAAAGATATGAACATAAAAGATTATTCAGTAATGCCGCAGAAGATTCTTCAGTTCGGGGAGGGCAATTTTCTGCGCGCTTTTTTTGATTTCATGGTTCAAAAACTTAATGAAAACAATATGCTGGGCGGCAGTGTAGTTATGGTTAAGCCTACGTCAAGTAAGCCGCGCCCTGAGTTTAACGAGCAGAATTGCCGTTATTTTGTTCTTGAGCGCGGTCTTGAAAACGGAAATATAATTGACAGAAGCACTCCTATAACAAGCGTGTCGCGCTTTCTCAGTGCGTATGAAGATGCACAGGAACTTTTGAATATAGCGGCTTCTCCTGAACTTAGTGTTATTGTTTCTAATACTACGGAGGCGGGCATTGTCTACAATGAAGGCGAAAGCTTCGATGAATACCCTAATGTTTCTTATCCCGCCAAGCTTTGCAGATTGCTGTTTGCAAGATTTTCTTCTCTTGGCCGTGATTTTGCGCCGCTGATTCTGCCCGTTGAGTTAATAGAGAATAACGGCTCTGTTTTAAAAGATATAGTAATCAGATACGCTGATGATTGGAACCTCGGCGCTGACTTCATCAGTTATCTGAGAGATGACTGTAAATTTTGCTCAACCCTTGTGGATAGAATAGTTACCGGTTTCCCTCAGAATGACATGCAGTCTGTGTTTGCTGAACTTGGCTGTGAGGATAAACTCGCCGTAGCGTGCGAGCCGTATATTTCCTGGGTCATAGAGGGCAGGGAAGACTGGAAAGATATTTTTCCTGCACATAAAATCTTTGCAAATGTTAAGTGGGTCGATGATATTTCATCTTACCGTGAAAGAAAAGTAAAAATATTGAACGGTGCACATACGATGTCTGTGCTTGCAGCTTATCTTTGCGGATATAGTATAGTGCGTGATATGATGCACGACGATGATTTTTCATATTATCTCAATACTGCAATAGACAAGGAGATAATCCCCACTATAAATATGGAAAAGGCAGAACTGCAGAATTTTAAAAACAGCGTTTTTGAGAGGTTTTGCAATCCTTTTATTGATCATAAGCTGCTCGATATTTCTCTTAACAGTGTTTCTAAGTTCAGGGCACGCTGCCTTGGCAGTATTTTACAGTATACGGATATATTCGGTACTGCGCCTGACCTGCTGTCATTTGCTTTTGCCGCGCTGATAAAGTTTTATGACGGTAAATTTATGCCAAATGGTGATTTTATTGCAAAATCTGATTATTCAGAATATTGCGTTCGCGATTCTGAAGACGTTTTGCACCGGTTTGAATACGCTTATAAAACCGATGATCCCGTTTATGAAATACTAAGGAATGAAAATCTGTGGGGCGCAGATTTAACATGTATAAGCAGCCTTTATTCAAAAGTTGCCGATTGTTTTGATAATATTAAAAAGTTTGGCGTCCGTCAGTCGCTCAGAAAGGTGCTTTACCATGAATAAGCTTTTTAAAATTAACGATAAAGACACAGTTGCTGTTGCGCTATGTGATTTAAAAGCAGGCTATTCTGAAAACGGAATAACTTTAAAAAGCGATGTTCCTTTCGGCCATAAAGTACTAATAAAAGATACTCCTGCAGGGCAGGATATTATAAAATACGGTTATCCGATAGGGCTCGCAAAAAAAGATCTTTTTGCAGGCGATTATGTTCATTCCCATAATCTTGAAACAAGCCTCGGAGACGGTCCGACGACATATTTTTATAATGGAAATTTCGACGGGTATATCCCCGAAAAAACCGACCTCACTTTCAAAGGCTATAAGAGAGATGACGGTTCAGTCGGAATAAGAAATGAAATATGGATAATTCCTACAGTCGGATGCGTAAACAAGCTTTGCGAAAAAATCAAGTCAAAGGCCGTTGAAAAACTCGGTCTTGACGACAGTGATATTAAAGTTTTTTCTCATCCTTACGGCTGCTCACAGATGGGCGATGATATGATTGCTACGCAAAAAATACTTGCGTCCCTTGTTTCTCATCCTAACGCAGGCGGTGTGCTCGTAGTTTCCCTCGGCTGTGAAAACAATAACCTCGATGTGTTCAAACCGCTTTTAGGTGAGTATAACACAGACCGAGTTAAATTTCTTGTAGCACAGAAAGAGACAGACGAACTCGCCTCCGGCATGAAATTACTTGAAGAACTTAATGAATACCGAAACAAATTCAGCCGCACCGATTTACCTGTTGATAAACTTAAAATAGGACTTAAATGCGGCGGATCTGACGCTTTTTCAGGTATAACCGCAAATGCGCTCTGCGGTAAAATAACTGATGATCTTACCTCAAAAGGGCTGGCTTGTATCCTCACCGAAACACCTGAGATGTTCGGAGCAGAAATGCTTCTCATGGCACGTGCCGAAAATAAAAAAGTATTTGATGATATAGTTGGCATGATAAATAATTTTAAGGATTATTTTACTTCAAGAAATCAGCCCGTTTATGAAAACCCGTCTCCCGGCAATAAAGCAGGCGGAATAACCACGCTTGAGGAAAAAAGCCTTGGCTGTGTTCAGAAGGGCGGCACTGCTGTAGTAACTCGAGTGCTTGAATATGGTGAAAAAGCATGTGAAAACGGACTTCAGCTTCTTTGCTCACCGGGCAACGATATAGTTTCAACAACTGCGCTCACCGCAGCGGGCGCTCATATGATACTTTTCACAACAGGCCGCGGAACTCCGCTCGGAGCAGCAGTTCCCACAGTGAAAATATCATCAAATTCTCCGCTTGCCGAACGAAAACCCGGCTGGATAGATTTTGACGCGGGCGTTCTTCTTAACGGCACCGATTTTAATACAGCGGCAGATGAGCTTGAAAAAGTTATTATGAAAACGGCATCGGGCGAAAAAACAAAAAATGAGAAAAATGGATTCATCGAGTTCGCAATTTGGAAAGACGGAGTTACTATGTAACGCTGTTCGGACTTGACAATCACTCGTTTATTTGTTAATATAATTTCAATATTAAACGGCTGGGAAAAAGAGGAGTATTTTTCCGCTTGCTTTCAGAGAGCAGTCGGCAGGTGCAAGACTGTAAGCAATGAAAAAGAAGGTAGCTTTTGAGCCGGCGGGGTGAAATTGCAGTAGCTTCGTCCGTGTTTCCGCGTTAAGGAAAAGAGCGGCGCTTTTAGCGCAATTTGAGTGGTACCGCGGAATTATGCTTTCGTCTCATTTAGGGGCGAAAGCTTTTTTTATTGTTCAGAATAATAAACGGCATTGCCGCACAGGAGTTGATTTTATGTCAAAAGAACTTGCAAAGCAGTATAACCCTGCAGAAGTTGAAGACCGCACCTATAAATTCTGGTGCGATAATAAATACTTCCACGCAGAGGTGGATAAAACAAAAAAGCCTTATACCATAGTTATCCCTCCCCCGAATATTACGGGTCAGCTTCACATGGGCCATGCGCTTGATAATACTCTTCAGGATATTCTTATTCGCTGGCGCAGAATGCAGGGCTATGATGCACTGTGGCTTCCCGGTACAGACCATGCGTCTATTGCAACAGAGGCAAAGATCGTTGAAGCAATGCGCAAGGAAGGCGTAACTAAAGAAGAAATAGGCAGAGATGAATTTTTAAAGCGCGCCTGGGCATGGAAAGACCAGTACGGCTCAAGAATTATAGAGCAGCTTAAAAAAATGGGCTCTTCCTGCGACTGGGACAGAGAAAGATTTACAATGGACGAGGGCTGCTCAAAAGCCGTAAAAGAGGTTTTTGTAAATCTATATAATAAGGGTCTTATCTATCAGGGCAAAAGAATGGTAAACTGGTGCCCGCACTGCCGCACAACTATTTCCGATGCGGAAGTTGAATACGAAGATCAGGCAGGTCATTTCTGGCATCTGCGCTATCCTTTCAAGGACGGCAGCGGTTATGTTGAACTTGCCACAACAAGACCTGAAACAATGCTCGGCGATACTGCAGTTGCAGTAAATCCTAACGATGAGAGATATAAGGACATCATCGGCAAAACTCTTATACTTCCTATCGTTCACAGGGAAATACCTGTAGTAGCTGATGAATACGTTGATATTGAATTCGGTACGGGCGTTGTTAAAATAACTCCCGCTCATGACCCCAACGACTACGAAGTAGGTCTTCGCCATAACCTTGAAATAATAGATGTTATGACTGATGACGGCCATATTGCCGAGGGCTGGGGCAAGTACAGCGGTATGGATAGATATGAGTGCCGCAAGGAGATAGTAAAAGATCTTGAAGCTGAGGGCGCTCTTATCAAGATTGAGGATTACAGCCATAACGTAGGCACCTGCTACCGCTGTCATTCAACTATTGAGCCGCGCCTTTCCAAGCAGTGGTTTGTAAAAATGGAACCGCTTGCAAAGCCGGCAATCGATGTTGTTAAGAACGGTGAAGTAAAGTTCGTTCCTGAAAGATTCAGCAAGATATATTATCACTGGATGGAAAATATCAAAGACTGGTGTATTTCACGTCAGCTTTGGTGGGGCCACAGAATACCTGCTTATTACTGCCAGGACTGCGGAGAGGTAATCGTTTCCAAGGAAGACGTTAAGAAGTGCCCCAAGTGCGGCGGCAATCATATTGAACAGGATCCTGATACACTTGACACATGGTTCAGTTCGGCGCTCTGGCCGTTCAGCACACTCGGCTGGCCTGATAAAACTCCTGAACTTGAATATTTTTATCCAACAAATACTCTGGTTACGGGTTATGATATAATATTCTTCTGGGTTGCAAGAATGATTTTCTCAGCAGTTGAGCACACAGGTAAAGTTCCGTTTGATACGGTTCTTATCCACGGCCTTGTTCGTGATGCTCAGGGCAGAAAAATGAGTAAATCACTCGGCAACGGTATTGACCCGCTCGAGGTTATTGATGAATACGGCGCTGACGCTCTCAGATTTACTCTTGCAACAGGCAATTCACCCGGAAACGATATGCGTTTTTCAGATGATAAGGTTAAAGCTTCGCGCAATTTTGCAAATAAGCTTTGGAACGCCGCAAGATTCGTTCTTATGTATCTTGGTGACGATTATAAGTTTGAGGGGCTTCCCAAAGAACTTGCTCTTGAGGATAAGTGGATAATTTCAAAGGTAAACACACTTGCAAAAGACGTTACCGCAAACCTTGAAAAATTCGAACTCGGCGTTGCCATTCAGAAACTCTATGACTTTATCTGGGATGTGTTCTGTGACTGGTATATCGAGATCTCAAAGATAAGGCTTCAGAGCGGTGAAGGTGCAGATACAGCAAAGGCTGTACTTGTATATGTATTGACCGACATCTTAAAGCTTCTGCATCCCTTTATGCCGTTTATTACGGAAGAGATATATCAGGCAATTCCTCATGATACAGAATCTATCATGATATCAAAGTGGGTAGAGTATGATGATGCGCTCAACTTTGCTGCTGAGGAAGAGCAGGTTGAAAAGATAATGTCAGCCGTAAGAGCCATCAGAAACCGCAGAGCAGAAATGAATATTCCGCCAAGCAGAAAAGCGGCCGTTTTTGTTGAAACTCAGGATGCTGATACGTTCAATTACGGAGCAGAGTTTATTAAACGTCTTGCTTATGCGGGTGATGTAACAGTTGCCGCTTCGTTTGAAAATCTCGGCAATGTTGTTACGATTATCACAGAAAGCGCAAAAATATATATTCCTATGGGAGAACTTGTTGACTTTGAAGCTGAAAGAAAACGCCTTGAAAAAGATCTTGCAGCTGCTCAGGATAAGCTTGATTTCATTAATAAAAAGCTTTCAAATCCCGGCTTCGTCAATAAAGCCCCTGAAAATGTTGTAAATAAGAACCGTGAAGATGCCGCTAAACTTGAAGAAAAGATAAGCGGAATAAAAGCGTCTCTCGATTCTCTCGGAAAGTGAAATTATGGATTATCAGACAGCTTTAGAGATAATGCAGAATAAACAAAGCCTCGGCATAAAGCCGGGGCTTTCAAGTATAAAGTCGCTTCTAGCAAAAATGGGCGATCCGCAGGAAAAAATTAAGATTATACATATTGCGGGTACAAACGGAAAAGGCACTGTTGCAAATCTAATTTCAAACGGCCTTGTTTCATGTGGGCTTAAGACAGGTCTTTTTACTTCTCCCTGGGTAACCGATTACAGAGAGCAGATACAGCTTAACGGCAATTTTATTCCAAAAGAAATATTTGCTTATTATGTTGAGCAGTATTATACAGAACCCGTAACCGAGTTTGAACTCCTTACGGCAATTATGTTCAGATATTTTGCAGATGAAAATGTTGATTATGCCGTTGTTGAGTGCGGTATGGGAGGCGCGCTTGACGCTACAAATGCGTTCACGCGTCCAGAAGTTGCCGTTATAACTTCTGTTTCAATGGACCACACCGCTTTCCTGGGAAATACCGTAAAGGAAATAGCTGCTCAGAAAGCGGGTATAATAAAGGATAATTCGGTCTGCGTTTTATATCCCAACCCACATTGTGAGGAGATTTTTGAGGAACGCTGCAAGCAGACGGGCAGCAGGCTGATAAAAATAAAGCAACAGCACGATTTCAGAAAGAATAATCTTGCGGTTGCCCGTGAGTGTATGGCATATCTCGGTCAGTGCGCTCATCTCGATTATCCTGTTTTGCCCGCACGTCAGGAACGCTTCGGTAATATCTTGCTTGACGGTGCTCATAATGAAAACGGCGCACACGCGCTGGCGGATAGTCTGCCGCTTGAAAATATAACCGCTGTTATTGCGATGATGGCTGATAAGGACTGCGATTCATACCTGAAAATCATTGCACCCCGGTGCAGAAAAATAATTACTACCGAAACTTCAAACCCGAGAACTCTTACCGCTGAAAATCTTGCTGAAATAGCAGGCAGATACTGCAATTGTGTGTCTTATGAAAAAGATCCTCACAAAGCACTTGAGCTCGCCAAAAGGGAAAATATGTTTACACTTGTGTGCGGTTCATTCTTTCTTGCGCGCGATGTCAGAAAAGATTTGATTTAATTTCATATTTCGCTAAATTATTTATATCCGCTTTGGTATATTTACTGAAGCGGATATTTTTTTTGGAGTGAAAAATATGAATGTAACTATTGAATCAAGCGGAAATTTGATGATCGCTTATCTTACAGGGGAACTGGACCATCACAGCGCAGCTGATATACGGGATAAAATAGATACTGCGGTAAGCTGTAAACAGCCTACCCATTTGATACTTGATTTCAAAAACGTATCTTTTATGGATTCCAGCGGTATAGGGCTTGTTATGGGCAGATTTCGCCTTATGCAGAATCATCACGGCAGCGTTGAGATAAGAAACGTTACAACGCAAACTAAAAAGATAATGGAACTTGCCGGACTCGGCAGAATAGCAATAATTAATGAAAGAAAAGAATAATCTTCAGTATAACGTTTCTGACTTATACTGCCAGTTTTGATTGGGTATAAGTTCTGAGTATGTGTTTTCTGCGCATTTGTTCGCCCGTATCGGCGCAGATTTTAAACAGTATTGCGGGCAGAAAGGCTTTGGAAATAATTATGCAGAATGAATTTAGGCTTACAGTGAGCAGTAAAAGCGTAAATGAAGGATTTGCACGTGTTGTTGTTTCAGCTTTTGCAGCACCGCTTGATCCAACTCTTGAGGAACTTGCAGATCTGAAAACAGCTGTTTCGGAGGCTGTTACGAATTGTATCGTTCACGGATATAAGGACAGATACGGAAAAATTTACATAACAGGCAGAATTGACGGATCAACCGTTAAAATCATAATACGGGACAAGGGCTGCGGTATAGAAAATATAGAGCAGGCAATGACTCCGCTTTTCACAACCGGAGAGGGGGAGCGCGCGGGTCTGGGCTTTACCGTTATGGAAAGTTTCTGTGATAAGGTAACGGTGCGTTCAAAATCCGGAGCGGGCACAAGCGTAACACTTGTGAAAAACATAGAGGGAAAAAGTAAATGGTAAAAGAAAACCGTGATAAGATGATTGAGGATAATATAGGCCTCGTTCATTCTATCGCAAAGCGCTTTACAGGCAGGGGCGTTGATTACGAAGACCTGTTTCAGACGGGGTGCGTCGGTCTTATAAAAGCTGTTGATAATTTTGATGAAAGCAAGGGCTTTAAATTTTCCACTTATGCAGTTCCTGTGATAATGGGTGAAATAAGGCGTATATTCAGAGACGGAGGCGCAATCAAGGTAAGCCGTGCTTTAAAGGAAAAATCTGTAAAAGCGCAGATGCTGAGGGAAAGGTTTGCCAAAAGAGAACTTCGTGAGCCCACCGTCAGCGAACTTTCTGATATGTTGGGCTGTGGTGTTGACGAAACCGCAGAGATACTGAATGTTATAAACCCCATGCTATCTCTCAATTCGTTCGGAGAAGACGGAAGCGAGAGCCTTGACGTTCCGTTCGATAACAGAGAAGAGATATTTGACCGAATATCTGTTATGCAGGTTATGGAGAAACTCTCTGATGAAGAGCGGTTTATAATTAACTCACGGTATTTCAACGGAAAAACACAAAGCGAAACGGCGCAAAAGCTCGGCGTTTCTCAGGTGCAGGTTTCAAGAAAAGAAAAAGACATTTTAAAAAAGCTTCGGATTATGTTGAAATAGAAATAAAAATAAACCCGGCGTGCGTACTGCATGCCGGGTCTTTTAGTTATATTGATAAATTATTGCTCGTTTATCAGTGAGCAATTTTTTTCATAGCAGAAGAAACCTGCTTTGACTTCATAATGTTCTTGTACATTGAATCAACTACTACAGGATGAAGTGTTTCCACAAACTCAAGCATTTTAGAATTCTTTACCCTGTATTTCTGCTTAGGATGCGGTGCAGAAACTGCTTTTATTACTGCGTTTACAAGGTATTTGGGGTCATTTGCGTATTTTAATTCAAGGGTCATTGCTGCTTTCATTGTAGAAAGAACATCTTTGTAATATTTTGTGTTCTCAATCAATTTGTCAAATGATTTTGCTGTCTTGTCGTGCATTGCCGTTTTGAATGAGCCCGGCTGGATTTTAATTACGGGAATATCCAGAAACATAAGCTCACGCCTTAGAGAATCGTTGTATGCTTCAACGGCGTATTTTGAAAGTGTATAAGGACCGTTAAACGGCTGCGGTGTCATCCATCCGCATTCTGATGAGCAGTTTACTATTCTGCCGTGGCATTTAAGTACAAGCGGGAAGAAGGTCTTGTTCACTCTTACCATTCCCATCAGGTTTACTCTCAGCACGTTTTCAATAACCTCAACATCGCCTTCAATGAGTGACGCCATTTCCTGCACTCCGGAAAAATTAATTATGGCGTCAAGATGATCGGCTTTTGCCGAAACTGCCTCATATGCTTCGTCAATGCTTTTTTGGTCTGTTACATCCATTCTAATCGGATATTCATATTCGCTGCCGAATTCATCAAGAGCGCCTTGATTTCTGCCGCACGCAAAAACAAACCAACCGTTTTTTGAAAGAGCTTTTGCAACTTCGTTACCCAGACCACTGGTTGCCCCGGTTACAAGTGCATATTTCATTTTAAACACCT
Organism: uncultured Oscillospiraceae bacterium; assembly: GCA_900539425.1. Classification (GTDB taxonomy): domain Bacteria; phylum Bacillota; class Clostridia; order Oscillospirales; family Acutalibacteraceae; genus Eubacterium_R. The sequence goes on along the minus strand of UQBX01000031.1, from coordinate 1,979 downwards.
CAGATTACAAATTACGACAAATTATAAACTTTTTATAAACTAATTATAACATAAAAATGAACATCAGTCAATAAGGTGCAAAAGCTAAATTTAATTTGGGCGTTTTTGCATAAATGTAAAAAAAGACGGGCAAAGCCCGTCTTTTTGATTAAAGGTTATTAAGATCGTAAGGAGTTTTTTGATAAACAAAGTAATTGAGCCAGTTTGAAAAAATAAGATTGCCCGCGCTTTTCCAATTCATTTTTGGAACAAGTTTAATATCATCGTTCGGAAAATAGTTTACCGGCTTCTTTATCGGAAGTCCTTTGTCAAGATCTCTGAAATATTCTTTAGCAAGTGTATCCCTGTCGTACTCGCTGTGGCCGGTAATAAAAAAGTTGCGGCAGTCCATATCAGAAATAATGTGAACTCCTGCCTCTTCACTGTAAGATATTATTTGCAGATCTTTTACTTTCGCAATATCTGAAGTGCTCAGTTCCCATTCACGTGAGTGCGGCACATAGAAAACATCGTCCATTCCTCTCATCAGAGGATGCGTAACATCAAGACTTATGTGCGGATAAATGCCAAATCTTTTTTCAGGCAGTGTTTTAGGATTGATACCGTATTTATAATAAAGAGCGGCAAACGCGCCCCAGCAAAGATACATTGTGGAGTAAACGTTTGTTTTAGTCCATTCAAATATCTCGCAAAGCTCGTCCCAGAAATCCACATCTTCAAATTTAAGATCGGCAAGCGGTGCTCCCGTAATTATCATTCCGTCATATTTGTTGTGCTTTATCTCGTCAAATGTTTTGTAGAATTTAAGCATGTGTTCCATAGGAGTGTTTTTTGAAACATGCGTGGAAGCCTGCAAAAGTTCAACATTAATCTGAAGAGGGGAGTTTGATAACAGCCTTAAAAGCTGTGTTTCAGTAACTATCTTTGTGGGCATCAGATTAAGAATGATAATGTCAAGCGGACGTATATCCTGAGTGTCTGCTCTTCTGTTGCTCATTACAAATACATTCTCAAGCTCTAAACTCTGTTTTGCCGGAAGCTCTTCATCTATTCTGATAGGCATTTTATCACCTCTTTAATATAATGTAATAAAATAATATATACCAATACTATATCCACATAGCGTGAAACTAATTATAGCAAATAAAAAATACAAATGCAACCGCAAATTTTTGTATAAAAAGACGAAACCGAAAAAAAATCAAAATTTCCTAAAAAAAGCTGTTGACTTTTTGATTGCGTTGTGGTAATATTATCAAGCGCTCAGGAAACGGGCGCACAAAGGACCTTGAAAATTGAACAACGACGAAAGAAAAGGAACCCGAGATTCGAGAGAGTAAAGAAGTACTCAAGTAATTAAAGGAACGACAGAGTTCGCGAGCGAAGAGCTTGAAACGAGGTTAGTACAGTGCCGAAAGGTACTGATATTGATACAATAGTTTTAAGAGTTTGATCCTGGCTCAGGACGAACGCTGGCGGCGTGCCTAACACATGCAAGTCGAACGAAGCTTGATTTCAGATTTCTTCGGAATGACGAATGATATGACTGAGTGGCGGACGGGTGAGTAACGCGTGAGCAACCTGCCCTTCAGAGGGGGATAGCGTCTGGAAACGGACGGTAATACCGCATAACGTATGATGATCGCATGGTCGACATACCAAAACTGAGGTGCTGAAGGATGGGCTCGCGTTGGATTAGATAGTTGGTGGGGTAACGGCCTACCAAGTCGACGATCCATAGCCGGACTGAGAGGTTGAACGGCCACATTGGGACTGAGACACGGCCCAGACTCCTACGGGAGGCAGCAGTGGGGAATATTGCACAATGGGGGAAACCCTGATGCAGCAACGCCGCGTGAAGGAAGACGGTTTTCGGATTGTAAACTTCTGTTCTTAGTGAAGATAGTGACGGTAGCTAAGGAGCAAGCCACGGCTAACTACGTGCCAGCAGCCGCGGTAATACGTAGGTGGCAAGCGTT
>UQBX01000030.1 GCA_900539425.1 uncultured Oscillospiraceae bacterium | reverse complement strand
ATATGACCCGCGCGAAACAGCTATATATAATGTTATTAATATATAATTATATATTATTTTCTGTCAAGAGCGCTTTTAAGCATCTCACTGTTTATCATTACCTCTTCATCCTCGCGTATAAGGCTTACCGGAGAAAGATCAGGACTGTTATTTTCATCAGGAGCAACACTGCTCAAATTTTCAGTTCTTTTAATAAGGCGTTCTTTTACCGCCTGCTTATTTTCCTCTTCTAACTCCTCGAAGTAATCATCACACATATAAATGTAGCCGTAAAACTTCTGACCGAAGCGGTTTGATCCGCTTGTGAAAACAGTTGTATCAAAATAATTGCCGCCCCAATGGGACTGTGATGCCGTTACAGTGTTGCCGTCTATCTTTTCAACAACCGCCACATGATTGCTCCAGCATGCCACCGCTCCCAGTCGTGGCTCCTGACCGTATTCATAATATCCTTTTTTCTTATTGATAGACCACCATTCACCGGCACTGCCGCGGGTAATAAGCGGCTTTTCTCCGGTTATCTCATAGACCCTGCCAAAAGCGTATGCAACACAGTTTGGCATACCGTATCCACCCTGGGAATAGACGTTAAGTTCGCTGTTGTAATAAGGATTTGAACGCGAAGGTGAAGTAAGTCTTGGTTCAAAGCTGTTTACTTCTGCAGATGCCGTTACAGGAAACGCAGTTACAAGCAGAACAAATGACAGCAACATTACCGCCAGCGATTTAGCTATAAATTTCATCAAAAACCTCCATATGCGGGTTAATACCCGTAAGGAACACATTAATATAGGATAAAATTGCGTAATGCATCTTTCTCAAATATTCAACGATAAAAATTGTAACATATTTGTAACTTTTTAATCTATGTGAAATTTAACCAAGCGTTTTGTAACCATTTTGTAATACTTGTGCACATCTTACAAAATTCAGGGAAAAGTATTGACAGTTTTACTTACACTTTTAGTAATTTGTAAATTTTGCTAAATTAAAATTGCCATATTTTCACTATTTTTTATCAAATATTTATAAAAATTAACAGTTGATATAGTTCATATTAATGCAAATAATACTATTGCCGCGGAAAACGAAGGAGAAATTATGCCTGATTTATTTAACATGACTAAAGAAATGAACAGCTATTTTCATTCTTTGCCGAAAAGTGTACAGAGTTCTCTTGTATACAGCGGTGCAAAAGCAAATAGTCTTGCAGACCTGAAACAGCTTGTAAACAATTTTAAAGGAAATGAATCTGCGCAGCAATAAAATCACGGTACAACCCCGCCGTTCTTACAGAAGAAAATACAGGCTGAGCCCGCGTTATACTAACAGATATTGCGCGAACGTCAGCAACCCCACCGTGCAACCGGACGAAAGAACGGAAATGGGCGTGCCGATACCAAGTGATGAAAATGTTGAATATTCCAAGGAATATCAAGAGGAAAACAAACTGTAAGCAGGCAAAAAAAAGACGGCAGATAACTGCCGTCTTTTTGCATTTTTATTAAAGATGGAAAATGAGGTCGTCGCTTTTCTTGTTGAAGATAAGTATTCCGATAAGAAGTGTTCCGAACGCCCACGCAAGAGCATAAAGAAGAAGCTTCCAGCTCATTGGCTGGCAATATAAAACACACTGTCTAAATAACTCAAGCATTGAATATATAGGATCTATTTTGATAACCAGCCTTATCCAAGGTGTATCTATTTGCTGAAGCGGGTAGATAATGGGCACACAGTAGAAAAGAAGTGTGCAGAATACATCCCATATATACTCAACATCTCTGAAATATACCTGAAGAACGGAAAGAATAAGACCTACGCCCACAACGAATATGAGCATTATTGCCATAGGGATGAAGAACAGCAGAGCGTAGCCGTTTATTGTAAGCCCCGAACCGCCGTTAATTCCTGTTACTTTAAAGAAGATCCATACGCATATATAACATAATATTGATATGGCAAAAGTAACGAAATTTGAAAGTATGCCCGATACGGGATACATATACTTAGGCACGTAAACTTTTTTTATAATCGGCGCGTTGCTTCTGAACGAAGTCAGCGCACGTTTTGTGGATGAAGTAAAGAATTCAAATAAAAGTCTGCCCGTGAAAAGATATACGGGATAACACACGATGTGTTCTCGGTTTGCACCGAAAATATTGCCGAATACAACTGAAAGAACGATCATATTCAGCAACGGCTGAAGGAAGCTCCAAAATATGCCCAGCCAAGAATCTCTGTACTTGAGCTTAACATTCTTACGGGTCAGCTCACCTAAAAGATTTCGGTATTTGCTGAACATTTCTATGAAATGCCTCAACCCGTCGTTTTTTATTTTATCCATATTTTTACACTCCGAAAAGACTTAAAAACTTGTTGTAAAATCGCAGTCATTATATCACACGCATTTTGATTTGTAAATAATAGTAACAATTATTTAACCAATTCGGCAATTTCAAGAGCTATTTTTCTTACATTTTGACTTCCGTTTACAACAAAATCAGCCGCCGCAAGGTATTTTTCACGGCGTTCGTTAAAAAGCTTTTGAGCATTTTCCCTGTTTTTGAACATCGGCCTTGTGGATGCATCGCCCACTCTGGCGCATATCACATCAAACGGTGTGTCGATAAAAACTATTTTGGCGCCTTTTTTCAGCGCATTTACATTACGTTCAAAAGTCACGGCTCCGCCGCCTGTTGATATAACGGCATTTTTAATATCCGCCGTTTTCACACAGGTTTCGTATTCAAGGTTACGGAAATAATCCTCGCCTTTTTCGGCAAAAATACTGCTGATGGTTTGCCCTTGAGCCTCTTCGATAAGTTCGTCGGTATCAACAAATTTTCTGCCTGTGATTTTTGAAAGTTCACGGCCTACAGAAGTTTTGCCGGCGCCCATAAATCCGCAAAGCGCAATATTCATCGTTTCAGAAGCTCCTTTTCGGTTTTTTCTATAACGCTTTCAACCTCTGAATTTGAAAACGTTTTGCCTGTCCAGATTTCCTGCGCCACGGCCGCCTGCCATACCAGCATTGACAGCCCGTTGCAGTGCTTTATGCCGGCTTCTTCAGCATATTTGAGAAACAGCGTTTTCGCAGGATTATATATAACGTCATACACAGCAGAGGCACTGCTCACGATCTCACGGGGCAGCGGGGAATTATTCACTTTAGGATACATGCCCGCAGAAGTTCCGTTCACGATAAGATCCCATCCCTGCTCTATATCTTTATACTCTTTAATATATATATCTTTATTAAGTTTTTCTTTTATTTCCTTTTGTATTTTGGCAGCCTTTTCAGCAGAAGACGGCCTATAAGCAACAGTGAGGTCACAGCCGTGCAACACAGCCTCAAAAGCTATCATTCTTGCTACTCCGCCGGTACCGCAGAGAAGCACTTTACCTGAAAAGTCTATTCCAGCTGATTCAAGCGCTCTGAGAAAGCCCGAGCAATCTGTATTGTATCCAATATTTTTATCACCGGTTTTAACAGTATTTACGGCGCCGAAAAGAGCGGCTTTTTCATCCATACCGTCAAGATATTTGATAATATTTAATTTATGAGGAATAGTAACATTAAAGCCCTGAAGACTCATAAGATTTTCTATCTCACCGCCAAGGCTTTTTTCATCTATTTCAAAAAGATTATATGTGCTTTCGCTGCCCGCTTTCTCAAAAAGGCATTTATGTATAAATGGTGAAAGAGAATGACCCAGCGGATAACCAAGCAAACCGTAATTTTTCATCTGTACCTCTTTACAACACAACACGGCGTAAAAATCAGCCGTGTAAAGTATTGACAACTATGAATAAATTTTATAATATAATAACACATACTACTAATTTTAACAACTGTATTTTGGGAGTGTTCTATTATGGTATTTGATAAAGTCGTTCAGATTTTGGCGGACCAGCTGAGCGTTGATCCCGATAAAATCACAATGGAAAGCTTACTTGAAGAGGATCTTGATGCCGACAGCCTTGACGCAATCGATATTGTTATGAGCATTGAGGATGAATTTGAAGTAGAAGTTCCGGATGAGGTTATTGCGAACATGAAATCCGTGGCTGATATTGTGAACTTTATTGAAAACAATCAGTAAAACACACCTGTTTTGGCGTGTCTTTTATCTATATTGTTTAAAAAACACCGTTTTTTAAGTATAAATTGACATAAAAGAAAATAAATATTAAAATAAGAGTAAGTATTATATACTTGCTCTTTTTTATTGATTGCCGGTAAGGGCTGTGTTATAACCTGCGGCAATCAGATCATGTTCTTACTGAAATATCGGAATGCGGTGAAAAAGAGCGCCGCGCGCTTTGAAAGAGCAGTATCTGCAAAGCGCAAATAAAAACGGAAGGGCATCTTATTATGGGTAAAAAATATGTGTTGGCGCTGGATCAGGGCACAACAAGCTCTCGCGCAATTATTTTCAACAAAAAAGGTGAAATAATTGCAAAGGCGCAAAGGGAATTTAATCAGTACTATCCTCAGAACGGCTGGGTTGAGCACGACCCAAACGAAATACTTTTCTCAGAACTTGAAGCAATCATAGAGGTACTTCGTTCTGGAAAAGTAAAACCGGATGAGATAGCTTCTATCGGAATAACGAACCAGCGGGAAACCACAATAGTGTGGGACAAGGAAACGGGCAAGCCCGTATATAACGCAATAGTTTGGCAGTGCCGCCGAACAGCGGATTACTGCGAGGAACTGAAAGCTCAGGGACTTGGCGACTATATAAAAGACACAACCGGACTGCTTATAGACGCGTACTTTTCAGGCACCAAGATAAAATGGATACTCGACAATGTTGAGGGAGCGCGCGAAAGGGCAGAAAGAGGAGAACTTCTTTTCGGCACGGTGGACACTTGGCTTATATGGAATCTCTCCGCAGGAAGAGTGCATGTAACGGACTATTCAAACGCCTGCCGCACTATGCTGTTCGATATTGACAAGCTGCAGTGGGATCCGTATCTGTGCGAAACTCTCGGAATACCCATGAGCATGCTGCCCGAAGTAAAGCCTTCAAGCTGTATTTACGGCGAATGTGTAAAATTCCCGGGCATGGATCAGATTGCCGGCGTACCTATTGCAAGCGCCATAGGAGATCAGCCGGGCGCACTTTTCGGCCAGGGATGTTTTGAACAGGGCCAGGCAAAGAATACATACGGCACAGGCTGTTTCCTGCTTATGAACACGGGCAACAAGCGTATAAACTCGCGCTCCAACCTGCTTACGGGAATTGCGTGGGGACTTAACGGTGAAATCACTTATGACCTTGAAGGTTCTGCATTTAATGCAGGATCCGTAATAAAATGGCTCAGAGATGAACTTGAGCTTATCAAGAGCGCCCCTGAATGCGATGTTCTTGCAGAATCCGTTGAAGATTCAAACGGTCTGTATTTTGTGCCCGCATTCACAGGTCTCGGCGCACCTTACTGGGATATGTACGCGCGCGGCTGCATGATAGGACTTACAAGAGGAGTAAACAGAAAACATATTTGCCGTGCCGTACTCGAAAGCATTACTTTCCAGATGACCGACCTGCTTGAGGCCATGATGAACGACAGCGGTATCCTGCTGAAAGACCTGCGTGTTGACGGCGGAGCTTCCGTTTCAGATATCATGATGCAGATTCAGGCGGATATGACGGGAGTCAATGTTAACAGACCTGTAAACAAAGAAGCCACGGCACTCGGTGCCGCTTACCTTGCCGGTCTTGCAACGGGAGTATGGAAAGATACTCAGGAGATTGAGCAGAACAGGCAGGTTGAAAAGATCTTTATCCCGTCTATGGAGATAGAAAAGCGCAACAAACTTTACTCAAACTGGAAAAGAGCAGTTGAGCGCTCAAGAAACTGGGAAAGATAATATTATAATCAGGTTAAAACGGTATAACACAGAATATTTTTATAACTATGCCGTCTGTACCTGAATTAAGCATAATAACAAAAATTACCGCGGTGTACTGCCGCGGCAATTTTTTGAAAATAAGAATTTGAAAGAGGACAGGATCTATGGATTACAGAAAAGAATCTCTAAAACTGCACGAGCAGTGGAAGGGCAAGGTTGAGGTTGTTGCCAGAGCAAAAGTAGACAACAAAGACGCGCTTTCACTTGCTTACACGCCCGGCGTTGCGCAGCCGTGCCTTGAAATCCAGAAGGATTACAACAAGAGTTGGGAACTTACAAGACGCTGGAATATGGCGGCGGTCATCACGGACGGCTCTGCGGTACTCGGACTTGGTGACATCGGCCCCGAGGCAGGTATGCCCGTTATGGAAGGCAAATGCGTACTGTTTAAGGAATTCGGCGGCGTTGACGCATTTCCGCTGTGCGTAAGAACAAAAGATGTGGACGAATTTGTTAACACGGTTTATAACATCAGCGGTTCATTCGGAGGAATAAACCTTGAGGATATTGCGGCACCCAGATGTTTTGAAATAGAAGAAAAGCTTAAAAAGATGTGCGACATCCCCGTTTTCCACGATGATCAGCACGGCACTGCGGTAGTAGTTTCCGCCGCACTCATAAATGCAACAAAGCTTACCGGCAAACCGCTGTCTGAATGTAAAGCGGTCATAAACGGTTCAGGCGCAGCAGGTATCGCAATAGCAAAACTGCTTATGACGCTCGGTCTTAAAGATGTTATCCTTTGCGACAGAACAGGCGCTATATATAAAGGCAGAGATAATCTGAACCCATACAAAGCAGAGATTGCTGAGATATCAAACAAAGAACTTGTAAAAGGATCACTTGCTGATGCCGTTTGCGGTTCTGACATATTTATCGGCGTATCTGCTCCCGGAGTTTTGACAGCCGATATGATAAAAACAATGAATGATAACGCAATCGTGCTTGCAATGGCAAACCCGGTTCCTGAGATCATGCCGGACGAGGCGAAAGCCGCAGGAGCCGCAATAGTGGGCACGGGCAGATCCGATTTCCCGAACCAAATTAACAACGTTGTTGCTTTCCCCGGAATATTCCGAGGTGCGCTTGACGTAAGGGCAAAGCAGATAACCGAGAACATGAAAATTGCTGCGGCTTACGCTATTGCCTCTCTTGTTGATGACAGCGAACTCAAACCCGATTATATTCTTCCTTATGCCTTTGACGAGCGTATCAAAGACGCAGTTGCTTGCGCAGTTGCTGACGCCGCAAGGAAAGACGGAGTTGCAAGAATTTAAATATCAAAATAAAAGCCGTGCGGTTTTGCTCAATCCGCGCGGCTTTTTGTTTATCGCAGTTTAAAAAACACGTTCTGTTTTCACTGCATATATTTATATATTAATTACATATTATATTACGCATCAGATAAGATCGGCAAGAATGGTATTTGAAACAAGAAAGCCCTTTGGAGTAAAGGCAATACGGGAATTATTTTCCGTCAAAAGCCCAGCTCTGATATATGCTGAACAATCCTTTTTTATAAGAGATTTCTCAACGCCCCTTGCAAGGCGCATCCCAAGCATTATTCTTTCTTCATCGCTACCGCCTGCGCCGTCATCAACCAAATTGAAATCTCTGTCATAATAAAACCGCCTGCCGTTCCAAAACGAGTGGGCGGATTTTCCTATTCCCAAATACTCAGTCAAATTCCAGTATTTAATATTGTGACGGCTTTCAAAACCCGGCCTTGCGAAATTGCTTATCTCATATTGCATAAGCCCCATTTTTTTAAGCTGTGCCACAGTTTCAAGATACATATCAGCCACTTCGTCCTCAGACGGAAGTTCCAGTTTATCCTGCAATTTATAAAACGGAGTGCCTTGCTCTATCTTGAGCATATATGCCGAGATATGAGGAACGGCGGACTGTTTTATAAATTCAAAAGTACTTGCAAGCCCTTCCATTGTTTGTTTCGGCGTGCCCAGCATAACATCAAGGCTGATATTGTAAATTCCTGCTCTGCGCGCGTCATCTACCGTTTTAGCAACCTGCTCCCTGCCCGCAATCCTGCCAAGCGCAAGGCGTTCAGATTTTACTGCGCTCTGCATACCTATTGAAACTCGATTTATACCCGCTTTCTTATATTCTTTGAAATCATCGCTCAGGTCTTTTGACGGGTTGCATTCAATGGTTATCTCGCTGTTTTCATCAATATCAAAGCATTTTTCGGCTTCAGATAATATTCTGCATATCAGTTCTGAATTGAGCACACTGGGTGTGCCCCCGCCGAAATAGACTGTATCAAATGACGCGCCTCTGTATTTTTCAAACTCAGCGCAAAGGCGCTCAACGTATTCCTCCGCGGCATTTTCATCATATTTAACGGAATAAAAATCACAGTAAGGACATTTTGAAGCGCAAAAAGGGATGTGAATATAAAGGCCGGCTTTTCCGTTCATAATTTCACACTCCTTTTAAATCATAAAAATTCGCCCGTATTCATCAGGCATATATCTTTGAGTTATAGATTTTTTTTTAAAAACAGCGCGCCCCGCCGTAAACGGAGGGGCGCATCTTAATTATTTCTTTCTGCTTTCTGCCTTTAATCTGAGGCTCTTATCAAGAATTGATTTCCTAAGTCTGATAGATTTAGGTGTAACCTCAAGAAGTTCATCATCCGCAAGAAATTCCATGCTCTGTTCAAGTGAAAGATTTGTGGGCGGAACAAGTTTGAGAGCTTCATCGGATCCGCTTGCACGTGTATTTGTAACATGCTTTTTCTTGCATACATTGCATATTACGTCTTCGTTCTTGTTACACTCACCGACTATCATACCCTCATAAACATCAACGCCCGGGCCTATGAAAAGTCTGCCCCTGTCCTGAGAGTTCCAAAGGCCGTAGCCTGTTGAAACGCCTGTTTCATGAGCTACGATTGACCCTCTTGTTCTTGTGGCAATCTCGCCCTTATACGGCTCGTAGCCTACAAACAGCTGATTCATAATGCCGTTTCCGTTTGTATCCGTAAGAAATTCGCTTCTGTATCCGATAAGGCCACGGGACGGTATCTTGATCTCAAGATGTGTCATACCCGTTGTGCGGGTATCCATTTTTTCAACCTCGCCCTTGCGTGAGCAAAGTTTTTCTATAACGCTGCCCACATATTCCTCGGGCACTTCAACAATAGCAAGCTCAACAGGCTCAAGTGTCTGCCCCGTCTGCTCGTCTTTTTTAAGGATTACCTGCGGGCGTGAAACCTGAAACTCATAATTCTCACGGCGCATAGTTTCAATAAGAATGGAAAGGTGAAGTTCGCCTCTGCCTGATACCTTAAAGGTATCCATTGAATCCGTTTCCTCTACACGCATAGAAACATTTGTTTCTACTTCTTTGAAAAGTCTGTCTCTGAGGTTTCGGCTGGTAACATATTTACCTTCTCTGCCCGCAAACGGAGAATCATTAACCATAAAGTTCATGCTGATGGTTGGCTCATCAATTTTAACGAACGGCAGAGGTTCTACGCAATCAGGGTCACAGATAGTTTCGCCGATATTCAAATCAGGAATACCTGCAACGCAGACTATATCACCGAGATCGGCTTCAGTGCAAGGAACTCTTTTAAGCCCCTCAAACTGATAGAATTTTGTAATATGTATATTTTCCCTGCTGCCGTCCTGTTTGCAGAGAACATACGGTGTGTTTACCTTAATCTTTCCGCGCTCAACTCTGCCGACGCCGATTCTGCCTACATAATCATCATACTCAAGCGATGAGAACAGCATCTGCGCAGGGCCTTCAGAATCACCGGAAGGAGTTGGAATGTATTCAAGTATTGCGTCAAACAGAGGTCTAAGATCCCCTTCCCTAACATCAGGATCCGTGCTTGCGTAGCCGTCTCTTGCAGAAGCGTATATTACAGGGAACTCGATCTGATCGTCATCAGCACCCAACTCAATAAAGAGATCGAGCACTTCATCTATAACCTCAGCAGGGCGGGCACCGGGCCTGTCTATCTTATTAATAACAACAAGCGGTGTCTTTTTTAATCCCAGCGCCTTTTTAAGCACAAAACGGGTCTGCGGCATACAGCCCTCAAACGCGTCTACAAGAAGCAGAACACCGTCTACCATAGTGAGTATACGCTCTACCTCTCCGCCGAAATCAGCATGACCCGGTGTATCAACTATATTTATTTTGGTATCTTTATAATGAACAGCCGTATTCTTTGAAAGTATTGTAATACCTCTTTCACGTTCAAGGGCATTGCTGTCCATAACTCTTTCATCAACTACTTCATTTGCGCGGAAAGTGCCGCTCTGGCGCAGCATTTCATCAACGAGTGTTGTTTTGCCGTGGTCAACATGGGCTATTATTGCAATATTTCTTAAATTATTTACCTGCATTTTGCCACTCTCCATCATCATAATATTCTGAATACCCCCGAATAAACCCGAGGGCAATATAATCCGCTTGTATTTTACCACTTAGAAGGCTGTTTGGCAAGGCTGAAAGCACGCTTATTTCAAAATTAAGCTTTTGACGCTTTTTCTTTACAAAGCTGAAAGCATTTGGTAAAATGAATCTGAAAATACAAACGCTTAAAAAACGTTTTGTGAAATCAGAGAGGGCTTTTTATGGAAAGTATAAGAAAAATCCAGATAGTTTCTTCACTTGAAAAAATTTTTCCGAACTCAGGAGATGATCTTTCTTCGTTTGACTTTTTTTCAATGCTGAAAAATGAGAAAAAATCTTTTCAGCTTGTATTCAAAGCCGAAAAGGGTGATAAGATAGAATTCTCAGTTGAATCGCCGCTTGAAAAGAACATGAGATTCAGCTATGTAAAGCTTATTCCCGCGAAAATGACGCTTCCTTACAAATATGACGATTATTATTTAGACTCAGACCGCCGTGAATTTCCCGATCTGCTTGAGCCGATTGAGGGATATTCTTTTACCGCAAAGTACAATGGTTTAAACAGCATATGGGTTCAGATCTCGGGTGATATTTCTGCGGGCAGCTATGAAAGCATATTCTTCTGCGGCGGTGACACCGCAGTTATAAACACAGAAGTAATAGACGCCAAACTGCCTGAACAGGAACTTATCTATACTAACTGGTTTCACACAGACTGCCTGATGAGTTATTACGGTTTCGGCGCTTTTTCAAAGGAATATTGGCAGTGCACGGAAAACTTTTTGCGCCGCGCAGCTGAATACGGAATGAACTGCGTTCTGACGCCTCTTTTCACTCCTCCACTTGATACTCAGGTCGGCGGAGAGCGGCCCACGGTGCAGCTTGTTGATGTAACTGTAACCGGCAAAAACAAATACAACTTCTCATTTGATAAACTTGATAAATGGGTAGAAATGTGTGAAAGATGCGGCATTAAATACTTTGAAATGAGTCATCTTTTCACGCAGTGGGGCGCAAAGCACGCACCCAAAATAGTTGCCGTAAAAAACGGCAGGGAAAAGAAAATCTTTGGCTGGCTGACTTCTGCATCAGGCAAAAGATACCGCCTGTTTATAGAGCAGTTTGCAGCGGAACTCAAAAAATACATAAACAAAAAAGGAATAAAAGAGCGCTGTATTTTCCACGTTTCAGATGAACCTGCAAAACGCCAGCTCAAAGCATATTCAAAGGCGGCGGCAATAATTCACGAAAACTTTTCGGACTTCAGAATCACCGACGCTCTTTCAGACTTTTCATTTTATAAGAACGGAGTGGTTGAAACGCCGATTCCTGCAACTGACCACATTGAGCCGTTCATAGGCGAAGTGCCTGAGTTGTGGGCATACTACTGCGGCGCTCAGGGTCAAAAGTATGTTTCAAACAGATTTTTCGCCATGCCCTCAGAGCGCAACAGAATACTCGGCGTTCAGCTTTACAAATATGATGTGAAAGGATTTCTGCACTGGGGATATAATTTTTATTACACAAGATTTTCCAAACGGCTCGTCGACCCGTTTACAGAGTCTGACGCAGGCGGAAAATTCCCTGCCGGAGACAGCTATGTGGTATACCCCGGGGAAAATTACGAGCCGCTTGATTCGCTAAGACTGCATGTTTTTTATGACGGTTTTCAGGATATGCTTGCGTTAAAACTGCTTGAAAAACTTACGAGCAAAGAAAAAGCAACAGCAATTATAGAAGGTGAACTGGAAAAGCCGCTTACATTCAGCGAATATCCTCACTCTGCCGAATGGATACTTAAAACGAGGGAAAAAATCAATTCTGAAATTAAAAAGAATCTATAAAAATAAGCAGTTCAAAGTCAAGGACTCTGAACTGCTTTTTTGCTGTCTTAACGCCATAATACTTGTTCGCTCAAGAGAATCTGCCCGTCTGTATCAGCACTGCAAAGCTCAATGCCGTCAGAAGAAATGTGCATTATTGAAGCTACAAAAGAGCCGCTGCCGTCAGCATCAACGCCGCCGTCAACAAAAACGGGGAAAGCACCGCTGTCATCAAAATCAAGTTCGTGCAGATGCCCGCTTGCCAGTAAGCTTACGCCCATTGAATCAAGTTTTGAAAGCGCACGATCTGAAAGATCCGTTTCAATACATATCTCCGGGGAATGGCAAAGAGCAATCGTCTTATTATCTGTTTTTTCAAGTGATTCAAGCCATTCAACCATATCTGTTCTGTAGCTCTGATAATCAACCATTCCTCCGTATTCAGGATGTGAATCCTCTTTATCCTCACAACTGTCAAGAACTACAAAATCGTAATTTCCGAGTGAAGTTGTGTAATAGAATTGATTATAACCTATACACTCAGCCAGCTCAGCCGCCGCTCTTCCTCTGGTTTCATGATTACCGCGCACATAGATAACCGGCATTGAGCCGCCTGAAAGCTCCGCAGCAAAATCAAGAATATAATCAGCTATGTCATCTTCGCTCATAAGGGCAGGTGCGCAGTCACCGAGCAATATTACTGCCTGATAATCTCCAAGGGATTTTGAAGCCGAAACGGCTTTATCATTTTTTGTGTGCCAGTCCGAAACAGTCAGAACATCAATATTTTCGCCAAAAGAATCATTAAATGAAATACTTTCGCTCTCTATTGTTTTACCTGTTCTGCCGCCGTAACTGAGTTCATCAATTACCCTTGTTGCGCCGACTTTATATGTACAGCCTGAAAATTCTTCTTTTGAAACTGTTACGCTGTGAATTTTACCGCAGTTTTTTCTGCCGTTGCTGTCATCATAAACGCGGTGCGTTTGCCCGTCCTTTTCGTACTCTATATAAGCGGTTGAATCATCGCTGGTGGAAAACGCAACAGAATACTGTGTTCCGTTATCAAACACAACGGGCTCTGATGTAAAACTGAAAGGAGCAAGCGGAAAAACGGCATTTACAGCCGTTATCAACAGCACAAAGGCGGTTATACCGGAAACAACACGCCTTGCGTTTTTATTTGGAATAAGCGGAAATGCAAATGCAAAAAACGATATTCCAACAATAATGAGCCAGATCGGAAAAGCAGATCTAAAAAGCTCAAAAGCCGATGAAAGGCTCATGCCTTTATCTGTTATAAGCGCCACTATGGAATAAATAAGAACTATTACAGAAAGCGCTTCACTGATAAAGGCTATCACATTCATATATTTTTCGGGAATAAAAAATTTTCTTTTCACCTTGGCATTAAGCACCGTAAGCAAACAGACATACCCAATTGCCGTAAATACAAACAGGCCAAGAGAAAAGCCCGTATAAAGCACATTGTCAACAAAAACGAACCCGTATCTTACCGAATAAAAAATAAGAACGGAAACAGCGGACAACGCTGTGAAAAACGCTGTTGCGCTTTTGCTGAAAAGAACCCTGTTCAATAACTTCTTCATAAAAAATCCCCCTCAAATGCATTATATTATGGCATTTTTCGCCTGTCAACAAATATATTGAAAGCACAAATGCTTCTAACAAAATTGTAACATAAAGGGTTTACTCTTGAATGAAATATAAGATTTTGATAAAATTAATGCCGTAAGCAGGTGAAATAATATGTATAAAATATTTATAGTTGAAGACGACGGGGGTATTGCAGGAGCAATAAAAAAGGAAGCGATAAGCTGGGGCTTTGACGCACGCACCGCAAAAAACTTCTCTGATATTATCGCTGAATTTTCAGAATATTCTCCTCAGCTTGTACTGCTTGATATATCTTTGCCTTTTTATAACGGCTATTACTGGTGTGAAAAGATACGTTCCGTATCAAGCGTGCCTATTATCTTCATATCCTCCGCGGCGGACAACATGAATATGGTAATGGCAATGAATATGGGTGCTGATGATTTCATTGCAAAGCCGTTTGACCTGAGCGTGCTGATTGCAAAGATAAACGCGCTTTTAAGAAGGGCGTATGACTTTGCTCCCGCCTCCCCTATACTCGAACACCGCGGCGCACTGCTTGACACTGGGCGTGCCATACTTGAATATAAAGGAGAAACGGTTGACCTAAGCAAAAACGAATACAGAATTTTGCTTGAACTTATGAGAAACAAGGGAAAAGCAGTCAGCCGTGAAAAACTTATGCAGAGCCTGTGGCAGACAGACAGTTTTATTGACGACAACACGCTTACCGTAAATATAAACCGTCTGCGCAAAAAGCTTGACGGAGCAGGGCTTGAAAACTTCATCAAAACAAAATTTTCCATAGGTTATATTATTGAATAAGGTGTGCTGAGTGAAACTGTTTTTATATTATTTAAAAGAAAGAAAAATACAAATATTTGTTTTCATATTATTCTGCATTATATTTCTTTGCGCCTTTTTGCTGTATGATTTGCCTGCAGGCGCTGTAGTTTACCCGGCGATTGTTTGCACCTGTATAGGCGTTTTTATAATGGCTGTAGACTATTCCAAAGCAAAACGCAAGCACAAACTTCTTTCCGACATAGCGGATATGCGTGCCGAACTGATAGACAAGCTGCCGCAAAGTGTAACTCAGGACGATGAAGATTATCAAAAAATAATTGAAAATCTAAAAAAAGAAATAAAAATAAACGAAAGCGCTTTTAATGAGAAATATGCTGATATGGTGGATTACTATACCGTATGGGCTCATCAGATAAAAACGCCGATAGCCTCTATGCGTCTTACTCTTGAAGGTGAAGATTCCACGCTTTCAAGAACGATAAGCGATGACCTTTTCAGAATAGAGCAGTATGTTGAAATGGTGCTGTGCTATCTTCGCCTTGACAGCGACAGTTCCGATTATGTAATAGCAACTTACAGTCTTGATAAAATTCTCAAGCAGGCGTTCCGCCGTTTTTCAGGCAGTTTCATTTCAAAAAAGCTAAAACTAACATATGAAGAAACAGGGCTGACTGTTCTTACAGATGAAAAATGGCTGCTGTTTGTAATTGAGCAAATACTTTCAAACGCAGTAAAATACACCTCAGAGGGCGGAGAGATATCCGTATATTGTGAAGACGAGGGAATAATCTGTATAAAAGACAACGGCATAGGAATTGCGCCGGAGGATATGCCCCGAATATTCGAACGCGGATACACAGGCCTAAACGGCAGAACGGACAAAAAAGCAAGCGGCTTGGGACTTTATCTATGCAGAAGAATATGCGAAAACCTTAACCACAGAATTTGGGCTGAATCTTGCTCAGGCACAGCTGTTTATATTGATCTGCGGCGCAGAAAACTTGAAACAGAATAAACTTCTTACCGCACTGTAAGAATTGAGCGGGGAAATGTAAGCACAATCGATGGCTTGCATTTCCCCTTCCTGCTATAATGACAGGCAGGAAAGGAGAAATACACAAATGAGTATTTTGGAAGTAAAACAAATTAAAAAGATTTACCAAACAAGATTAGGTGGCAATCAGGTAACTGCTCTGCGAAATGTTACTTTCAGCGTAGAACAGGGTGAGTATGTTGCCGTAATGGGCGAATCCGGCTCAGGAAAAACAACGCTGTTAAACATTCTTGCCGCGCTTGACAAGCCCACTTCAGGCACGGTGAAAATTGCAAACGAAGATATTTCCGAAATCAAGGAAAAAAATATTGCGGCATTCAGACGCCAAAACATAGGCTTTGTTTTTCAGGATTTCAGCCTGCTTGACACATTTTCAATAGAGGACAATATTTATCTCCCGCTTGTTCTTGCAGGAATGAAATATGAAGAAATGCACAAATTGCTAACTCCTATTGCTTCTCAGTTAGGCATTACGGAAATCCTTAAAAAATACCCTTATGAAATATCAGGCGGTCAAAAACAGCGTGCGGCAGTTGCAAGGGCAATAATAACAAACCCGAAACTCATTCTTGCAGACGAACCCACCGGCGCGCTTGATTCCAAAGCTACCGATGAGCTTTTGAAGCTGTTTGAGGACATCAACGCCGCCGGCCATACAATAGTAATGGTTACACATTCCGTTAAAGCGGCAAGTCATGCAGGCAGGGTGCTCTTTATCAAGGACGGCGAGGTATTTCACCAGATATACCGCGGCGGCTGTACGGACGAACAGCTTTATCAGCGTATTTCAGACACGCTTACAATGCTTGCAACCGGCGGTGATGCCGTATGAAAAAAGATTTTTATCTGCGTCTTGCATGGGACGGCATCAAGAAAAACAAAAAGCTTTATCTGCCATATATTCTAACATGTACCGGTATGATCGGCATGTTTTATATAGTGGCATTTTTATCAAAAGATAAATCTCTTTTAGAGATACCCGGCGGCGATCAAATTAACGGTTTGCTTGCACTCGGCACGGTAGTTCTGGGCATATTTTCTTTGCTGATACTTTTTTACACTAATTCTTTTTTAATACGCAGGCGTAAAAAAGAGTTTGGTCTTTATAATATTTTGGGAATGGATAAACTTAATCTCTCAAGAGTGCTTATCTGGGAAAACATTCTGGTTTATTGCATCTCCATGCTGTGCGGACTATTCTGCGGACTGCTTTTTTCAAAATTCGCTCAGCTTTTAATGGTAAACATTTTGCTTGCAGACGCAGATTTCACTCTCAGCGTATCGCCTGAATCTATTATTATAACATTAATATGGTTTGCGGCTATCTTCGCGCTGATACTTTTCAACGCTTTAAGACAAATTCATATGACAAACCCCGTTGATCTGCTCAAAAGCGAAAATGCGGGTGAAAAGCCTCCGAAAGCAAACTGGGTGATTGCCGTTCTCGGGGCGGCAATTCTTGCAGGCGCTTACGCCATTGCAGTTACTGTAAAAAATCCTATGGCGGCAATGCTGATGTATTTTGTTGCGGTAGTAATGGTAATTATAGCAACATATATGCTGTTTATTTCAGGCTCTGTTGCCCTTTGCAAAGCACTGCAGAAAAACAAAAAATATTACTACAAAACAAATCATTTCATATCCGTTTCCACAATGGCATACAGAATGAAAAGAAACGGAGCCGGACTTGCATCAATATGTATTCTGTGCACGATGGTGCTTGTTATGGTTTCATGCACAGTTTGCCTTTATGCCGGACTTGACAGCAGCATGCGCACAAGTTATCCCCGAAATATAATGGTTGATATAACGGCTGAAAATAATGCTGATATAGACAGTAACCTTATCAATTCCGTTGACAATGCAGTAAACAGCGCTCTGAAAGAAAACAATGAGGCAGGAAAAGATAAAATAAGTTACAGAATAACTGAGTTTTCAGCAAATCAGAACGGCAACAACTTTACAATCATTAAAAATGATTATTATAGCAGTTCTTCATATAACGTCCTTATTGTTCCCATAGAAGATTACAACAAACTTATGGGGCAAAATGAAACGCTGGACGAAAACGAAGTGCTTGTATTCACTGCAAAGCTCTCAAACTATAAAGAAAGCACTTTGAATATTGACTCAACAGGAGAACTGAAAATAAAAAAATATGTTGATGATTACATCGGCTACGGTCGTGATATGAGTATAACAAACAGCAGTATTTATGTTTTCGTTAACGATTATGACGAATTTGTTAAGCAGTTTGAAGATATTCTTTCCCCTAACGGCACTCCTGCCGCGTACAGCCATTATGTTACAGGCTTTGACCTTGACTGCGATAACAGCAAGCAGATAACGCTAATTGACGCAGTTCACAAAAAGATAAGTACGGGCAATATTTTACCTCAGACAGCTTCTGTTTCAGCAGACGGCGCCGCATACAGCCGTGATATGTTCTTAGGCCTTTACGGCGGATTGTTTTTCCTCGGTATACTTCTGGGTATAGTATTTATATTTGCAGCCGTACTGATAATGTACTACAAGCAGATTTCAGAGGGATATGAGGACAGAGCCAGATTTGATATTATGCAGAAAGTGGGAATGACAGACCGAGAGATAAAAAAGAGTATCAATTCACAGGTGCTCACAGTTTTCTTTGCTCCCCTTATTGTGGCAGGAATACACCTTTCATTCAACTTCCCTCTTATAAACAGAACGATAACTTTGCTCGGCTTCACAAATCCCGCATTGCTTATAGGCACAACGCTTACGTGCTTTTTGGTGTTCGCTTTGTTTTATATTGTTGTATACCGTATCACTTCAAGATCGTACTACACAATAATAAGCGGAGGAAAAAAGTAAAAACTGTTTTCCAACCCGCCCGCTTAAAATTCAGTTTGTCTATTCCGCTTAACAAATCATAAAAAACAAATAGCAGAGCTGTTTAACAAATTTACAGCTTGACTATTTTTCAAAGTGAACAGCGAAATTTGATCATCTCTGGACTATACGGGAGGTTTTCAAAATGAACAAAAAGATAACCGGGATAGCTATTGCAGTTTTAGTAGCAATAGGACTTGGTTTCATAATATATGATCAAACATTTTCCGGTGAATATATGCCCGCTGATGATGAAATAGCGCTGCATATACAATTAGAAATGAAAGAAGATGTTGGGTTGCTGGTTTATGATTATAGCGCTAATAGCCACCAATACAGCGGCGGTACATCAAACGCGGATAAATCATTAATAAAGCACGATGATAATATTGTAGTGGTATTGAATAAACAGCAATTAAACAGCTCATCTGATGCTGTTGAATTGTCAATGCAGTTTAGAATTATAACAGAATACGTGACCCCCAACTATGAAAACATATATCCGGAAGATATAACCAGATACACAGATCCTATCTCATGGAAAGCGCAATTTGGCAAATCGTATTACATTACTGTTTCCGGAGATAAGACAAGCGGTTATACTGCCATATTAAACGAATAAATTACGGATTTGCAAAAACATTCTTCAATTCTCAGTCTTAAATAAAATTGCAAAATTTAATACCATTATTATGCCAAACTCAGAAAAGCCGTAAATCCGAAA
>UQBX01000029.1 GCA_900539425.1 uncultured Oscillospiraceae bacterium | reverse complement strand
CGCACTTACCTTCAAGATCGCAGCTCAGACAGGCGTTGCTTATGCTCGCGCTTATGTAATCGCTGCTGACGCTGAAGGCAATGCAGCTGTTTACTACGGTAACGTTCAGTCTTTTGACTACGACGCATAATTTAGTTTAACTAAATTAATACTTAATAAGCTTGACTTCCGCGGGGGAGACCCCGCGGAAAAGAAAAGCTATAATAGAAGGAGGTCATTTGATTGAAAGAAATTTACTCAAAGCCGATCGCAGAGATCGAAGAGTTCAAGACCGTTGATGTATTAACTCTCAGTGGTACTGAAGAGGGCCAGGGTCCCGAAGGCGGAATCTAAGTTCTCTGCTTAGGGAGTGAATTTTAACTCTCTTATGTTCTTGATTAAATCAACTTAGTTGATTGGGGGGCGCATTATGCGCCCCTTTTTTCTATGCGCTTTTGCTTTTTATGTTTGCAGATTATCCTGAATTTGGCAGTTTAAACATACGTCTTTTTTCGTAAGCAGGCTTTCATGCTATTGACCGCGGCACGCAATTATGGTAAAATCAAAACGGTGATTTAAATGGAGAACAATAAAATTTCGGTTGATAAAAACAATTCTGTTTCAACTAAAAAAATCTTTGCTGATTCTTTAAAAGGCTTTTACAAAAATCATAAGGTAATATCAAAAGTCCTTATAGCTTTATCAGCTCTTATACTTGCAGCGCTTATCGGCATATGTGTGCTGAATATAAATTCAGTGCAGGTTGCTATTTTTAACAGCTTCATGCCGCAGACTATTACTGATGAAGAATCAGGTATAGTTTTTTACAGAGAGTCAAACCCTGATTACGGTGAAGCTGAAGGCGAGCAATCTATTAATGTTTACTATTATCCTGAAAACGATACCTCAAGAGAAAAAATTTATCTTAAAAACGGCGTTTATCTTGACTCGGACGGAAATGCGCAGATGTACGTTACAGCAGGATTTACACTTTCAGTGCTTTTGAAGATACAAAACGCAATTAAATCCCTTGGCTGGATAGCTGCCGGACTCGCTGTTGCCGTTGTTGTTCTTCTTATTGTTGCATGGTACAATTCATTTAAGAAACAGGAGCTTGCAAGAAAAGAAGCATACAGAAAAGCACATCCTCACAGCAAATAAAATGTATAAAAAAACAGGTATGGCATATTGCCGTACCTGTTTTTTAATTAAGAAAGCCCGCTTCCGATTTGAAGCGGGCTTTTATTTTACTATTTCATTTTTATAAATCTGTGGCTATGCTTAAATATTGTACTGTTAAGAGTATAAACGGATATTATGTTCTCAACCTTTATTCTTTAATATTACACAAGTTTTCTGCCCATAAGAACTCCGTGAACGGAAGCCATCATAAGTCCGCGGGTCCAGCCGCTTGAATCGCCGAGGCAGTGCAGTCCCTCAATGTTTGTGTTGAAATCGGTATCCATTTTTACTTTGTTTGAATAAAATTTCAGCTCGGGGCTGTATAGCAGCGTTTCAGGACTTGCAAAACCTGGCACAACGTGATCCATTGCCTGAATGAAATTAATTATATTTGTCATTGCTCTGTAAGGCATTGCTGCAGTGATGTCACCTGCAACTGCGTCAGGAAGAGTTGGGCGCAGATTGCTCTGAGTAAGCTCTTTCTGCCATGTGCGTTTGCCTTCAAGAATATCTCCGAATCTCTGCACAAGAATATGGCCGTCGCCAAGCATATTAGTAAGTTCTCCCACTTTCTGGGCATATGCTATCGGCTGATTAAAAGGAACGGAAAAGTTGTGAGAGCAGAGAATAGCAAGGTTTGTGTTTTGGCTTTTAAGCTCTTTATATGAATGACCGTTAACAACTGCAAGGTCATTGTCGTAGTTTTCCTGAGCAACAAAACCGCCGGGATTCTGGCAGAATGTACGCACTTTATTTTTAAACGGCTTCGGGTATCCAACAAGTTTTGATTCGTAAAGAACGTCATTTATTGTTTCAATAATTTCGTTTCTTACTTCAACACGAACACCTATGTCAACCGTTCCTGGCTGGTGAGCAATTCCGTGGTCTGCACACAGCTTCTCAAGCCAGTCAGCACCGCGCCTGCCGGTTGCAACAACCGTATCAGACGCATAAATTTCTTCGCCGTTTTCAAGACGTACGCCAAGGCATTTTTCACCGTCAAGAATAAGATCGCTGCACTGGCTGTCAAACATAATGTCAACGCCTGCGGCAACAAGATATTTTTCTATCTCGTAGTAAAGCTCGTGCGCTTTTTCGGTGCCAAGATGGCGTATAGGGCAGTCAACAAGCTTCAGACCTGCCTGAATTGCCCTCTTGCGTATCTCTTTTACCTCTTCAGTATTGCCGATACCCTCAATATGGGTGTCAGCTCCGAATTCAAGATATATCTTATCTGTGTAGTTGATAGTTTCCTGAGCAAGATCCTCGCCTATAAGTTCAGGCAGGCTTCCCCCTACTTCGTAAGAAAGAGAGAGTTTGCCGTCCGAAAAAGCTCCCGCACCTGAAAATCCCGTTGTTATATGGCAGTAGGGCTTGCAGTTCATGCACTTGCCCGTTACTGCTTTCGGGCATCTGCGCTTTTCAACGGATTTGCCTTTTTCAATTATTATAATGCTTTTTTTGCTGCCTTTTCTGAGCATTTCAACTGCTGTGAAAATGCCCGCAGGGCCGGCGCCCACTATTGCAACGTCGTATTTTTTCATAATACTTCCCATGCCTTTCGCTTTAATATAGGTGCCTTTGGTATATGCAAAAATATCTGCACACATAAAATCAGCTGCCCTGCGCTCCATTGGACTGAGGAGCGTTTGGCAGCCTGTTACTCGTATATAATAGCATATCTTATTTTACTTGTCAAACTAAAAACATTGTGTTATATTATACTAAAAATTAATTGAAAAAAGGTTTTGATATTATGAAAGAGTATAATGTTCTGCAGTACGGAGCAACCGGCGACGGCGTTACAAATGACGCGTTTGCCATACAGCACGCAATTGATGACTGTGCCAAAAACGGCGGCGGCAGAGTTGTTTTGCAGAGCGGATATGTGTTTTACAGTGATTCAATCCGCCTTAAAAAGAATGTTGACCTGCACATTCAGAAAGGCGCGTCAATAAAAGCCACATCAAATATAGACGGCTATATCAGGCCGAATAAACTCATAAATGATCCCAAAACAGCGCTCATCGGAAACCCTGTTACGGGCAAGCCGAGCTTTGTGTTTATTTACGGATTTGAGGCAGACGGCTGTACTGTCAGCGGCGAGGGAACTATAGACGCAAACGGTCATGCTTTTGTTCAGCGTAAGGATCAATACTACGTAACGGGTGATTTTTATCCGCGCCCAACAGTTATTTACATAGAAAAGAGCAATCATATCACATTCAAGGACTTTACGGTTATAGACGCTCCGTTCTGGACGCTTCATCCCGCAGGATGCGATGATGTTCTTATTGACCGTATCAGGATACTCAATGATCTTGATGTTGCAAACAGTGACGGCATTGACCCCGACCATTGCTCAAACGTGCGCATTCTCGGCTGTCACGTTACCTGCGCCGATGACTGTATATGCCTCAAGACATCACGCGGCAACAGCGAATACGGCCCTACCGAAAATGTTATTATTGACGGCTGTACTCTTGTTTCAACTTCCGCCGCTATTAAAATAGGCACGGAAGGCGTGGGCGATTTCCGCAATGTTATCGTTTCAAACTGCACTATAAGCAGGTCTAACCGCGGCATATCTATCCAGATAAGGGACGGCGGAAATGTTGAAAATGTTTCATATTCAAATATCGTTATAGAAACACGCCGCTTCTGCCCCGACTGGTGGGGAACTGCTGAGCCTATCACTATAACAACTTTCAACCGTGATGAGAATACAAAGAGCGGCAAAGTTAAAAATATCAGATTTTTCAATGTTACCGCAAAGGGTGAAAACGGCGTCCTTATCCACGGAAATCCCGAAAATCCCATTGAGGATGTAACATTTGAAAACTGCCGCATAGAGCTTACCAAAACAAGCAAATGGCCGTGCGGGTTATATGATCTTCGCCCCTGCCTTGACTGGGGAGTGGAGAAATATGATAATTCAGCGTTTTTCATAAGAAATGCCAAGGATATTACCATTATGAAAACGAAAACATCGTGGGGCGAGCTGTGTGAAAACTACAAGCACGCTGTAGACGCCGCAGATGTGGAAAACCTTGAATTTCTGCGCTTTGAGGGTAAAGCGGCAAACGAGGGCGATGAAGATATAAAACTCAGCAATGTGCGCCTTGTAAAGCCGCTGTAAGAAGTGTAAAATCTAAAATAAACAGTATTTTTATCTTATAAAATACAAAAATTCCCCCGTAGTCAGTCAGACTTAGCGGGGGATTTTTTTGAGTACAGCATCAAAATTAACAACGGACTTCTTGATTTATGCTTATTTATATATTATTATATAATATAATGGACTTAAATATGGAATTTGAAAGAGCGGTTTAAATGAAGATACTTGTTGCGGGCCTCGGCCTTATAGGTGCAAGCATTGCAAAAACTTTAAAAAAGAATACATCCCATTATGTTATGGGCTGGAACAGAACAAAGTCTGTAAGCGAAAAAGCGCTGGCGGACGGCGCCGTGGATGAAATAGGCGAGCTTTGCGATCTTATTCCAAAGGCGGATATTACGTTTATCAATCTTTACGAAGGCGGTATCGTGCCGTTTGTGCTTGATCATAAAGATGAGTTTAAGGACGGCAGTATCGTTACGGACAGCTGCGGTATAAAAACAGAGATTTGCCGCCGCCTTGAAAAAGAGAATTTTAAATTTTACTTTATAGGCGCTCACCCCATGGCGGGGCGTGAAGTGTCCGGCTATGACAACAGCCTGCCTACACTTTTTGACAATGCGTCATTTATCTGCACTCCCACAAATGCGCCAAAGGCAAAAACGGATACGCTTGTGGAGCTTGCAAAGGAAATGGGTTTTGCACGCACTGTTATAACAACTCCCGAGCATCATGATGAAATGATAGCTTTCACTTCGCAGATAGCTCACGTTCTTGCCTGTTCATATGTTTTAAGTCCTCTTGCGCCGATGCACGTAGGCTTTTCGGCGGGCTCATATCGTGATGTGTCAAGGGTTGCCCGCATAAACGGAGAAATGTGGAGCGAACTCTTTATTGCAAATAAAGAGCCGCTCATAAGAGAGATAGATGATCTTGTAGGAAATCTTGAGCATTTCAGAAAAGCTATAGACGAAGAAGATTCCGAAACGCTGAAAGATTTGATGGCACGCGCAAACAAGATCAAAGAGGAGATAGGTTAGTGAAAACTTTAAGAGTAAACGCAGGCGGCGGTTACGATATTCTGATAGAAAGAGGTCTGCTTAAAAACTGCGGCGAAAAGATAAAAAAAGTTGTTTCAGCGAAAAAAGCAGCCATAATTAGCGATACAAATGTTGCGCCGCTGTATCTTGAAACTGTTGAGAAAAGCGTGAACGCGGCAGGTATTGAAACTGTTTCCTATATTTTTGAAGCGGGCGAAAGCTCAAAAACAACGGCTAATCTTATCAAAATAGTTGAATTTCTGGCGCAGAGCGAGCTCACAAGAAATGATTGTGTAATAGCTCTCGGCGGAGGTGTCTGCGGAGATATGGCAGGCTTTTCTGCGGCGGTTTATCTGCGCGGAATTAAATATATACAGATACCGACAACATTGCTTGCTCAGGTGGATTCTTCCGTGGGCGGTAAAACGGCAGTTGACCTGCCGCAGGGCAAAAACCTTTGCGGCGCGTTTTGGCAGCCGTCTCTTGTTGTGATTGATCCGGATGTTCTTGATACCCTGCCTGCTCATTTTTTCAGTGACGGTATGGGTGAAGTCATAAAATACGGCTGTATCAAATCTAAGAGCCTGTTTGAAAGACTTAAAAAAGAAAACGCCGGGGATATTATTGACGAAGTCATTTACGAATGTGCCGATATAAAACGCGGCGTAATTGAAAGAGATGAAAAAGAAGCAGGCGAAAGAGCTCTGCTAAACTTTGGCCATACCTGCGGCCACGCCATTGAAAAGCTCTGCAATTTCAGCGGGGTTTCACACGGAGAGGCAGTCGGCATCGGCATGGTAATGATAAGCCTTGCGGGAGAAAAAGCAGGTATTACCGAAAAAGGCACGGCGGATAAAATAGCCGTTCTGCTTAAAAAATACGGTCTTAAAACAGAAACAGACCTGCCGGTTGCACAAATCGTGCAAAATATGGCGTTTGATAAAAAACGCACTTCCGGCGGCATAAAACTTATAATGCTGAAAAGTATAGGCAGCAGCTTTATTGAGCCAATGCCTATGGACGGCGTGAAATCTCTTTTCGGTGTTGAATAAAGGAATAATATGAAGATTGTTGAAATAGAAAACTCTGCCTTGAACGGTGAACTTACCCTCCCGCCCAGTAAATCGGCGGCACACAGGGCGATAATATGTTCGTTCCTTGCTGGCGGCGGCACGGTGGAGCCAATAATCCCGTCAAAGGATATGAAAGCGGCAATAGGCGCTGCAAACAGTCTGAAAAGCGGAGATAAGATAATAAACTGCATAGAAAGCGGAAATACCCTGAGATTTTTTATCCCCGTGGCGGCGGCTCTCGGCAAAGAGGTTACTTTTATCGGAGAGGGCAGACTGCCCCAGAGGCCGCTCGGCGAGTATATAGAATTATTGCCCAAACACGGTGTAAATATTGAAAGCAGCGGCTCGCTTCCGCTGTCAATAAGCGGAAAACTTGAAAGCGGCGATTTTGAGATACGCGGAGATATAAGCTCACAGTACATAACGGGTCTTATGCTTGCGCTTCCCGTGCTTGACGGCGATTCTAAAATAATACTTACAACTCCGCTTAAATCAAAGCCGTATGTTGATATGACTGTAAAAGTCCTCAGCGATTACGGTGTATTTGTTCAGGAAACAGATGACGGTTATTTTATAAAAGGAAATCAGAAATATGCCGTTCGCGATTATACCGTTGAGGGCGACTGGAGCCACGCGGCATTCTTTATGAGCGCGGCGGCGATAGGCGGCAAAATAACCCTAAAAGGTCTCGATATGAATTCCGCTCAGGGAGATAAAGCTGTTGTAGATGTAATGCGTATGTTCGGCGCTGAAGTAACCGTCGGCGAAAATTCGGTAACGTGCGAAAAGAGCGAACTTCACGGAATAGATATTGACTGTGATAACATTCCCGATATGGTGCCCGCAATTGCCGTTACGGCGGCGTTTGCTCAGGGCAAAACCGTTATCCGCGGCGCACAGCGCCTGAGATTTAAAGAGTCAGACAGGATTGAGGCTATTGTTTCAAACCTCAGAAAGATGGGAGTTGACGTTGCCGAAACCGATGACGGTATGATTATAAACCCGTGCGGTGTTTGCTCAGCACAGCTAAAAGGCTATAATGACCACAGAATAGTTATGGCGTTTTCGGTGGCAGGCCTTTTCGCAAAGGGAAAGATCTGTATTGACGAGGCGGAAAGCGTCAACAAAACATATCCGTCATTTTTTGATGATTTTAACAAACTGGGAGGAAAAGCGAATGTCATCAACGCTGGGTGAAAATATAAAACTGTCTGTTTTCGGTGAAAGCCACGGCACGGCTATCGGCTGTGTTATAGACGGTCTGCCCGCGGGCGTAACGCTTGATCTTGATAAAATTCAGAAGGAAATGGATAAGCGAGCCCCAGGCAGGGATAAATCCGCAACGGCAAGAAAGGAGCCCGATAAGCCGCAGATACTCAGCGGTGTGCTTAACGGAAAAACAACGGGCGCTCCTCTTGCAATGATAATTGAAAACACAAATACAAGAAGCGGGGATTATGATTCCGTGCGTTTTGTACCCCGCCCGGGGCACAGTGATTACCCCGCATATGTGAAATATAACGGTTTTAATGATATCCGCGGCGGCGGCCATTTCAGCGGCAGGCTTACCGCGCCCATAGTTTTTGCGGGCGCAATCGCAAAGCAGATACTTGCTGAAAAAGGCGTTACGGTAGGCGCTCATATTTTGCAGGTGGGCACCGTATATGATACGCCGTTCGATAAAAATAATATAGACCCAAATAAGCTTGAGGAATTATCTTCTGATTTTTTTGCTACTATCAGCACTCAGAAAGAAATTGAAATGCGCGCGTATATTGAAAACGCACGTCTTAAAGGTGATTCGGTCGGCGGTGTAATTGAGTGCGCCGCAGTGGGGCTTCCCACCGGCATAGGCGCAAATATGTTTTCCACCGTTGAAGGCAGGCTTTCTTACGCGCTTTTCGGTATCCCTGCTGTAAAGGGCGTTCAGTTCGGAGCAGGGTTTGATTTTGCCGGTATGTTCGGCAGTGAGGCAAATGACCCGTACGAGATAAAAGACGGCGCCGTTCATCTTAAATCTAACAATAACGGCGGTGTGCTCGGCGGTATAACAAGCGGAGCGCCTCTTGTATTTTCAGTTGCCGTAAAGCCAACTGCTTCCATTGCAAGCGTTCAGGACAGCATTAATCTTAAAACCATGGAAAATGAAAAGCTTGTTGTAAACGGCAGGCATGACCCGTGCATTGTTCCGCGCGCGGTTTCGGTTGTGGAGGCGGTCTGCGCTTTCGTACTGCTTGATATGATGATGTAAAAAAGGAAATTTGTTTTAATGGATTTGCTCGATTTAAGAAAAGAAATAGACAAAATAGATGATCAGCTCATCCCTCTGCTTCAGCACAGAATGGATATCTCAAGGCAGGTAGCTGCATATAAAGCGGAAAGAGGGCTTCCCGTTTTTAATGCAGAAAGGGAGGGGCAGATACTTGATTGCGTAAAGGAAAAATGCGGTGAGGACGGCGACGCTATCGCCACTGTATTTTCCGCAACTATGGATGCTTCCCGTGCTATTCAGCATAATATTATGGAGAGCGGCGGCGATTTAAGAGATATAATTTCTTCCGCAGTATCAAACACCAATGCGTTTGATCAGAAAGTTTCTGTTGCATGTGCCGGAGTTGAGGGCAGTTATGCAGATGAAACAGCGCTTACGCTTTTTAAGAACGCTACAGTCAAACATTACAGGATATTTGAAGATGTGTTTGAGGCGGTTAATAAAGGAGAAGCTCCGTTCGGCATAGTGCCTGTTGAAAATTCAACTGCCGGTTCTGTTCATGAGGTGTATGACCTTATTATCAAATACAGATTTTATATGGCGGGATCCTATTCTCTTGAGGTAAACCACTGCCTCTGCGCGCGTAAAGGAGTGGAGTATGCCGATATTGATGAGGTTTACAGCCATCCTCAGGCGCTTGCACAGTGCTCTGAATTTTTAAAGAATTTTGATTTTACAGGCGTTAATTACACCAATACCGCCGCGGCGGCAAAATATGTTGCCGAGAGCGGCAGAACAGATGTTGGAGTTATCTGTTCGGCTGACGCCGCAAAAAAATACGGACTTCAAATATTAAAAACAAGAATTCAGAATATAAGTAATAACAGAACAAGATTTATCGTTATTTCAAAAAAGCTTATAATAGAAGAAAACGCCGATAAAATTTCCCTTATTTTTGCGCTGCCGCATACAACCGGCTCGCTTTACAGGATACTCGGAAGATTTTCCATGGCGGGGCTCAACCTTACAAAGCTTGAGTCAAGACCCGTCGGCAACGGCGATTTCAGCTATTATTTTTATGTTGATCTGCTCGGCAATATAAAAGACAAAAAAACGCTTGATCTTATATGCGCTCTTTATGCCGAGCTTCCCGATTTTAAATTTCTGGGCAATTATCACGAATATTGATTGTAATACGGGGGTGCCGTTTTGAGAAAAAGCAAACGCCGCCAAACAAATTTAATATCAATGATAATCGTTATTGTAACGATTGCCCTTATGGTTTTTCTTGCTATATGCCTGCACGATCAGGCAAGCCTTGAGGTGCGTTTTGACGCGATTATCAATTGGCTTGGCAAACTTGAAAGGGCAGTTGTGGGGCTGGACAGTCATATTGAGATACTTGTTTGTATTTTTGCCTTGTGGCTTGCAAAGTGCCAGCTTCCGATACCGATAAGCATACTGTGCGTTATTTCCGGAATGGTATTTTCAATACAGACCGCAATGATAATCAATGCTTTCTGCATAATCGTGTTTTTCATGATAAAATATGCCGAGGGCTCTTGGATAGGCGGCGGCTGGGCAATGATGATACTGAATATCCACCAAGCAAGGTTTATTAAGGACTGGGTGCTGTTTAAGGGCAAAGGCAATCCTTATATTTTGCTGGTGTCCAGATTTGTACCGTCCATACCTCTGGGTATGGTATCAAAGCTTTACGGCTCCATGCATTATGATTTTATTTATTATGTGTGTTTAAGCATTATCGGAAGTCTGCCGCGTTTGTATATCTACACGCGTATAGGTTCGGAGATATACAATCCGTTTTCACGGCAGTTTATATTGCTTGCAATGCTTGTTGTAATGTTTACGGGCATCACAAGCCTTGCTTTCAATATTTATTACGGCGTTAAATCACGCCAGATGAATCAAACGCTTCTTATATATTCCCATAAGGAAAAATATAAAATTGTTTTATAAATATATAGAAAGGCATAGGAAACAGTTATGAAACCAAAGGAGTATATCGCCGCTATTGAAGCAGGCGAAATGGATGAAAAGTTAAAGGCAGTCTATGTTACGGACAGTGCCGTTGAGGCTCAGAAACCGCGCTACATACGCCTGATAAACGAATTCGTAAAACTTTTCGGGGAGGACAGGGATGTTATAATCACCTCTGCCCCCGGCCGTACTGAAGTATGCGGAAACCATACAGACCATAATAACGGCAAGGTGCTTGCGGCTTCTGTAAACCTTGATGCTGTTGCAGTAGCGTCAAAAAATGATGAGGATGTTGTTCGTGTTAAGTCAGACGGACACGCAATGAATGTTGTTGACACAAGCGAACTTCTTCCCGATGAGGCAGAGTTCGGGCATTCAACCGCAATGGTGCGCGGCGTTGTTGCAAAGATAGCAGGTCTCGGATACAAAATCGGCGGCTTTGATTGTGTAACAACATCTGATGTAATCGGCGGCAGCGGGCTTTCTTCCTCCGCGGCTTTTGAAGTGCTTCTGGGCACCACTCTTTCATATCTTTATAACGACGGAGTTATCAATTCTGTTGAAATAGCCAAAACGGCACAGTATTCGGAAAATGTTTTCTTTGGTAAGCCCTGCGGTCTGCTTGATCAGATGGCATCGTCCGTAGGCACATTTGTAACTATTGATTTTGAATCTACCGAAAATCCTAAGATTAAAAAGGTTGATTTTGATTTTTCAAAGAGCGGTCACGCACTTTGCATCGTTGACACAGGCGGAAGCCACAGCGATCTTACTGATGATTATGCGGCAGTGCGCGGCGAAATGGAAAGTGTTGCTCAGGCAATGGGCAAGGATGTGCTCAGAGAAATTGATTTTGAAGATTTCAAAAAAGCTGTTCCGTCACTTATGGGCAGGGTAAGTGACAGAGCACTTCTCCGTGCATTCCATTTTTACAGAGAAAACGCAAGAGTGGAGAAAGCTATTGCGGCTCTTGAGAGCAATAATTTTGATGATTTCAAAAAGGTCATCAACGAAAGCGGCCGTTCTTCCTATATGTATAATCAGAATGTATACACACCTAAAAATCCGGCAGAGCAGAAGATTTCTCTTGCGCTTTGCATTTCAGAGGGTATACTCGGCGTAGACGGTGCTTACCGTGTTCACGGCGGCGGTTTCGCAGGTACGATTCAGGCTTTTGTACCTGCCGAATTGCTTGAGGAATATAAGAACAGCATTGAAACTGTTTTCGGAAAAGGAAGCTGTCATGTTCTTATCATCCGCCCCGTCGGCGGCACAAGAGTAATGTAAGGCTGTTTTAAATTAAGGGGATGTGTGTATGAAGTATGTGTTTATAGAAAACCCGATAGCGGGAAATAAGAACAGACGCCTGCTTTTTAAACAGGTTCAGTCTGCATTCAGACTTATTAATGATGAAATGATCATAGAGGAAACAAGTTACCGAGGGCACGCAAAGGAGCTTGCCGCGTCTTATGCCGAAAAATACGGCGAGGACTGCGTTATAGTATCCTGCGGCGGTGACGGTACTGTTCATGAGATAGCAAACGGACTTGCCCACACCAAAACGCCTCTTATGATTTTGCCGTTCGGAACGGGCAATGATTTTGCCAAAAAGATATACGGCACTAAAAAAATAGATTCGTTAAATGTAGTTAAAGCTTTCGGACTTCATACAGGCAACCCGAAATATGAAGTAAAGCCGATAGATCTTATTGATTATAACGGCGAAAAATGTATAAACGTAATGAGCTTCGGCCTTGATACAAAGGTGGAAACCATAGGCAGGATAATTGCGGGCAAGGTGAAATTTCTGGGCAGTCAGGCATATAATGTGGCTGTTGTTCCCGCAGTGCTCCAGTCTATGAAGTATAAGATAAATTTTGATCTTGACTGTATCGGCAGAGACGGAAAACCGTATAAATGGACTGTCACTCCCGCTGATTATACGCTGCTTGCAATCTGCAACGCAAGCTATTACGGAGGCGGTTTCTGCCCCGCTCCTAATTCCAAGCTGGATGACGGTATCCTTGATTTTTGCATGGCAGACGCCCTTACTTTAAGGCAGGCACTTCCCCTTATACCTAAGTACAGCGCAGGCACGGCAAACGAGGAAACCACAGATCTTGTGCATACCGGATACCTTACCTCAGGCAGAATATGGTCTGTTGACGGATCCGGACTTCTCGGTAATTGCGACGGTGAAAACTTCAACTACCCGGAAGTTAATTTTAAAGTTGAAAAACATGCTTTAAGGCTTTGCTTTATTAAGGAATAACTATATGAGAACTAAAAGAGTTTTAAAAAAACTCGGCATAGCGCTTCTTGCCGTAATAATTGCAGTTGCAGTTGGGGCAGGGGCGTTTTTTGCCTTTTATAAGCCTACTGTAACTTTTGACGCATCCCAGCTTACAGGCAGCGTTACAAAAGGCGCGTCGGGTTTTCTTTACGGTATAGCGCAGGACGGTGTTCCGTCCTATAATATGACGGAAAGTATCAATCTTTCCTCTCTTTCAACAAAAACCACCCTTGGGCTTCAGCACCCCATAGGCGAAATGGATGATGTTGCGCAGCAGGCACTTTCCTCCGGCAG
Organism: uncultured Oscillospiraceae bacterium; assembly: GCA_900539425.1. Classification (GTDB taxonomy): domain Bacteria; phylum Bacillota; class Clostridia; order Oscillospirales; family Acutalibacteraceae; genus Eubacterium_R. Next base: position 9,116 of record UQBX01000029.1, on the reverse strand, counting down.
CTGCGATTACCTCGTTGTGTATCTCCAGGATATGTACAGCACATGGTACTATGATGAGGATAATATAAACGAAATGAAAAAGGCGGGCACTTACAACTGGAAAGATTATGTTCAGAATACATATTTCCCGCTTGTTGAGCAGACTGTTACTGCGATAAAAAACAGCGATTATCACGATAAGATAGTTTACTGCCTATATAATGAGTGCGACAACGGCGTGTGGTTCGGCGAATGGGTAGAGGATTCCTCAAATGAAAACGGCGGCTACAATGATTTTAATGATACCGGCAGGCAGAATTTCTTTGAGGCGTGGAAACTCACTTGCGACTATGTAAAGTTGCTCGACCCCGAAGCGGTAATAGGCGGCCCGGGATATTATGAGTATGACAGCGATAAAATGTACTCCTTCCTTGAGTATACTGTGCAGAATGACTGTGTTCCCGATGTGCTTATTTATCACGAACTGAATTACCGCTCAATATATGACTGGCAGTACAATAACGCCGATTTAAAGAATATAGAAAAAGAATTAGGCGTAGACGAAAATACACCCGTTATCGTTTCCGAATACGGTATGATGGAGGATAACGGCAATCCTAATACAATGCTCAAGTACATAACGCAGATAGAGTATTCAAAGGTCTATGCGCAGCAGGCATACTGGCTTTTTGCTAACAATCTCTGCAATACGGCAGCCGATTATAATACGCCCAATTCCGCGTGGTGGGTCTATCGCTGGTATTCCGATATGCAGGGGCAGACAATGGAATCAGATATTTCCGATATTCTTCACTCCGATATGGGCAAAGCGCTGATTCAGTTCAGGGCGCCGCGCTACAGGCAGTTTATGGGCCTGGGCACTCTTGCTGATGATAAAAACAGCATTGAACTGCTGATTTCGGGTGCTGATTATGACGGCACCGTTAAGGTAAAGAATTTAGATAAAACAAACCTTGCGGGCAAACAGGTCTATGTTGAAATAAGCGCCGTAACATATCAGGGTATCTCGGGCAAAGTTTATGCGCCCGAAAAGGTGAAGTCTTATGTAACAGACTGTGCTGATACCCTTAAAATAGATATGGATTTCATGAATGATGACACCGCCTACCGTATTACCGTGCGTGAAGCACAAAGCGGCGATGAGGGTTATGAAAACACAAGCCTTTATACCCGCTATGAATTTGAGAACGGCACTCTCCTCGGTAACGCCTATACTTATGACAGCGCTTATGCGTCAACAGGAGAGCAAAACGGACTTGTGGGCGGTATGGAAAATGAGGGAGACGGAGTTCAGATAACCGTAAATATTCCCGAAAGCGGATATTATGAATTCAAGTTTATTTACGGCAAGGCGAATGACGGCGCTGCGGATGAAAACGGAAAACAAAATCCTGATGACCGTGTGTCCGCAACCGTAAATCTGAGCATCGGTGATGAAACATCACAGATAACGCTTGAAAACACCGTGAAAAGCGAGATAACCAACTCATATACAGATTTTTATGAACTTGAGGCGGGCGAATATGCGGTAACCCTTACCCATGGAAGCGGCACTTATGTGCTTGATTCTCTGCTTATCAGAAAACCAAATCCCGAGCAGAGCAATGTTACCGTTCTTGCGGATGCGGACAGAACTGACGAAAGCAACACGTATTTTCTTGCAGTTGCTTCCGATGACGGTTATTACGATTTGCTTACAGCCGAAAATACAGCGCTTGATATTGACGGCGCGCCTGCTGTTTCCTCAAGTAACGGCACCGCAAAAGTGTATCTGCGCAGGGGACTTAATTATATAGGTATAGCAAAAAGCGGCGCAGAGCTGACTTTTACAGACACTGCCGAGTTAATGCCTGAATATATTTCGCTTTCACCGCAGAGCGCCGTTCTTTCAGGCACAGCCGCGGTCGAAACAAACAGTACGGCGGGCGTTGATTTTATAAACGGCATTTCAAGCGAATCGGGTTCGGCGTCATTTACTTTTGACGCGCCAGCAAGCGGAATATATAAAATGACCGTAAAATACAGCGCAAACAGGGAACAGGGTGTTCATGATTACAATGTTGATCTTGTAGAGGATAATATAACCGCGTCCGTAAACGGCGAAGATATGCAGATCTACTGCCGCAATACCTGCGGGTGGGATAATTTTACCACTGTTACGGTAAATGTTGAACTCAGGCAGGGCGAAAATACTATCGTTCTTTATAATGACGGCTCAAATAAATTCAATTCAACAGAAACCTATGCGCCGCATATTTCGGATATTTCCATTTATCGCACGCAGGGCTGACAGAAATACCGCTCGGGCATTTGCCCGGGCGGTTTTAGTTTATCTGTTTACAAAATAAGCATTTATTATTCGAAAACGGAAGAAAAAATAAATTTTTTCATAAATATGTTGACAAAACGGGTCAAAATGTGGTATTTATAAACTGTACTAAGCGTAATAGTACAGTGAGTACAATTTTAAAATTACTGTTCAAACGCTTAAATAATTAATAATAGGAGGTGCACCCGTTTGACGGAAGCAATAATCAGAACAGAGAACCTGACCAAGACGTTTGTTTTGGGAACAGAAAAAGTAACTGCTCTCAACGATGTGAGCATTTCCGTTGAAAAAGGGCAGATATGCGCCGTCCTTGGCACATCGGGTTCCGGTAAATCCACTCTGCTGAATATGTTGGCAGGTCTTGAACGGCCAACAAGCGGCAGTGTATATATAGGCAGGCACAGGATAGATAAGATGACGGAGCGGGAGCTTACTCTGTTCAGGCAAAAATTCACGGGCTTTGTTTTTCAGTCGTATAATCTTATACCTTCTCTCACTGCTCTTGAAAATGTGGCTATGCCGCTGATGTTCAAGGGTGTGGGAAAGCAGGAAAGAGAGGCACGGGCGCTTGAGATGCTTCGGCTTGTCGGACTTGAAAACAGAAAAAATCACCGTCCTTTTGAAATGAGCGGCGGCCAGCAGCAAAGAGTGGGTATCGCAAGGGCGTTCGTTTCAAATCCAAGAGTGATATTTGCGGATGAGCCTACCGGAAATCTGGACAGTGAAACTACCAAGAATGTTATGCAGCTCGTATGCGGGCTTGTCCATGAAAACAACAGCACAATGATACTCGTAACGCACGATAACGGCGTGGCGGAATTTGCCGATAAGATAATCACGATTATAGACGGTAAGATATCAAATGAAAATTAAGGAGAAACGCTATGAAAAAATATTCAAGAATAATGGCGCTTTTGGCGGCGCTGGTGATAGCTTTGGTGCCAATGTTTGCTTTTGCGGCAGACGGTACGTCTCAGAGTTTAAGTCCGTCGCTGATATTAGCGGGCTTTTCAACCGATAAAAGCAGTGTTCAGGCGGGAGACACTGTAAGCCTGAGCTTTAAACTCAAAAACACAAGTTCCAAAATAGACATGAAAAATGTAAATATCCGTCTTTCCGGCGGTGAAGCGCTGATAGTAAACAGCGGCAGTGATTCCGTGTGGACTGATACTATCGCAAAAGGCTCAACATATTCTTTTTCAAAGGAATTTTATTGCAGCTCAGGCGCTGCTGCGGGCGTTTACCCCGTAACAGTAAGTGCTTCTTTTGAGTATTTTGACGGCGGCGAAAAGCTTTCAGGTACAGCTGAAATAAACTGCAGTGTGCGTGTTACACAGGCTGCGTCTGCATCTTCCTCTGCTTCACTTACCCCGCATATCATTATTTCCGATTTTTCTTACGGCGGTAATGTTTCGGGCTCATCGGTGTTTGACCTTAAAATGACGCTGAAAAATAATTCAAAAAATATAGCCGTTCAGAATGTAATAGTAAAACTTTCCGGCGGCGAGGCTTTTATCCCCGCAGAGGGAACGGATACGATCTCAATTGATAAGATTACATCAACAAAAGAGATAACCCAGAAGTTAAAGTGCCTCGGCACAACACAGACGGGTATTTATCCTGTTACCGTTTCTGTTTCTTACGAGTATTTTGACGGCGGTGAAAAACAGGCTCAAAGCGAGGAACTTATGCTCAGTATACCCGTTGTTCAGCCTGAAAAGATAGAATTCGGATCACTTTCTCTTGAAGATACAAAAGTTGCACTCGGCGAGGAGCAGGACTGCGCTTTCACCGTTATAAACAGCGGCAGAAGCTCAGTGTTTAACGGCAGGGTAAAACTTGTAGACGCTGCGGGCAGAGAGCTTGCTTCTGCATATATAGGCAATCTTGAAGCAGGCGATCAGTTTGCCAGCAACTACACTTTACCTATAACCCTTACTCAGGAGGGCAAAACAGATCTCACACTTGTTTTTGAATATGAAAATGACAGCGGTGAGGCAAAATCAGTTTCAAGAGAGTTCAGCGTAACGGTTCAGCAGGAGGAAGATCCTTATGCACAGCTTCAGTCTCAGAACACGAATACGCAGGACAATTATTCGGATTACACTGTTTATTATATTTTGGGCGCGGCGGCAGTTGTTATAATCGCGGTAGTTGCGGCTGTTGTTGTTAAGCGCAAAAAGTCAAAGAAAAAGGGCGATGAGCTTGATGAAGAAATCTGATATTTTTGCAATGGCGCTCAAAAACCTGAAAGGGCGCCGTTCGCGCACAAAACTTACAATCATAGGCGTTGTTATAGGTACCTGTGCAATAGTTATAATGATATCTATAGGCGCAGGCATAAATAATATGCTTACCCAGGAATACAAAAGTTCCTCCACAGCAACACGTATCAGCATATACGCGAATACAGACCCTAATGCGGATGAAGCAGATAAAATGCCGCTGAATGACAGTGCTGTCAGCTATTTTAAAAGTATGGATCATGTTGAAACCGTTTTGCCTGTAATCAATATGTCTGATTATGTCAGCATAACCAGAGGCAAATACACATATAACGGCGGCAGTGTTATGGCGGTGGATTTTGATACGCTTGAAAAGCTTGGCGTTCAGGTGGAGAACGGTACGCTCAAGCGGCAGTCAGACCCTTACACTGTATATGTGGGCTCTACGGCTGTAACGAATTTTGCTGATAAGCAGGGCAACTCCGTTGAGTGCGAGTATGATGACAATTTTAATTTGGTAAGCTGTGAGATAGATCCTTTGAAGGATACGTTTTATTTAGCGCCGTCTGTATTGGATGCTGAAAATCAAACTGCGTCATCATCAGCCACGCACAAACTGCGTGTGGCGGGCGTGCTGAGCGGTTCGGGCAGTTCGGGACTGGATTCTATCGGCAGTATCTTTATAGATATTCGCGCGGCAGAGAAAATAATCAGGGAATATAATGCAATCAACAATAAACCTAATAAACCTGTTGAATATTCGGAAGTGTTTGTCTATACGGATAAGATAGATAACGTAAAATCAGTTCAGAGCAATCTGAACGCTGTAGGCCTCAGCACATATTCCAATCAGGATGATCAGGAATATATTAAAAAGATAATGACCGTAGTACAGGTTGTGCTTGGCGCAATAGGCGCCGTGTCAATGTTTGTTGCGGCTTTCGGCATCAGCAACACAATGATAATGGCAGTTTATGAGCGCACAAAAGAAATAGGCGTAATGAAAGTAATAGGCTGTGATATTTCGGATATAAAAACGGTGTTTCTGTGCGAAGCGGGGCTTATAGGTTTTATAGGCGGAGTTATAGGTGTTTTTATCAGCATTATAGTTTCATTAATAGCAAATGCGGTTGCGGGAGCTGTGCTCAGTTCAACTTTAAGTGATATGAGCATCCGAGTAACGGTTTCGTCAGTGCCGCTGTGGCTTGTGGTGCTCGGTATAGGTTTTTCCGTTTTGGTCGGTGTTATTTCAGGCGTTTCGCCTGCAAACAGGGCGGTTAAGGTCAGCGCCCTAAAGGCAATCCACAATGAGTAGGTGATGTGATGTTTTCACTTGATTCAAGAAGCCGTGAACCGATTTATGTTCAGCTTGAAAAAGCCGTTGTGAAATATATAAATCTGGGAGTCTTTGAGGCGGACAGCCCGCTCCCGTCGGTAAGAGCCCTTGCGACTCAGCTTTCCATAAATCCTAACACGGTTTCAAAAGCTTATAAAAATCTTGAACAGCACGGTGTAATATACACAGTTGCGGGAAAGGGCGTTTTTGTAAATAAAACAGATCTTTCGGCAATTCGTATTGAGGCGGAAAAAGCGCTTAAAACGGCTGTTAAAGATGCAAAAAACGCAGGCATGGAAAAGGAAGAAATTATCAGCATAATAGATTCTGTATGGGAGGGAAAAGCATGATAGAAATAAAAGAACTGCAGAAGAATTTCGGCAGTACAAAAGCGCTTGACAGTGTTTCACTCACCATTCCCGACGGCTCTGTTTTCGGGCTTGTAGGTTCAAACGGAGCGGGCAAGAGCACTTTGCTCAGGGTGCTGGCAGGTATTTACCAAGCAGACGGAGGAAACGTGTTTGTGGATGGGGAAGCACCCTTCGAAAATCTTAAAGTAAAAGATAATATCGCGTTTGTTTCCGATTATCCGTTCTTTTATGCAGGCGCAACCGTTGATTCAATGGCACGCTATTATAAGCAGGCTTATTCCCGCTGGGATGATAAAAGATTTACAAATCTGAAAAAAGTGTTCCCCATTTCATCAAAGCAGAAAATATCTTCAATGAGTAAAGGAATGCAGAGGCAGGCGGCAATAATACTTGCGCTTTCTCATGCACCGCAGTATGTCTTGTTTGATGAAATATTTGACGGTCTTGATCCCGTAATCCGTGAACTTGTCAAAAAAATACTTATTGAATATATCTCAGTAATGAACGCAACGGTGGTTATAGCAAGCCACAATTTAAGAGAACTTGAGGGCTTTTGCGACCATATCGGACTTCTGCATCGCGGAGGCGTATTGCTTGAAAAGGATATAGACAGCGATTCCGCAGGCGTTTACCGTGTTCAGTTTGTTATGGAATCGGAGGATTTTGAGCAGATAAGACCTCAGCTCAGAATAGTAAATGAAACTCATCAGGGCAAGATGATACAGCTTACCGTAAAAGGTGATGAAGAACAGATCAGGCAGATAATTGAATCAAAATCTCCTGTTTTCTTTGAGGCTCTTCCGCTTACTTTGGAAGAACTGTTCATCAGTGAAATGGAGGTGGCAGGTTATGAAATCAGCAAATTATTCAGCTAAGGGCGCGTTTTCGGGCGTGTTTAAATCAGTTGTGCGCCGGCAGCTGCCGGGAGCGATAGTTGTGGCGGCGGTATGCGCTTTGGCTTCCGTAATATATTCGTTATATACCGGAATTTCCTGTTACAGCGGTGAATCCTACATCACTTATGAAGTGCAGATGTGGGGCATTTCGGTGCTCTTCTTTATATCGGTGTACTGCGCCGTTTCCATAGGAGTTATGTATAACGCTTATTTTAACCGCCGCGGATGCGATTATCAGCTGGCGCTTCCTTATAAGCGCAGTCATATCTTTAATGCAAATTTCCTGTTCGGGCTTATTGCCATTTGTTTTTCAATAATAGTTTCCGTCGCGCTGTTTGCGTTTATTTTAGGAATATTTACCGATATAAGAGCGCAGGATCATGTGACTTTTTTAGTGGACAGCATTGTATATAAGCAGGCTATAACTATTATTTCGTCACTTCTTGCGGGCTATTCAATGTGCTCCATGTGTGCTGCAATATCGGGAAAATGGCTTCAGTATGCCGCTTTCAGCCTGGTAGGAACTGTGTCAGTACCCATAATGCTTGTGGGCATCGCAATGGGCATCAATTCAGTATGGGGCGTTATGATTGATATATATAAATTCTCAAGCATAACACCGTTCGGAGTTCTGGTGATGCTCTTCAGAGATAACACCGACAGCTCATTTTTATTTATGACGGCAGTATGCCTTGCGGAATTTATATTAATGTATATTGCGGGGCTTTTGGCGTTCAAGCGCAGAAAAGCTGAGATCGCGGAAAGCGGTTATGGCGATTCTGTAATAAAATATATTCTTATGGTGGTATTTGTTGTTTCCGGATTTCTGTATTTCGGAATTCAAAAAAACATTTTCGCCACGCTTATCATTGATGTAATTCTTGCGTTTGTTTGCGCATTTGCTTTCAGCATGATGCAGATACGCCGCAAAAAGGTGTTTACGAAAAAATCGGGAATTGTGTTCGGCGTCACCACAGCGGTGTGTATCGTGTTTGTATTCAGTATTTATTTTTCAAATTCAAGTTCATTTGTAAAATACGTTCCCAAGGCTGAAGAAGTGGAGAGCGTAACCATTATAGAGCGTGATGATTACAGTTTGTATGAAAATGACCCGCTGTGGTATGTGGTGGGTGTATTGTACGGCCCTGTAAGTGAAACCGACCGCGCTGAGTTCACAGAGCCGCAGAATATTCAGGCGGTAATTGATTTTCACAATCTTGTGGTTTCCGATGAGGTTATGAATTATACCCAGCATGACAGAGATGTTGAGCTCAATGCTTATATAGAAGAAACCACTCTTGCTTCTGTTAATACAGAAGAAACTGTTACGGAGTCTGACGATGAGGAAATAAACAGTGCACTGAGCTTTGATTTAGAATATAAACTCAAGGACGGCAGAACTATAAAACGCTCCTATATAATTCAGTATAATCTTTGGGATGAATATCTGAATATAATGAAAAGCCGGGAAGCAATAACCCAGCATGAGCCGTATTCACTGTCCGCAGATGATGTTATGTATGTGGAAACGATAGTGTATTCAATTAATGAAACAGACGATACGGAAACTACTGTGGACGATAAGTATTATGTTACTCCGCCTGAAAAATGGGAAGAGATGCGTGATATTCTTGTGCAGGATAAGATGAACGAAACGAACAGTGAGTTCTACTACGATATTCTGAACGGCGGTTATATGACCGTTTATGTCCTTGCCGATGAATTGCCGCAGGAACAGAAAGACTATATCAGAAACATGACTCCGCTTGAGAGGCGTGATTATGCCGGAAACGCAAGCTCACTCATGCTTCGGGATCCTGATAAATATCCTGTATATCCGTTTGTAGAATATAATATAAATATAAGCGTTCAGGATGAAAGAACAATTCAGTATTTTGAAAGTGAAGATATGCAGCAATATATAGTAGAATAAATCAAACAAAAACGCCGGCTGGTTTT
>UQBX01000028.1 GCA_900539425.1 uncultured Oscillospiraceae bacterium | reverse complement strand
CAAAATACAGGGCTGTTTGAAATACAAGATAATCTGATTATCTCTTTGAGAACTGCGGTGCACGGCGAGCTGCCTTGAGACCGTATTTCTTTCTTTCCTTCATACGAGGGTCACGAGTAAGAAGGCCTGCCTTCTTGAGAATCGGACGAAGAGACTCATCATACTGAAGAAGAGCTCTTGCGATACCGTGGCGGATTGCGCCTGCCTGGCCTGATACGCCGCCGCCGCTTACACGGCAAACGATATCAAACTTTTCCTTTGTGTTTGTAAGAACGAGAGGCTGGTTAACGATGAGCTTAAGAGTATCAAGACCGAAATATTCGTCTATATCCCTGTCATTGATAGTAACCTTACCTGTGCCGGCATATACGCGAACGCGGGCAACTGATTCTTTTCTTCTGCCTGTGCCGTAGAAATATGGATTTGATTCGTACATAATCTCTTAACCTCCCTTAGAATTCCCAAACAGCGGGCTTCTGAGCCTCGTGCTTGTGGTCTGCACCTTTATAGATGTGGCATCTTGTAAGCTGCTTTCTGCCCTGAGTTGTGCTGGGAAGCATACCCTTAACAGCAAGCTGCATAGCGAAATCGCTCTTTTCCTTCATAAGAGTGCCGTACTTAACCTCTTTGAGGTTGCCGATATAGCCGGTGTGGTGCTGATAAAGCTTCTTGTTGAGTTTATCACCTGTAAGAACAGCTTTATCTGTATTGATAATGATTACGAAATCGCCGCAGTCTACATTGGGAGTGAAGATCGGCTTATTTTTTCCGCGAAGAAGAACAGCCGCTTCAGCCGCAACTCTGCCGAGTGGCTTGCCTGCTGCGTCAAGAACATACCAGTTGCGCTCGATTTCGTCTGCTTTTGGCATAAATGTTGACATTTTACTTTCCTCCAAACCGAGTTATTAGTTTTTCAACTTGCCGCATTATAATATCACAAGGCATGGAATAAGTCAACACCGAAATTAAAAAAATTATAAGTATCTCTTTTTATCTCTTGTTTTCTCTTTATATCTCTTGTTTTCTGATTTTTAATTTACAAAAAATATCAGCAAAAATAAAAACATTTCCGCCGCAATAAACGCTTGCAATGGATAGTGTGATTTGCTAAACTAATATATAATATAAATGTATAAAATATGCGGCGTTAATGCGGAGGTGCAGCTGTGAAAATTTCAGATATATTAAAAAACAACGAAGTAACCGTTTCCTTTGAGGTATTTCCTCCCAAGGAATGGAGCAAAATAGAGAGCACAAAGGCAGTTGTGGCGGAAATGGCTAAAAGCAATCCCGCATTCATGAGCGTTACATACGGAGCCGCGGGCACACGCACCGGCTTCACAACGGAAATTGCAAGCGCAATCAAAGACTGCGGCGTAACACCGCTTTCCCACCTTACCTGCCTTACCTCAACTAAGGACAAGATTGACACAGTGCTTGATGAATGGAAAGCCGCGGGAATTGAAAACATACTTGCCCTGCGCGGTGATATCCCTAAGGATTTTGAATTTCCGAGCGGCAAGCACTTTGAGCACGCTTACGAGCTTGTGCAGGTAATAAAAGAAAAGGGCGGGTTCTGCGTTGGCGGCGCCTGCTACCCCGAAATACACCCCGAAAGCGCTAATAGGGTTGAGGATATTCAGCACCTGAAAGAAAAAGTGGACTGCGGACTTGATTTTTTAACTACGCAGATGTTTTTTGACAACGAAGTATTTTTGCGCTTCAAGGAAAACTGCCTTATAAAAGGCATAAACATTCCGATAATCGCGGGCATTATGCCTATTACAAACGCAAATCAGATAAAAAGGAGCGTTGAGCTTTCAGGCTGTAAATTCCCCAAAAAGTTTGAGCGCATTATTGAGCGTTTCGGGGACGACCCCGCAAAAATGAAACAGGCGGGTATAATTTACGCCACAGAGCAAATAATTGACCTGATGGCAAACGGGCAGAACAACATTCATATCTACACGATGAACAAACCCGATGTTGCAGGCTCCATAATGAAAGGGCTTTCAGAAATTATAAATGGATAAAAAAGAGATTTTAAGATATATGCGCACAAAAAGCAGTGTGAATGACGAACGCCTGCTTGCGATGATAGATGACGCAATGGCGGAAATAAACAACATTTGCGAGCCGAAAAGCGTATACAGGGTGTTTGACTGCGAGGTTACCGAAACAACGGTAAAAGCGGGCGGTTTTGAGTTTGAGAGCCGCAGACTTGCGCAGAACCTTGCGGGATGCACAAAAGTTGCCCTGCTTGCGGCAACGGTGGGCGTTAAAGGCGATATGCTGCTGCGCAAATATTCGGCGGACGGCGCAATGCTGCTTATAATGCAGGCGGCGCTTGCGTCCAAAATAGAAGAAGTGTGCGACAGCCTTCAGAGCGAGATAGAAAAAAACGAGGGTGTAAAAACAAGGCAGAGGTATTCACCTGGGTATTTTGATCTTGATATAACAGAGCAGAAAAAGATTTTTGCCATGATGGATATCACAAAGCGCTGCGGAATAACGCTGAGCGGCACCTGCCAGATGATACCCACAAAATCCGTTACGGCATTTGCAGGATTTGACCCTGCGGAGGACAGAGATGAAGATTAAATTTTTTGACGGCAGTATGGGCACAATGCTTCAGGGCATGGGTCTTGCGGCGGGGGAACTGCCCGAACTGCTGAATATTACGGACAGCGAAAAAGTTCTTTCCGTTCACCGTGCGTATGCGGCGGCGGGAAGCGAATATATAACAACAAACACTTTCGGCGCCAACAGGCTTAAAATTGAAAACCCCGAGGAAGTCATTAAAGCGGGCGTGCGCCTTGCAAAAAGCACGGGCAAAAAGGTAGCGCTTGACATAGGCCCCACAGGCAAGCTTTTGAAGCCTATGGGAGAGCTTGATTTTGAGGAAGCCATTGATATTTTTGCCGAAATGGTGAACGCTGGCAAAGACGGCAGCGACGTGGTGCTCATAGAAACAATGAGCGACACTTATGAGATAAAGGCGGCTGTGCTTGCGGCAAAGGAAAACTGCGACCTGCCCGTTTTCGTTACGATGATATATGACGAAAAAGGCAGACTGCTTACGGGCGCCGATGTTCAAACAGCGGTGGCGATGCTTGAGGGTCTCGGCGTTGACGCTATTGGCTTTAACTGCGGTCTCGGCCCTGCCGAAACACTGCCGCTGATAGAGGAAATACGCAAATACACGAGCCTGCCGATAATCGTTCAGCCGAATGCGGGTTTGCCCGAAAGCGTGAACGGACACACGGTTTATAATGTTTCGTCCGATGATTTTGCGGCGCAAATGAAAAAAGCGGCGGAAATAGGTGTATCGTATCTGGGCGGCTGCTGCGGCACCACACCCGAGCACATTAAAAAGATGATTGAGGCATGTGAAAACATTTCCGCAAGCATTCCCGAAAAAAAGAATTTTACGGTGGTTTCGTCATACAGCCAAACGGTTGAAACGGGCAGAAAGCCCGTTATAATAGGCGAGCGCATAAATCCCACAGGCAAAAAGCTTTTTAAGGAAGCACTGCGCAGAAATGATATCGACTATATCATAAAAGAAGGCCTTAAACAGACCGAGGCAGGCGCACACATTCTTGACGTAAATGTGGGTCTGCCCGAGATAGACGAAGTGCAGATGATGGAAACGGCGGTAAAAGGACTTCAGGGAGTTATCCCGGCGCCGCTTCAGATAGACACATCTGACACAAAAGCACTTGAAAGAGCGCTCAGAATATACAACGGCAAGCCGATGATAAATTCCGTAAACGGCAAAGAGGAAAACATGAAACAGGTGTTTCCTCTTGCCAAAAAATACGGCGGCGTTGTAGTTTGCCTTTGCCTTGATGAGAGCGGCATACCGCAGACGGCTCAGGGCAGAATAGAGATTGCCCAAAAGATAGTTGATACCGCCGCAAAATACGGCATAGACAAAAAAGATCTTATAGTTGATGCGCTTACGATGACGATAAGCACAGATTCCTCAAACGGCGAGGAAACTCTCAAAGCCGTTGACTATATACGCAACACAATGGGCATAAACACCGTGCTCGGCGTCTCAAACATCTCGTTCGGTCTGCCGAAGAGGGACGCGGTTAATACAGCGTTTTTCACTCTTGCTCTGCAGAGCGGACTTTCTGCGGGAATAATAAACCCTAATTCTCAGAGCATGATGAACGCGTATTATTCTTTCAACGCTCTCAAGGGGCTTGATGAAAACTGCACGGAGTATATAGAGAGCGTTACCGTGCCCGAGCAGACTGCCGCAGTCGGCGGAGAAACCACCCTGCACACGGCGATAGTAAAGGGCATTAAGGAGGACGCCGCAAGATGCGCCGCCGAACTGCTTAAAACGAGCGATTCTCTTGATGTAATAAATCAATATATCATTCCCGCTCTTGACGAAGTGGGAGACGGATTTGAGCACAACCGCATTTTCCTGCCGCAGCTTCTTATGAGCGCGGACAGCGCAAAAGCCGCGTTTGACGTCATCAAGGAAAAAATGATACTCAGCGGCAAAAAAGAGGAAAACGGAGATAAGATAGTTATAGCAACCGTTCACGGCGATATCCACGATATAGGCAAAAACATCGTTAAGGTTCTGCTTTCAAACTACGGCTTTGACGTTATCGACCTGGGCAAAGACGTTCCCGAGGAAGAAGTGCTCAGAGCGGTGCAGGAAAACGACGTGAAACTTGTGGGCCTTTCAGCGCTGATGACCACCACGGTGCCCGCAATGGAAAAAACGATACAGCTGCTGCACGAAAATACAGACGCAAAAGTAGTTGTAGGCGGCGCAGTGCTGACGCAGTCTTACGCCGACATGATACACGCAGACTGGTACGGCAAGGACGCAATGGAAACGGTGCGCATAGCGCAGACATTTTTCGGCAAAAACTAAAACAAAAAGCGCAGGCTCAAACAGGGTCTGCGCTGTTATATTATTCAGATGTAAAGAACTCGGGCGAAAACGCAAATAAAAGCGGTGGATTTTATCCGCTTATCAGTTTATACTGTAATCACACGAACAGAGGAGGTAAAGTTTTGACATTGGGAAACAGCCTTTCGGGCGCAAGAAAGAAAAGCGGCCTTTCGCAGGAAGAAGTGGCAGAAAAGCTTGGCGTAAGCAGGCAGACTGTATCTAAATGGGAACAGGACGAGACCGTGCCGGACATATATCAGTCTAAAAAACTTGCCTCGGCTTACGGAATGACGCTTGACGAACTGACGGAATTTGATTTTGAACTGAGCAACATTCAGGAGATAATAGAGAAAACCGACGAGGAAAAGAGCAGTAAAATAGACTGGACAAAAGCATGGAGCAAAAAATACCCCGTGCTGGCGGAATACCAGAGCGAGGTAAAAACAGCCTATTACGCCGATGAACTCAGCCGGCTGCTCACACGCCTGAAAAACGAATACGGATACAACGACCTGAACGCTATGCTTGTGTTAAAAGACATCCTTGCGCAGGTTTGGAAAAACAGAAAATCAAAGAAATAAAAGAAAACAGCCCTTTTTAAGGGCTGTTTTTTTATTATTTTACCTTTTTCAGATACCGCTCAAGCGATTCGTTCCATTTCACATATTCGGGATTACTGCGGTTATCGGGCATATCGTAATTTTCCTTAACATACTGCCCTATAAAATCCGTAACTTTAACGGCGCCGTAATAATTAAGATGATCGCCTGCGTCCCTGGTGTCTTTATTCCAGTCTATATCAAGCTTTGTATCGCCCGTATTGAGGTCTATGTATTTCACATTGAGCTCATCCGCAAGCTTCTGTATGCCGTTGTGCTTTTTGCAGTTCCAGTTCTTTGTGCTGGGAGTGCTCACAAGAATGAACTCTGCTGAATTTTGCCTGCAGAAATCCGCCATAAGCTTTACATAACTTTTGTTGAGGTCTATTATTTCTTCCGACTTATCAGAGGGCTTCATATAGCCGTCTGTATTTGCCTTTGCCACATTAGTGCTGTAATGATAGCCCTTGAAATCATCAGTCCACGTGTATTCAACTCTGCCGAAAAAATCATTGCGGCTTATATCTTTCCATCTGTTGTGATACTTAACTACGGAAAAATAATTTTCAGCCACAGTCATAATTGATTTTTCATACTTCATCTTACGGTAGATAGCGTTTGTTTCAAGTATTACAACTTTGGGCTTTTGCTTTTTAAACGCCTGCTTGAGCAAGCTTTCGGAATGAGAAAGATACTGCCCGCTTGTGGAGCACACATAAACGGTGTAGCCGTAATCGTTCCATATCTGCATGGGGGTAATTGAAGAATATGCCTCGCTGTCGCCGAGAACGAGCACATCAATGGTATCGCTTTTTTCTCCGAGGATACCGTTTGCCGTGGCATCTTCCATTCCGAATTCCTCAAGGTTGTTTTTCGGCATAAAAATGTATGAAGATATAAGGAGCAGCACAACAAATATCATCGCAAACGCAACAGACGCCGTGATCTGTTTTAAAGTAATTTTCATTTTGCCGCCTCCTTAAAAATCAGCGTAAATGGGATCCAGCTGAACATAGCCGGGGCCGTATGCGCCGAAAATGATTATATAAAAGATAAGAGCGAAATATACAGTCCACCGTATCGGCAGATTTTTCTGCTGAACGAGCGTTCTTACACTCTTGCCTTTTTCGTTCATAACGCTGACTGCAAATACGATTGCAACAGTGATAAGAACAATTATGTAATCCTGTATATCCATACCGAGATTAAGCAGTGTTCCGTCTTTGAATGTTTCAAGTTTGAAATCGGTGAATATGAGTCTGAACATATCAAGCCCCGCGTGCAGGCCGTTTGCTCTGAAAAACATTTCGCCTATGGCAACGAGAACGGCGCTTCTGAATATCTGCATACCTTTATAAAGCGGCGCAGATGAATTGATACCCAGCTTGCCGTTTATAGTTTTCACAAGCGGCTTTATAAGATTGCCGCACGTGATAAGCGCAAAGTGATACATTCCGAAAAATATATACCGCCAGCCTGAGCCGTGCCACATTCCGTTGCAGAACCATACGCAAAACAGCGCAACGGTGCTGACAAGCATGGGGCCGTAGAAATTGCCGAGCTTTTTTCTTGCTTTTTTAGTGAGCTTCTTTGAAGCACGGGACATGGATATGGGATAATAGATATAATCCTTAAACCATGTGCCGAGCGTGATATGCCACCTCTGCCAGAATTCCGAAATAGTTTTTGAGAAAAACGGCTGGCGAAAGTTTTCAGGCATTTTTATTCCGAATATTTCGGCGCTGCCGATAACTATATCCATCGTGCCCGAAAATTCCATATAAAGCTGCAGCGTGTAAACTACCGCCGCCACTGCGGCAACTGTGCCGTTATAGTTTGCGTGGTTTGAAAAAGTCTCCGTAACAAGCCCGTTTACCCTGTCCGCAATCACAAGCTTTTTCATCATGCCGTAGAGTATTCTCTGCATACCCGAAGTGAGATTTTCATATTTTACGGCATCACCTCGGAAAAGCTGTTGAGCCGTATCGGAATAGCGGCATATAGGGCCTTCCATTATCTGCGGGAAAAAGCTCATAAAGAGCGCTACCCTTGCAAAATTTTTGTCCGCCGATATTTTGCCCCTGTAAACATCACATATATAAGAGATAGCCTGAAGTGAATAGAAAGAAATTCCTATCGGGGCGGCGATTTTGGGAATGGGCACCGTAAACGAAATATTCATAAGAGAAAGAACGCCGTTTATATTGCCCGCAAAAAATTTTGAATATTTAAGCAGTGCTAAAAGAGCAACATGAATTATTATAATAAGCGCCAGCACTATCTGCTGATTTCTGGCGCACGCTTTCTGCGCTTTGGCTCGTTCTGAGGCGTTCTGACCCGCCGTTACCCTTTCACATTCGGCCCTAACGGAGGACAGCCAAATTCCCGTAAGATATATACACACGGTTGTGAAAAGAAGATACAGTACCAGCTTTCCGCTGATGAGCCAGAAAAACACATAAGAGGCGGCAAGAAGAGGAATCCACCTGAATTTTTTAGGCACTATACTGTAAAGGATAACGGCTATGGGCAGAAACGCAAAGCAGTAACCTATCGAGCAGTATGAACTGATACCCATATCAAACCTCTTTCAGCCTGTTTATCATCAGCATAAGCTGCTGCGCTGAATTAAAGTTTTCGGGAATGATCTCCACTGAGGGGATCACGATATCAAACTCATCCTCGATCTCTGCTACAAGAGAGATGATAGCAAGCGAATCAAGATAATGTCCGTCAATAAGATCTGTGCAGGTGTTGTAGTCAACCTCCGGCTGAATATCCTCTAAAATAGCAATAAGTCTTTCCATAATAATAATTCCTTTCCTTTTTAATTATTTGATTTGTTGAGTTTGTATGTGGGAATAAAATCCCTGGCGCTTATTACGGCGCCGTTTTCATCAATCAGCAGTATCTGCGGAAGATCCCTGCTGAGAAACAGCGAAATGCCTTCCGTCATGCAGTAGGCGCCCGTGTTTTTAAATATAAGAGCGTCCCCTTTTCTCAGGTCTGCAAACGGAGTGTTTTTCATTAAAATATCATTCACGGTGCAAAGCGAGCCGCAGATATTCCAGTTTTTCGGCTCCCCGCCGTCACGCTCGGGATAAACACTGTGAAAAGGGTGTTTCATTGCCATAGACTGACCGTAATACGTGATGTGGTTCATGCCGCCGTCAACAATTGCGTAATTTTGGTTTTTGCTCTCTTTCATATCCACCACACGGGTAAAATAGCTGCCGCAGGACGCCGCAAGGCTTCTGCCTATCTCAAGCGTTATCTTCGCCCTGCTCTTCATACCGCTCAGCAGCTCAGAAAAGCCGTCCAAAAATTCATCTTCGTCAAACTTATCCGTATTGAAATACGCCACGGGGAAACCCGGACCGTACTCAAATTCCTCCGCTCTGAAGCCGTAATCACTTTCAAGCTGTGCAAGAAATTCATCTATGTAATCAAGCTCTCTCTTTATCCTTTTGAGAGATGTTTTCTGAGTGCCCGAAAAATACTGTATTCCTATTATTTCGGCAATATCAGAGTCGTTAGAGCTTATTATCTCTTTTACCCCGCTCTCATCAAGGCCGAACTGATTGCCGCTTGTAAGCCTGAGCAGCAGTTTAATCCTGCGTGAATATTTACGAGCAAGGTGTGTCAGCAGTTCATACTGCGTAAAAGATTCAACGGTAAAGCAGTTTACCTGAGTGCCGTTTTTAATTAAACTTTCTATAAAATCATCCGTCTTATAGACGCCCGACACAACTGTTTTGCTGAGATCGACTCCGCTTTCAATGCAAAGCATCATCTCGCCCGGAGAACATACTTCAAGCTTTTCTATATAAGGACAGAGGCGCGGGGCAACAAAAGTGTTTGCCTTGATTGCGTAACAGAGAGATACTCCCTCCGGCAGCCTGCTCCTGAGATAACGTGCTCTTTCAGCAAGCGTATTTATGTCAAAAACATAAAGCGGCGTCTGATAATTATTAAGGATTTTTTCTACCGTAGCTTTTTTCATGATATTCCTCCTAAAAGCGCTTTGCGGTCTGTTTTGCCGTTTTTGGTGAGCGGCATCGATTCCACCTGCCGCAATGCGTTTGGAATCATATAGACCGGAAGCGTTTCACTCAATCGTTTGTGAAGCTCTTTTTTGTCTATTGAGCCTATGTAAAATGCGTAAAGCCGTTTTTTTTCGCCGTCAAAAATACAGCAGCAGTTTTCTATTTCAGGGGCTTTCATTATCTGGCTTTCGATTTCCTCAAGCTCAACACGGTGCCCCATGTACTTAATCTGAAAATCTTTGCGCCCGCAGAACACGAGTTCGCCGTTTTCGTCATATTTTGCAAGATCGCCCGTTCTGTATACCGTATCAAGATAGCACGATAACAGCGGATTCTGCACAAACGCTTTTGCCGTCTGTTCGGGATTGTTGTAGTAACCGAGCGCAAGCGCCGTGCCGCCCACGCATATTTCGCCGGCAACACCTTTTTCGGTAACCTCCCTGTTTTCGCTGTCAAGCAGAAAGACCTTTTCATTGTCAAACGCCCTGCCTATCGGAACTGCGCCCTCGTAATCCCTTTCGGGGTCTACAATATGATAAGTGCAGTTGCAGGTTATTTCCGTGGGACCGTAAAGATTTACAAACATTGCGTGCGGCAGATGCTTCTGCCAGTCTTTGAGGTGCTTGAGAGGCATTACCTCTCCGCTGAAAAGCACTTTATTTACAGCGGACGGAGTTTTGTAGTCAAGCACATGAAATGTATTTATAAGGCTGAGCGCCGATACCGCCCATATAAGAGTAGTAACTCCGTTTTCTACTATATAATCCATAAGTTCGGCTGGTCTTGAAAAGTATTCGCGGGGAATTATCACAAGCTTTGCCCCTGTTTTGATTGCTGAATATATATCCTTTACGGAAACATCAAAATCAAACGGCGCCTGATTTCCGATAACATCATTTTGTGTTATCGAGAAAGTTTCGCAGAAAACATCAATAAAATCAATAACGCTTCTGTGCCCTACTGCTACTCCCTTAGGCACTCCCGAAGAGCCTGAAGTGAAATTTACGTAAAGCGGCATAGTGTCAACTACTTTGTTTCTGACGCTCTCAAGCGCGCAGGTATCAACGGGCGTATAGATGATATCCTGTATCATATATACCGCCAATTCCGAAAAGATCTCTTTTGCGGCGGCGTAATTCTGAGCATCCGCAAGCACTATCTTTGCGCCGAGCACGCTCTGCATCTTTTCAAGCCGTTCACGCGGCAGATTAGGCTCTGCAAGAGTATAAAAACAGCCTGCGTACGCCGCGCCGAAAAAACAGCAAAGCGCCTGCGTGCTTTTGTGGGCAAATATTATAATAGGTTTATCTATATCGGTTATACCGCATAGGAAAGAGCCAATTCTTTTGCTTTTTTCCTCAAGCTGTGAATATGTAAGGCAGCTCTCGCCGTCTGAAACAGCAGGTCTGTCAGGATAATTCAAAGCCGAAGTTTCAAGGTACTGCAAAACAGTTTTCATATCGGTCACTCCTTTCGTTCGTCCATACTTTACCAGATGCGCCTTTATTGTTTCTGTATTCAACCTTAAAAAACATAAACATTAGGAATTTTTTGCCAAACGGCTCAAAAAGCGCGGAAAAACCGCACAGTTGACACAAATAAGCCGTTTTTGCGCAAAAAAATAACCTTAACAAAAATTAAGGTTAACTTTTTGACATATTTAGGTTTCTCAAATATAATAAGGGTGAATGAGGGGTGAGGCAAATTGAAATACAATATTCTGATAGCTGAAGACGATGTGAATATCATAGAGCTTATGACACTTTATTTTGACAGCGATGAATATAATGTTTTTTATGCTACTGACGGCGAAGCCGCTCTTGATATAGTAAAAAACGAAAGCATCTCCGTTGCGCTTGTGGATATAATGATGCCTAAGATGAACGGATACGAATTTATAAAAGCCGTAAGGAAAATAAGCAATTTCCCCATAATCATAATATCCGCAAAAAATCTTGACGAGGACGAGGTGCTCGGTCTGAATCTAGGCGCAGACGCCTATATCAAAAAGCCGTTTAATCCGCTTGTTGTTGTAGCGAATGTAAAGGCTGTTTTAAGGAGAACGTATCAGCTTTCAAACACAACTGACAGCGGCAGCGCAAAAAAATACGTGGTGGGAGATCTTGTTTTCAACACAGAAACTTTTGTACTTACAAAGAGGTCAAAGCCCCTGCCGCTTACAATGGCGGAACTTAAAATAGTGGCAAAGCTTATGAGCGCCCCCAAGCGGGTATTCACCAAAGCACAGCTTTATGAAAGCATAAACGGGGATTTGTTTGAAAGTGATGAAAACACCATGATGGTGCACATTTCCAACATACGCGCAAAGATTGAAGATAATCCGGATAAACCGCAGTACATAAAAACAGTTAGGGGGTTGGGCTATAAAATTGAGTACAAAGAAGATTAAGTTACGTTCCAGCTTCGTGCTGCTGTGCGTTGGCTATTTCGTTTTATATTCCCTTTCCCTTGCACTTATCTATTTCTGCTTCAGCTGGTATACCGGCGCAAAATTAGACAGCGCTTTTATTTCTACCAGTTCCATAGTGCAATACGAGGAGGAGCTTATGGCGGATGATTTTTCCGCCATACCCGCAAAGATAACATCAAACTGCTCTTTTATAGTGTTTGACGATGAGGGCAAACGCCTGTACGCAAGCAGTAAAGAGATAAGCGAAAAAATACCTTACAGCGCCCTGCCGTACATCAACGACTACATGGGAAGCGAATGGTATACCGTTTCACAGAACGTCAATTCAAAAAATGAAATATATTACATAATAATGCTGAAAAGCTATGATGAGGAGGGCAATGAAATAGTTGAATCCTCCTGCATTCTGGATTCGGATTACAACATAATCAAAGGCAATCTGTTCAACGGCAGAAAACATCTGAGTGAAGAGGAATTTAATATAATAAAGGGAACTTATTCCAAAGGCAGTATAACGGAGAAATACAGTTACGAAACAGAAAACGGCGAGGGCAGAACGCTTGTGTGTATGTATCCCGTAATGAGTGATGCGGATTATTACTCAGTTATGGAAAAAACAGACCGCATCTGGCTTTTTGCGGTGCCTGTGGTTATAGCCGTGATACTGCTTCAGGCGTGGCTGTTTGCAACTCGCATTAAAAAATCAATTGCAAGAATAAACGATGCAATAGGCGCTTACCAGAGAAATGAAAAATTTGAGGTGGACAAGAAAAAGATACCCTGCGAATTTTTGTCCATTGTTGACAATTTCAGCAATCTTTTGGGGTGGCTGAACAGCCTGCAGCGTGAAAAGGATAAGATATATATGGAAAGCCGCCAGGTGATAGCCGATATATCCCACGATTTAAAAACTCCGCTTACCGTAATACAGGGATATTCAAAAGCGCTTAACGAGGGCAGAGTGCCTGAGGAAAAGAAAGAAAAATACCTTGAAACGATTTATGACAAATCTGTTCTGTCCGCAAATCTTATTGATTCACTGTTTGACTGCGTAAAAATGGAACACCCTGATTACAAGATAAATCCCGTTACGGTGGATCTAAGCGAGCAGATAAAAGAGATACTTGCCGAAAAATATAATGAAATAGAAGAAAACGGCTTCGATATTGACGTTGATATTCCCGAACGCAGAATTGAGTTTGCCGTGGATAAAAAGCTGTTTGAGCGGCTATTTGAAAATCTGCTAGGCAACAGCCTGCAGTACAATCCTGAGGGTACTACTATATTCATCAAACTGCGTGAAGAAAAGGATAGTCTTGTGCTTACCGTTGCAGACAACGGAACAGGAATACCGCAGGAACTGAGGGAAAATATATTCAAGCCGTTCGTAACCAGCAATAACGCACGCTCATCGGGCAAGGGCACGGGGCTCGGACTTGCAATTACAAAAAGAATAGTTGAGCTTCACGGCGGTTCTATATCACTTAAAGACAGCGGCGAGGGCTCAAAATACAAAACTGAATTTGAAATTCGTTTTCCGCGCGTTATGCAATAAAATAGGTATATAAAATATAACGTCATTAATTATATATACAGCATTTCTGATCACCGCTTTTATATAAGCGGTGATTTTTTTACACATTTACACATTTGAAATGGTAAAAAAGCATAAATAAACCGCCTTCGGTATGTGAAAATTTACTGAAAATTTTGATTTGAGATTGTATAAACCAAATATCAGTTGACTTTAATTAACAGGCAATGATAAGATTATCGTATGCCCGAAATACATATTTCATTGCATAGCTAAAGAAAGGTTGGTTAAATGAAAAAAACGTTCAAAAGCGCCGTAAGCATATTCCTCTGTGTGCTTATGCTCTTATCGGTGCTGCCTGTTACGGCATACGCTGATGATGCTCAGCAGTACAGTATCAGAATAATCAATGTTGACGACTCAAACGCAGACGTATCCTCAGATACGGGGGCAGTCATCAGCATACAGGAAAACGAGCGCGTTCAGCTAAAGGCTGTTATGGAGGACGGAAGCGAGATACCCGAAGGCATGACCGTTGAATGGAATTCTCCCACACCGTATCTTGCCAGCGTTGACGAAAACGGCCTCGTAACCGGAAGAGACAGTTCTAAAGGCGCAATATTCCGTGTTTGGGTAGATACGAACATTGCTTCTATATGGCTGATCGGCCCCTCTCTTGCAGACTCGCTTTATGCGGCGTTTGACGATATGAATCTTGATTCTATGGATTCAGAGGGAATTATCGAAACATTCAGAACCGTTGCTACTCCTATCCTGGGCGAAACAATAGTAAACGGACTTGCCGATTCGCTTATGAACACTCTCTCAACAATCAATGTTGAGATAACGGCAACACTTAAAGACAGCAGTTCAAACGAGGTTGCTTCAAATTCAACACATGTTAATGTGCTGAAATCCACAGCTTGGTATGCCGATTTCATTCCGAACGGCACAACCATAACAAACAAGGAAAGCCTGCCCACCACAGTTGAAGTAGGCTATCAGATGAAAGCAGAGGGAATCACAACCCCGCTCAGACTTGAAATGGGCGTAAAATGGGATGTTATCAGCATTCCGAGCGGAGTTGCGGAAGTTGACGAAGACGGAAACATCACATTCCTCAAACCGGGCAAAGTAAAAATAACGGCTTCTCCCAGCACGGAGGGCTTATACAACAAGCTTACAGAAATGTTCAAGTTCGCTAAAGACGTGGGCAAACTTATAGACGGCGAACTCATTGCAGATATTCTTGTTGACGGCTTCGGCCTCAATCTCAATAAAGACATAGTTGCAGGTATCCTTAATTCATTCGGCAACATCGGCGACCTCGGCTCAAATGAAGACGCAGAGGCGTTCAAAAAAGTAGTTGCTCAGATAAGCGACTGGATACTCAGCATTTCAGTAAATGATTCGATTACAGTTACGGTAGTTGACCAGCTTGACATCACTTCGTTTGAAATTTACGGCGATGTAAACAACCTCTCCACATGGGGCGGCACAAGACAGCTCACCGTAACAAATGTTCAGCCGGAGGGCGCTGTAATCAACGATATTGAGTGGGAAGCGCTCAATCCCGATGTTGCAGCCATTGATGAAAACGGCGTACTCACAATAAGAGACGGCAAAGGCAGCTTTGCATGGGACAAAGCTAACTTTGAGATAACCGCCACTATTGACGGTGTTACAAAGAGCATAAACGGCACCGTAATGGGAGGCAATATTTCAAATCCCACAGACCTTGAATTCAGCGGCCCGACGGAGCTTGTAAAGAACGAAACCGCTCAGTATGAATACACGGTTTATCCGTCAACGCTTACCGATTCAGGTCTTATCCACTGGAAAAACGTATATTTCGGCGTAATGGTTGACGGCGAAATCGTTTACGAAAACGGCGCAACGGACGGTGTGCTCAGAATAGACGACTGCAAAACAGGCAAGGTTACTGCTGTGGGCGGCGGAGAAACAACTCTTTACTGCCGCACAGAAACACCAAGAAGCTCGCTTTACAGCGGGGACGGCGCAGGCACCTGCGTTGTTAAGCAGTGCACAGTAAATGTTACCGAACCCGTTGAGGGCGTAACTATCGCTCAGGGCGATAAGATAACCGTAGAGGGTAATCAGTATACTCCTCTTGGTTCAAAAACACAGCTTGAGGCTGTTATCACAAACGCTCAGGCAACAAACAAGAGCGTAACATGGTCATCAAGCAACACTTCAAAAATGACTGTTGATTCAAACGGCACGGTAACCTGCATGGCAGTCAGCTATCCTGCCACTGCAGTAATCACTGCAACAACGGTTGACGGCGGCTTCACCGCTTCCTGCGAAGTTACATTTGTAAAGCAGAAGGTTGAATCTGTTTCTTTTGAAAGCTCTGAAATCACGGTGTACGAGGGCGGCACTCAGACGCTCAGC
The DNA here is from genome assembly GCA_900539425.1 of uncultured Oscillospiraceae bacterium. Lineage (GTDB taxonomy): Bacteria > Bacillota > Clostridia > Oscillospirales > Acutalibacteraceae > Eubacterium_R. The sequence continues at coordinate 6,664 of UQBX01000028.1, read as the reverse complement.
GCCGTTATCAATCCTTCAGACGCTACTATAACAGGCGTTACATGGAGCTCTTCAGACAGCAATATCGCAGCAGTTGAAAACGGAGTTGTAACCGCTGTAAGCACGGGCGACGCCGTAATTACCGTAACCACCGACGACGGCGGCTTTACGGCAGACTGCAAAGTTATGGTAAGGGCAAACAAGGACGCTCTTAACTCAATGATTGAGAAAGTTCTGAACGCAAACCTTGATAAGGACAATTATCCCGCAGAGGACTGGCAGGCTCTTGCCGAGGCTCTCACCGCAGCTGAGGAAGTATACGCAGCTGAACTTGCAACTCAGGCAGAGGTTGACGATGCCGCTGCAAAACTTTCAAATGCGTTTGCAGCTCTGGGTACATCCGCTCAGATAAGCAGCGTATCAATCGTTTCCTCAACAGCTGAAAAAGAAGGCGACGTTATTTACGTTAAAATCCCCTGGTACGCTCTTTACAAAAACCAGGTTGCAAACCTTGGCATAGAAGTTAACGAAGGCGTTGACGTTAAGAGCGTTACTTGGTCTTACGCAAACTGGTCTGTTGATTCACCTGAAGGCGAATTAACTTCTGACGGTGATACGGCACAGGTGAAATCCACTTCCATCTCAGCCGGCTCAACATGGATTACCGTAACTGTTGAAGACGCATACGGCAATACAATGTCAGACACTGTTAAAGTTCGCTTTATCAAATACGACTGGCAGAAATAACATAAAATAAAAAGGCGCTTAACGGCGCCTTTTTTGCTGTCTTTAAAACCCCGTTTAAGGAGATCGCTTAAACGGGGTTTCTTTATAATATAATGATAAAATTTTAAATCTCAAAAGGATCATAAATACTGCCCACGGCACAACCGCTGTCATCGGTGGAAAAATAATCTATATATCCCGATTTTCTGTAGCAATTCAGAATTTTGACAACATTTTTCTGCACTGTGCGGTACTTGTTTTTCCATGCCGAAACAGACTGATAATCATTGCTTGAGATATTGACGCCGCAGTAAGAGCACACCGATTCGCCGCCTGTTTTATCAACGCTCACATTGCATTTTATCTTTTTCATATTCTTCATTTTGAAATTATTATTGTCATTCCGGATAATTTCAAAGCGCTGAATTAAAAATCGTTTTATTGTGATATTTTCCTTGGTGTCCGATACGGCTTTGTTAAGATAAAGCAGAGATGAAGGAAAGCGTATCATCTGTGTTGCGGCTTCGCCGTATGCGTAAAGCGGCATAAATTTACGCAGAGGAGTTCTGGGCTTAAAATAGTAATGGCCCTGTTTTTTATCGGATGGAATTATATCAAGAAACTTTCCCGAAAAAATCTTGATTTCATTTTCGGTTATTACATTTCTCTCTCTCATTTCACCGGTGCAGTCTATCTTGATTTCGGCAGAAGTGAGTTTATTTATACTGTTTTCAATTTCATCTTTGAAACTTTGATTAAGCGTTTGGCTGTAATCTCCCGACAGCTCATGAAGTATGCTTCTCAGCGAAAGCTCAGCTCCGCCTCGCTTATAGATAGAATATATCGCATCGGCAACATCACAGTCAAAACGTGAAAGCGGTTTTGTTATGGTATAGCTTGTTATTATCTCTTCTCCCTGATTACGGGCAGACACAACGCAGTTGTTGACGCAATCCGTTTTTGCTTTTCCTGTTCTTATTTCGTTTGCTATCTTGGTGTTGTTGATATACGAAGCTGAAACAGCTTTTTCAGATTTTGGTTCAATATCTTCTGTAACTTCATTTTCAGTTGCTGAAATATTATTTTCCGCGGAAACTTTTGTTTCGCTTTTACCGCTTTCCAAATCTGTTTTTTCTGTGTTTTCGGTTTCCTCAAAACAGCTGAATTCCGTTACAAGATTAAATTTGATTATTTCGCCTGCTTTTCCGTAACGGTTTTTGAGAACAACTATTTCCACCTGCCGTTTACTGCCGTCATTTTGCTCTGTTTCACTTTCCGCAAAACTGCTCTGGAGCCCCAAAAGAACATCGGCTGAATATTCTATACCGCCGGTCTCCTTAAAAGCAGCCATTTTTATAGGCCCTTCATAGTTCGCTCTGTTTAATGAACTGATAAGGAACACGGGAACTCCGTCTGAATGAGCAAGCTCAAGCATAATATTAAGATTTCGCTCAACGGTGAGTTTGTTTGACAAATTTGCTATATCTTTGGACGGCGGCAAAATCTGAAGATAATCAACTATTACAAATGGAACAGCGCTCATGCCGTTTTCTTTTCTTGACTGCACGAAATCGTGCACGGTATCCGCAATTTCACGTGCGGAGCAAACTTTATCAACAACGAACAGATTGCTTGTCCTGCCCTCAAATTCTTTTTTCTGCTTTTCCCACAAATGAAGATTTGCGCAGCTCATCAACTGGTTTTCATTTAACAAACAGTTTGCGCCGTCAGCGCCGCTGTTTGATTTTCTGCTTTGGTATAAATTACGGCTTATGATTTTTGCGGCAATTCTTGCGGCAGGAACTTCCTGAGAAAAATACAGCACGGGCATTTCGCTTTTTTCCGCAATATTGCAGGCAAGCTGTATTGCAAATGTGGTTTTACCGAGCGCAGGTATTGCGCCCAGCACCGTAAGCCCGCCGTAAAGACCGCCGCCGAGTTTTCTGTTAAACTGCTCAAAGCCTGTGTCTATCCTTTTTTCAAGATTTATTAGATTTTGCTCTGTAAAATCATTTCTTAAAATCGTATCAAGGCTTTTTATATAATCAGTACCCATATTTTCACCGCTGATAACTAAAAATTTCTGAAAATTCAAATATGCGTAAACGGCACATATTTATAATAATGATTATAATATAAATTGATTTTCTTGTAAATAAAACTATTGATATAAAAAAAGCCCGTACAGGTTAAATATACCTGCACGGGTCTTTTTTCGCTGATGAATATCAGTCATTCCAATATTCATCAGGCATACGGTGGTTTTCTTCATAAACGGTTGCTTCGTAAACAGCGTCTTCATATGCTTCTGCAATATCTTCACCTTCAGCATCCAAAATATTTTCCCAATCAAATCCCATATACATCACCTCTTTCTGTATTTTTATTTTCAGCAGTCTTATTATGGCTTTCGGGAAGTTCACGATATTTTGTATGCTGAGTAATATCATATTTTTCTACTATGCGGGGCTCACGACCCCTTGTGAAAAGATACGCTTCTTTCAAGGGCATATTCAATATCGTTGTGATTGATTTGTTGGCTTTAAAGCTCATATAATTGGCAGTGTCAATATCCTGACCGCCTAAATACAAGCAGTTGTCACAGTTATTGATGATTGTTTTTGCGTTATCAGGCCCGTAAAGCGAGTTAAGCTGAGTTATGCTTTGCAGAACTATGCTCACATAGATCTCACGCGAACGTATCACTGAAATTATTTTGTCAAAATCAGGAATATATGCGTTTGTGGCAAAATCATCAAGTATAAATCTTACAGGCACGGGCAGGCGGCAATCTTCATAGTCAAAATCCGCACTGTTGCAGAGTTCCTGAAGCGCCTGCGTGTAAAACAGGCTTATAATTCTGTCCTTAGACCTGTCCGTATCGCTTATTGAGAGAAATACTGCTGTTTTCTCTCTGCCGAGCGAGCTGAAATCTATCCTGTTTTCTCTTTTATACATTTTCAGAAGATCATTCAGCATAAGCCCGTTGAATTTCTCGCCCAGAATGGCAAGAACGCTGGCAAGTGTTTTTTCGCTTTTACACGTATCTTTAAACAGATTATAAGTTTTCACAGCCAGACTGTTAGGATTGATGAACTCCAATTCTTTGATGAGCTTTGCGTAATTCCCGTTTGCGATTTGGAGCGACAGAGTGATAGCGCTGTCAAGATTATGCTCGTTTTCGGGAAGGCACTCCATTGTGTAAGCAACGGCGCTTGTAAAGTACATTCTGGCGGCAAGTTCCCAAAACGGATCTGTTTGGCTTGTAGGTTTCGGAATTATCACAGAAGCTATCGTCATAATATCCTGTTCGTTGTATCGTTTGTTTTCTTTATCAAAACGGATATAATCAAACGGATTGTAGCCGTAGGAATTCGCCAAATTCTTAAAGTTCATATCAATCACTTTGTATCCCGCTTTTTCAAGAGGACGTTTAAGCTCTTTAACCAAATTGCCTTTGGTGTCCGCAATGATCATGCTTTCATTGCACTGAAGTATATTCGGCTTTACATAACCGCGGGTCTTGCCCGAACCGCTTGGGCCTATGATAATATCATTGTTGTTAAGCCCCGTGGCTCGGGTATCGTTGCTTATGTAGCAGCCTTTTGCCAGAATTCTTCTGTTTGCGGTGTAGTCTGAATTTGATTTGTTTTTATTTGATTTCATAAAATCATCCTTTCTTTTTATATTTTGTGAATTATTTTGTCTGCAAGGCCGTATTCCACGGCTTCTTCTGCATTGAAATACGTGTATTTTGCAGTTTTATCGTAAATCTCTTCAAGGCTTTTTCCCGTATGATCCGCAAGTATTTTGCACGTTATCTCACGGATACGCATCATATCTTCGGCAACTGCCTTAACGGTCAGCGTGCTGCCGCCGTAGCCCTGGATTAACTGCGGGTCATGTATCATAACGCGCGCATGTTCAAGAATGTGGCGCTTATCACCTGCGGAAAACAGGATCGCCGCCATGCTTGCCGCCATGCCTGTGCACACCGTGCGTATGGGGCATTTAACAGCTTTCATAACGTCATACAGCGCAAGCCCGCTGGTTATTTCACCGCCGGGACTGTTTATGAACATTGTGATCTCTTCATTCTCGTTTTCGGCTTCAAGGTATCTTATCTGGCGGATAAGAGAATTTACTGACTGTGAATTGATTTCTCCCATGCATTCAATCTCACGCTTAGTGAGCATGAAATCCTGAATGGAGTAAAGGAGAATTCCGTTGCAAGTTTCTTTAATAATATTAGGCATTTATAACAGCCTCCTTTCATTTATTAATATTTTTAACTTTATTTATATCGATGACAGGCATCACCAATAAATCAAACAGGTATGAAACGTATTTTTCAGTTCCCATGAATTCTTCATCTTCGTATTCCTGAAAAATATTTATTCTTTCGTCTGAAACCGTATAGGCAAGATTTTTGCCTAACATTAACAGCTCTTCGTACTCAAGCTCAAAACGCCGCTCGTCCTGAAACTGCTTTCTGCAAAGCCAGTTAGGATAATTGCTGTTCAGAAGCAGAGACGCCGCGTAATAGTAGTAACCCAAAGGCATTGAAAAGATGGATTCAGACAAAGTTTCTTTGCCGCTGAGCGAATTGAGATGTTCTTTCAGGCTGGTTGCTTTTCTTTTATTACCGCAGGCCGAACGCTTTGCAGTAAACTCGTTTTCGCTGCTGTAAATGAAATTTCCCAGATCAATAAGGATGTCGGAAAAACGCATATTCAGATCGCCGCAGTAGCATTTTCTATAATCGATAAGACTTTTCATGCGGTACAGAAAATACATAAGGTCGCCGTAGGTAACTATCCTGCGTTTCAGCGGGAAATTCTCCGCTGACTTTCTGATTATTTCTTCCGCATCGGCAATATCTTCATAAAGCTGATGATATATCGTTGTATTGCCGTACATAATTTCACTGAGCGGCGTATTCAGAAACGCTTTCAGCCTTTGCGCCAGCAGCTGCCCGTATCCTTCGTTACACGGAATCATCAGATTTAAGCATTTTAAACGCTCTTTCAAAGTCATACGGCAGTCAGAGCTTTTTGCAGGCTCCATTCCAAAATATTTTTTTGCGCTGAATATTTCAGGACTGTGTTTTGACGCTTTGAATGATTTTTTCATTCCGTGCGGTGCCGAAGGGCACGAAGAATAACAGCACATTATGCCGCAGGCAATGCCGTAATCCGTAATTTTTAAATTTTCGTCAACGGCGTGCGCCCTCATAAGCGCGCTGTTAACATCTTCACTGTCATTCACCGCAACATCAGACGCAACCGAGCAAAGCGATTTAACGGAATATGCGGAAATCACATGCTTAACAGCCTTGTTCTCTTTTGACTGCGCATATCTTGCCAGCACGGCTTTCGCATAGGCGGCAAAACTTTCTGTACTGTATGAAGGGGCAGGCTGAATATTCGGTATTCCGTGCAGCGGCCCGTTAAACAGCTTTTCAAGTTTCGGTTCCTTCGTCAGCATCACGCACAAAGCAATTTCTTTGCCGACGCATAAAACCATATCGATTTTCAGCCGTTTTGCTTCGCGGCAAACATCCTGAGTAACGGCGGGAGTTTCCCTGCCGTCTTTCAATATGCTGATACAGCTAACGGGAACTTCAGCATAAGCAGCGTATTTTTCAGAATTGCATTCGCTGTCCGAAAAAATGTATTCCGATACTGTTTCGGCAAAATTTTGACTGTAAATTTGATCATTCAAAATTTTAATCACCTCTTTCTTAAATAATTGAAAATAATTAAAAATATTTTTTAGTTAAGAGGCTGTGTTCTGAAGTCTTATAAAGACGAAAGAAGAACATTGGAAAGAAAGGAATTTTGAAAATAAATGTTAGAAAATAAATATTATTTTGACTTCAAAACGCAGCCTCAGCCAACAGGTTATGCATTTTTATTCACCTGAACGCTTCAAAAAAACACTCGGGGGCTGCTCTCGC
>UQBX01000027.1 GCA_900539425.1 uncultured Oscillospiraceae bacterium | reverse complement strand
GTCATTTTTTTAAAAAAACAAAAAACCGCGCATAAGCGCGGCAGGTATCAAAAACTATCTGAGCAGCGAAAAGCCGATATCGATTGCGCCGCTGAGCAGGCGCGAAGTTTTTTTCATACCTATGGTCTCGGTTATCCACAAGATGATAAGAGCCACCAAAATTGCTATAATAAGCGTTTCCTTTTTCATGCTGCGCACCTCCGTAAACAGGCGAATGTTTAAATTGATTTTTTTCGCTAATAATATTATAAACTTTTTTAAAAATAAATCAATAGCCGCGCGCAATTTTAATTTTGTTATAAAATTAACATTCCTGCACCGTAATTATTATTAAATATTTAACAAAATGATAAATTAAGGTTGAAAATCACCGTCATCTGTTTTATAATACTACTAATTTGGATGAAATCGGGGAAAAGTAAATGCAAAACCTTATTTTTGATGTAAGCGCGAATCCTGTTGCGGCGCAAACATATAAAGAATATCTCGGAGGTGTAGATTGGGTGCAGACCTCAACAGTTGTAATTTCCGGCATTGTTATAGTAATGCTGGTGCTTGTGATTCTTATTGCAATCTTTAAAGGCTTCGGCAAGGCCGCAGAGGGCGGCAAAAAATCTTCAAAAAAGGCGGCGCAGCCGGCTCCCGCAAAGGCAGCCGCTCCTGCAGTAAGCGCTCCTGCTCCGGCACCTGCTCCTGCAGTGCAGAGCGGTATCAGCGGCGAGATTGTTGCCGCAATATCTGCAGCTATATATGCAGCAGAAGGCGGAAAGCAGGTAACTATCCGCTCAATCAGGGTCAAGAACGTTGCGGGCAGAAACCCGTGGGCTGCCGCTGCTATAGCAGATAACACAAGACCTTTCTGATAATTTAAAACGGGTTTGCGGCAAAGCCCGTTTTTTAACGCGTTTTTTACGGAGGATATTTTGAATGGATATTTTACAGGGCGTTTGGGGCGCGCTTGTTGATATCGTAAAGAACAGCGGTTATGCTTATTTCTTTACGGACGGCGGCTACCTCAATCTTATTATGATATGTGTTTCCTTTTTCTTCCTGTGGCTGGGAATTAAAAAAGGATTTGAGCCACTGCTTATGATTCCCATTGCTTTCGGTATGCTTCTTGCTAATATTCCGGGGGCAAACCTTGCCGTGCAGTATAATGACCTGCAGGGCTTTATAGATCTGCTTGCGGGCAGAATGGTAAATGATGCGGGTCAGGTGTGCACGCCGGGTCTGCTGGATTTCCTGTATTTCGGCGTAAAAGCGGGAATTTATCCTCCGCTTATATTCCTCGGAATCGGCGCTATGACGGATTTCTCTCCTCTTATTGCAAACCCGTCAAGCTTTATCCTGGGCGCTGCGGCACAGCTTGGTATATTCTTCACCTATGTAGGTGCTGTTCTTCTTAAATTCACTCCCACAGAGGCAGGTTCAATCGCTATCATCGGCGGTGCGGACGGCCCTACGGCTATTTTCGTAACTTCTCAGCTCGCGCCTCATATGCTGGGTACTATTGCGGTTGCGGCGTATTCGTATATGGCGCTGGTGCCTGTTATTCAGCCGCCTATTATGCGTGCGCTTACAACAAAAAAGGAACGCAGTGTTGTTATGGATACTCTGCGTCCTGTTTCAAAAACAGAAAAGATTCTTTTCCCGATAATGGTTACCGTTATCGTTTCACTTCTTCTTCCTGATGCGGCTTCTCTTGTTGGTATGCTCATGTTCGGCAACTTGCTTAAAGAAAGCGGCAGAACGGAAAGAATTGCAAAAGCTGCTCAGAATGAGCTTATGAACATCATTACTATCATGCTCGGCCTTTCAGTAGGCGCCACAACAAGCGCGCAGAGCTTCCTGAATGCAAAATCGCTCGGTGTTATCGTTCTCGGCCTTATTGCGTTCTCAGTAGGTACAGCAGGCGGCGTTCTCTTCGGCAAGCTCATGTATGTTCTTACAAAGGGCAAGGTAAATCCGCTTATCGGTTCTGCAGGCGTTTCAGCCGTTCCTATGGCAGCGCGTGTAAGCCAGAAAGAGGGCCAGAAAGAAAATCCTGCAAACTTCCTGCTTATGCATGCAATGGGCCCCAACGTATCAGGCGTTATCGGTTCAGCCGTTGCGGCAGGTGTTCTGCTTACTCTGCTCGGTTAATTAAAAATAAAATAAAACGGGGGTGCCCACGGCGCCCCTTTTTTGACCGCTGTTTTTTACGGCGGCGGTTTTTATATAATAGCTAAATAAGGCACTGACCCGCTTTTTCGGGTCGGGTTATTTATTTTTTAAGAGGTGTACATATGGCATTAAATGAAATGCAGCAGCAGGCAGTTGACTGCACAGAGGGCCCGCTCTTAATACTTGCGGGCGCGGGTTCAGGTAAAACCACCGTGCTTGTAAACCGTGTTCAGCATATTATTGAAAGCGGACTTGCGCTTCCCTGGCAGGTGCTTGCTATCACGTTCACAAATAAAGCGGCGGGCGAAATCAGGGAAAGACTTATTAATACAGTCGGCGATGAAGCACGCGATATTTGGGCGCATACATTCCATTCTTGCTGCGGAAAAATTTTAAGAAGGTTTGCGGACAGAATCGGCTATACTTCTCACTTTACAATCTATGATACGGACGATCAGAAACGTGTTATGAAGCACGTGCAGAAATCACTCGGAATAACGGATCAGATTTTACACCATAAGTCTATCCTTTCCGAAATGAGCACGGCTAAAGACAGTCTTATCGGCCCTGAGGAATATAAAAAATATTCTCAAAATGATTTCAGAAAAGCCAGAATCGCCGAATGCTATGAGCTTTATCAAAAAGAATTGCTCAAAGCGGACGCTATGGATTTTGACGATATGATATTCAATACCGTTAAACTTCTTGATGAAAACGACGATGTACGTGAACTTTACCAGAAGCAGTTTAAATATGTTATGGTGGATGAGTATCAGGATACTTCACACGCTCAGTACGTGCTCGTTTCACTGCTTGCGGGAGGTTATAACAATATCTGCGTAGTAGGTGATGATGACCAAAGTATTTATCGTTTCCGCGGTGCTACGATTGAAAACATACTTTCTTTCGAGCATCAGTATAAAAACGCAAAGGTTATCCGCCTTGAACAGAATTACCGCTCCACCCAGAATATTCTTGACGCGGCAAATTCCGTTATAGCAAATAATAAAAACCGCAAGGGCAAAAATCTGTGGACTTCTTCGGGAGCGGGTGAAAAGATAATTTTCAACACTCTTGATGATGAGGCGGACGAGGCGTCTTTCATTGCGGATGAGATACTCAAAAATGTGAAAAACGGCAGAAAAATGCGAGATCACGCCATACTTTACAGAATGAACGCGCAGTCCAGAAATATAGAAATTACACTTGCAAAAAGCGGTATTCCTCATGTTGTAATAGGCGGCCACAGATTCTTTGACCGCAAGGAAATTAAGGATATCGTTAGCTATTTCGCAGTGATAAACAATCCTGCCGATAATGTCAGGGTACAGCGTATTATCAATGTTCCTAAGCGAGGAATAGGCGATACCATGTTCGCTAATGTCATGGAGATATCAACCGGCTTGGGCATTTCGGCATTTGAGGTATGTGAACGTGCTGATGAATTTCAGAAAACACAGCGCGCGGCGCGCAGACTTGGTGAGTTTGCCGACCTTATAAAGCATTTTCAGCAGTGCCTTGAGGATGGTATGTCCCTTTCCGACCTGCTTCAGGAGATACTTGAAAAAACAGAGTATAACGAGTATCTTGATGAAGATCCCGATACTGCGCAGGACAGAAAAGATAATATCAACGAACTTTCAACAATGTTTATCCGCTACCAGCAGGAAAATGAGGATTTTGAACTTTCCGATTTCCTTGAGGATGTTGCTCTTGTTTCGGATATAGATACATACAACAGCGATGATGATGCCGTTGTGCTTATGACTCTCCACGCCGCAAAGGGCCTTGAATTTCCCATAGTTTTCATCCCCGGTATGGAGGACGGAATATTCCCCGGAAACCAGTCGCTTTTCAGCGAGGAAGACCTTGAGGAGGAGCGCCGCCTTGCTTATGTGGGAATAACACGTGCAAAGGAAAAACTCTATCTTCTCAACGCACGCCGCCGTATGCTTTACGGCACAACCAGCAGAAATTCACCGTCAAGATTTTTGCGTGAGATACCTATGAATGTTGTAAACGATATTACCGTTCGTGCGTTTACCCCGCGCGGCGCTTTCACAAGAAGTGCGTTTGCGGAAAATCCGCAGGCAAGAAGCGCCGTCACATCTCACAAATTCGGTCAGGTCGGTTATGAAAAATCAGGAAATTCAGCACGCTTTGATGTTGGTGATACAGTTCGCCACAAGGCTTTCGGCACGGGCATTATACTTTCCGCCAAACCTATGGGCAACGATGTTTTGCTGGAAATAGCGTTTGATAAAGCGGGCACCAAAAAGCTGATGTCAAACTTCGCAAAGCTTGATAAAGTGTGATTTTGAGCTCTGTTGACACAAAATTTGGATATTTATATATAAAAAATGAGCCTGCCTTTCGGCAGGCTTTTGTTTTGCCGCAGCACAGCATTTTACTTTCTATCGTCGGAATCCTTGTCGTCCTTATCACAGCAGCATCCGCCGCCGTCTGATTTTTCGGGCGGGAAAAATTCGTCAACGGGGAAGTCGATGTTCTGGAATGTGTCGCACGGATTCTGAGTGTTGCACTCGCACTCTCTTTTAGGAATGCAGTAATCGTATGCGGGAATAAGAATCTGAACATCCCTTTCCATCTGAACTATGCTGAAAAGACCAAGCGTTACAAGCACGGCTTTTGAAGCTCCGGCACTCGGCACGGTATCCTGCGAATTTTTAAGGATACACTGCGGGAATGATGTGCACAGCGGAATGCAGCAATCGCACAGATCGATAACATCGCAGGCAAGTATAACGGGATCAACCGTCTGCACCTTTGCGGTGGGATTTGTGTAGTGAGGCGCCTCGGGGCAGTCGGAATTATCAGACTGCGGATTTGATTTGAATACCTTTACATTGCCGTCTGAGCCGTAAAGTATACATTTTTTGGTGAACTGCGCATAGCCCACTGCCACTTCAGGCGTAGTGCACGGCGCTGAGTAAGTATCAAATTCAAGGCGGAAATAGAATGTGATGTCTACAGCGTAGTAACCTCTGTTGAACGGCACTTCGTCCACATCAATGGAAACGGAAACTACTGTGCATTCGCGGCATTTTACGCTTACCGCCTCGTCAATCAGCCTCTGGCTTCTTGAAAAAAACGTAACTCTTAGATCCTCGAGGCAATCTTTTGAAACACAGCTGTCATAAATGCGCTTTGTGTCTACGCACACAGCCTCATTTATGCGGTTTTCACCGGCGTCAATAATGGTGTTTGCCATAAAAAAACTCCTTTGCAGAATATTTGAAGCTAACTTCATATCATTCTATGCAGGAGTTTTTTTGTTGACAATTATATTTTGAATATTCCGCAGTTCGTTTTTATTTTTATTCAAAAACGGGGTACATTCTTCTGTAAAGGGAGTTTATTCTGTAATAATAATCTACGTCAGCGCTGTCAATAGTTTCTTTGGTTGTGCGAAAACGCCAGTTTTTGTCCGCTACTCCGGGAATGTTCATTCTGGCGTCACTGCCGAAGCCGCACATATCCTGAAAAGATATCATGGCAACGTTTGAACTGCTCTTCCATACGGTTTCTATTATCTTACGGCAGGAGGGGCTTTTGTATCCGCCCTCACCCCAGTTATCACCCAAAAAACCGCAGTAATCAAGCGCAAAGCGGCGTTCTTCTTCGCTTGCTTCCCAAAGCCAGCCAAGCAGGGTGTTGTTGTCATGCGTTCCAACATAATTTATGCTGTTTTGAACTGCATTGTGAGGCAGGTGCGCAGAATCAGCGTGTGCGTCAAAGCCAAACTGAACTACTTTCATACCCGGAAATCCCGTGTCTTTAAGCAGTTTTATAACATCTTCTCCGAAAGTGCCCAGGTCTTCCGCAATAATAGGAGCGGCAGGGAATTTTTCAAATACTTTTGAAAAAAGATCCATGCCCGGCCCTTTTTTCCATTCGCCCTTTTTTGCATTTTCTGCGTCTGCGTCAACTTCATAATAGCTTGCAAACGCGCGGAAATGGTCTATTCGCACTACGTCAAAAGTTTTGAGCGCAGATCCTATTCTTGAAATCCACCAGGAATAGCCGTCTTTTTTCATAGTTGCCCAGTCATAAATGGGATTGCCCCACAGCTGGCCGTCCTCACTGAAATAATCGGGCGGTACTCCGGCTACTTTCTTTGCTTTGAGCGTTTTTTTATCTATTTTGAAAAGCGGCAGGTCCGCCCATACGTCAACGCTGTCCATGGCAACGTAAATAGGCATATCGCCTATAACGGCAATGCCTTTTTCATTTGCGTATTTCTTTATTTCAAACCACTGTTTGTAGAAGATATACTGCACGAACTTCCAGAAAGCGGCGCTCTCCTCAAATGAATATATATCCTTAATGCACTCGGAATAAACAGCTTGCTTTTTATCCCACTGCCACCACGGTTTGCCGCCGTTTTGCTCTTTTGCAGCCATATAAACGGCATAATCGGTAAGCCAAGGGTTTTCAAGTTCAAATTCCTTTATGCGCTGTGCCGTTTCGCCGTCGGTGTTTAAAAATGCTTTTTTAAGCAGATTGTATCTCTTTTCTGCGGCAAATTCATAGTCGGCAGTGTAAGGCGTGCCTTGGTATACGTTTTCCTCAACATCACTCTGGTTTACAAGACCCATATCGCAAAGCCCCTGCGGGTCAATGAAGAGATAGTTTCCCGCAAACGCGCTTGGTGAGCAGTAAGGGCTGTTGGAACCGTCAATAGGGTTGAACGGCAGTACCTGCCAGTAAGTGAAACCCATATCGTGAATCCTGTCAATAAAATGCCTTGCGTTTTCGTCAAAAACGCCTATTCCGTATCTGCCGGGCAAAGAGCTGATGTGCATAAGCACGCCGGCGCCTCTCTTTTTGAGCATTTTGCATATCCTTTCCCGCCCAAGGGCGGATAAATTGATTTTATATGTTTCAATTTTAACAAAAATCTGAGCGTTTTTCAATATAAAGCGTAAAATGTGCTATATATAATAATATTTTAAATTATTTAATAATTTATTATTGAATATATATGCGCCTTTTGATATAATTAAAAATATTATGGAAAAGTGTAAGTATCCGTAATATTATCAAAAAAAGAGGTGAGGTAATGGACAGCTTTTCTTCAAAAATCGGGATAGTGGATAAAACGGAAATAGACATTCAGAAAAATTTCTGCAAAAAGGTAAAGTCCGTTATCTCTAAGCGCTATGAAAAACAGCCGCTTGCCTGCGTTGTAACATACGGCTGTCAGCAGAATGTGGCAGACAGCGAAAAAATAAAAGGCATGTTAAGCGAAATGGGCTACGGTTTTACCAATGAGCGCACTCAGGCTCAGCTTGTTATATTCAATACCTGCGCCGTGCGTGAACATGCGGAGGACAGAGTGTTCGGCAATGTAGGCGCTCTGAAAAAGTATAAACACGAAAACCCCGGCACAGTTATTGCCTGCTGCGGCTGTATGATGCAGCAGCAGCATATCGCTGATAAGATTAAAAAAAGCTTTCCTTTTGTGGATCTTGTTTTCGGCACGCATGTGGTTTACAGACTGCCCGAACTTATTTACAAAACGCTTACAGGAAAAAAACGCGTGTTTGAAACACCTGATGCAGACGGCGTAATTGCAGAGGGCGTGCCTGTTCTCAGGGATGAGGACAAAAGAGCATGGCTGCCGATTATGTACGGCTGCAATAATTTCTGCACTTACTGTATTGTGCCCTATGTTCGCGGGCGTGAGCGCAGCCGTGAGCCTGAGCAGATATTGAAAGAGGCAAAAGAGCTTGTTGAAAGCGGCTGTAAGGAGATAACGCTCCTCGGTCAGAATGTAAATTCATACGGCAAAAATCTGAACCCTCGGGTAACTTTTGCTCAGCTGCTCAGAATGATAAACGATATAGACGGCGATTTCAGAATACGTTTTATGACAAGCCACCCCAAGGACTGCACCAAAGAGCTTCTTGAAACAATGGCTGAGTGCGATAAAGTTGCAAAGCACCTGCACCTGCCGTTTCAAAGCGGCAATGACCGTGTGCTCAAAGCGATGAACCGAAATTACACAAGAGAAAAATATCTTTCTCTTATAAATTACGCAAAAGAGCTTATGGGTGATGCGCTCTCAATAACTTCGGATATAATAGTTGGTTTCCCCGGCGAAACATATGAGGAGTTCAGAGACACCGTTTCACTTATTGAAGAGGTAAAATTCACCTCGCTGTTCACATTCATTTATTCACCCAGAAAGGGCACACCCGCCGCTGAGATGCCTGACCCCGTTTCTGCGGAGGAAAAAGGCAAATGGCTCAGGGAACTGCTTGCCGTTCAGGAAAAGATTTCTGCTGAGAATATGAAAAAGTACGCCGGCAAAACTTTTAAATGCTTTATTTACGGTAAAGGAAAGCACGGCGAAAATTCACTTGAGGCAAGAACGGACGGAAATATTATAATTGAATTTGAAGGCAGTAAAGACCTTATAGGCACTTTTAAAAACATCACCGTTACCGAGCCGCTCACTTATGTTTTAAAGGGCAGGCTCGCGGAATAATATAATAAATTTAATTTTGAAAGGAATAAATATTATGGCACTTGAAAACGCACTTCGCGAACTCGGAAAGGAAATTCAGAAAGACGCGCGCTTCAAAGCGCTTCAGGACGCTGCTGCAAAAAATGATGCAGACCAGGATCTTCAGGAAAAGATGAAACAGCTTCAGCTCTACTCACTTCAGTATCAGCAGGAAACCGGCAAGGGTGATGACGCTGATAAGGAAAAGATTGAGCAGCTTCAGAATGATTATCAGAAACTTTATGAAGAGATTATGCAGAACGAGAATATGGAGGTTTATTCAGCCGCCGCTTCTCAGATGGAAGAAATGGCTCAGTATATCAGCAAGATGATAGGCCTCTTCTTTGACGGCGAAGATCCTGAAACATGTGAAATCCCCGATGAGTCCTGCACTCACAACTGCTCAACCTGCGGTGGCGGCTGCGGTTGCTGATTTGTAAATTCCGCATCTAATAAAATTTTGAAGGAGGATGAATATGGCGGGTAAAAAGCAAAACGGGCTTTCGCCCATGATGGAGCAGTATTTTGATATTAAAAGCAAATACCCTGATATGCTTTTGTTCTTTCGCTTGGGCGATTTCTACGAAATGTTTTTTGATGACGCCAAAATCGCCTCCGAAGAGCTGGATCTTGTCCTTACGGGCAGGGACTGCGGCCAGGAGGAGCGGGCGCCTATGTGCGGCGTGCCGTTTCACTCGGCGGACAACTATATCGCAAAGCTTGTAAACAGGGGATATAAAGTTGCAATATGCGAACAGCTTGAAGACCCCAAACTTGTAAAGGGGCTTGTAAAGCGTGATGTTGTCAGAATAATAACTCCCGGCACCGTTATTGAGGGGAATATGCTGGAGGACGGCGTAAACAATTATCTGTGCTGTATCTGTAAAACGGACAGCGAAACAGGTATCTGCTTTGCCGATGTTTCAACAGCCGAATTTCATCTTACTGCCGTAAAGGGCAGCAATCCCGAAGAGCAGATTATGGACAGGCTTGCAACGTATCAGCCTAAAGAGGTGCTTGTAAATTCGGGCGCTCTTGATTTCAGCTCTGTTGCAAAATTTATAAAAGACCGTCTCGGCACAAAAGTTCAGCTGCTTGATGACAGCAAATTCAGCTTTGAAGGAGCAACGGATCTTATCCTCGAAACCCTCGGTAAAAAAGAAATAGATTCGCTCTCCCTCGGCAGCAGTAAAAGCGTTGTCTGCGCTCTCGGAGCAGTAATAGATTATCTCAAAGAGGTGCAGAAGAAAGACGAGATTGAAGCGCCGGCGGATATAGATTACTTTGACGATACCGAGTATATGAAACTCGATATGAATGCCCGCCGAAATCTTGAACTCACAAGTTCAATGATGACGGGCGATAAAAAACACTCGCTGTTGTGGGTACTTGATAAAACAAAGACCGCCATGGGCAAGCGTATGATACGCAGCTGGCTTGAAATGCCGCTTATGTCCGCCGCGGGAATAACAAGGCGCCAAAATGCCGTTGGTGAGCTTGCGGATAATCCCGAAACAAGGGATAAGATAAGAGCCGCGCTCACAGGCGTAAGCGATGTTGAAAGGCTTATGGCGCGAGTTGCATATTCAACTGCAAACGCAAAGGAACTCAGGTCCCTTCAGGCAACCTGCGAAAAACTGCCTGAGATAAAAGGTCTGCTTGAAAACGCAAACAGCGCTTATCTGAAAGAGATTTACCGTCAGATTGATACACTTTCTGATGTGCGCGACCTCATTCAGCGCGCTATCGTGGATGAACCGCCGTTTTCTCTGCGTGAGGGCGGAATGATACGAAAAGGCTTCAGCCCCGAACTCGATGAGCTCAAAAGCATTATGGAGGACGGAGCGGGCATCATTGCCTCAATAGAAGCAAGAGAGCGTGAGAAAACAGGTATTCCCAAGCTTAAAGTAGGCTACAACAGAGTTTTCGGATATTATATCGAGGTTACAAATTCATACAAAGACCTTGTGCCTGAAGACTACATAAGAAAACAGACGCTCACAAACTGTGAGAGATATATAACCCAGGAACTAAAAGACCTTGAGGGCAAGGTGCTCGGCGCAAAGGACAGAGCCGTGGCGCTTGAATATGACGTGTTCTGCTCCGTGCGTGAAAGCGTTTCAAATGAAGCGCAGAGAATACAGAAAACGGCTAAAGCGCTGGCTTCCCTTGATACGCTTGCTTCACTTGCCGAAGTCGCCGTCAACAACAACTATGTGTGCCCGCAGATTAACACAAGCGGCGCCATAGAGATAAAGGACGGCAGACACCCTGTTGTTGAGGCACTTATGGAAGGCGCGTTGTTCGTCCCGAACGATACTATGCTCGATACGGACGATAACCGCTGTATGATAATCACAGGCCCCAATATGGCAGGTAAATCAACATATATGCGCCAGATAGCTCTTATAGTGCTTATGGCTCAGATAGGCTCGTTCGTGCCCGCCCGCAGTGCCAGCATAGGTATTACGGACGCTATTTTCACAAGAGTGGGCGCGTCGGATGACCTTGCAACAGGCCGTTCAACCTTTATGGTGGAGATGAGCGAGGTTTCCTCTATTCTCAAAAACGCCACCCCGAGAAGTCTTATAATACTTGATGAAATAGGCAGGGGCACTTCAACTTTTGACGGCATGAGCATTGCCCGTGCCGTGCTCGAATTTGTGTGCAAAAAGAAAACGCTCGGCGCAAAAGCGCTTTTTGCTACGCATTATCACGAGCTGACGGCAATGGAGGGTATGCTTGACGGCGTTAAGAATTATTCCATAGCTGTTAAAAAACGCGGAGATGATATTACTTTCCTGCGCAGGATAGTCCGCGGGGGCGCTGACGAAAGCTTCGGTATTGAAGTTGCAAAGCTTGCCGGTGTGCCGGAAAGCGTTGTGCGCAGGGCAAAAGCGATTTTAAAAGAACTTGAAAAGAACAAGGTAAGTATAGAATTCAAGGCGGAGGAGGCTGTTGTTGAGGAAGAGGAAGATATTCAGTATAACTTTTCCGCAAACGGCAGAAATGAGATACTTGAAATACTCAGAGCAACAGATGTTAATACTTTAACTCCGATAGAAGCAATGCAAACGCTTTATGATTTAAAGAAAAAGGCAGAAGAATTAAGTTAAAAAAGAGGTGATATGCATGGCACACATAAATATTCTTCCCAAAGAGGTTTACAGCCTTATTGCCGCAGGCGAAGTGGTTGAAAGGCCGATGAGCGTTGTTAAAGAAATGCTTGAAAATTCAATAGACGCCGGAGCCAGGCATATCATAGTTGAGATAAAGAACGGCGGCACCACCTATATCCGCATAACCGATGACGGCTGCGGAATAGCAAGGGAAGATGTTGAAAAAGTATTCATTTCCCACGCAACGTCGAAAATATCCACAGGCGAGGACTTAAATGCCATAGGCACTCTCGGCTTCAGGGGAGAGGCAATGGCTTCAATAGCTGCGGTTGCGAAAGTGGAGCTGCTTACAAAAACGGAAAATGAAAGCTCCGGAACACGGTATGAGATAAACGGGGGCGAAAAGATAAGCCTTTCCGATGCGGGATGCCCAAACGGCACAACTGTGGTTGTAAGGGATATTTTCTTCAATGTTCCCGCAAGAATGAAATTCCTTAAAAAAGATGTTACGGAGGGAAATGCCGTTCAGGGCGTTGTGGATAGAATTGCCCTTTCACACCCCGAAATTTCTTTCAGGTTTATAAGAGACGGCAAGCAGGTGCTTATCACCTCCGGCAATTCTGATCTTAAAGGCACCGTTTATTCGGTATTCGGAGCAGAACTTTCGGATACTCTTATAGAAACCGATTATTCATATAATTCAATGCGCCTCACGGGTTACGTAAGCCGCCCGCACCAGTCAAGAAAAAGCAGGTCAATGCAGTTTTTCTTTATTAACGGCAGGCTGGTGAAAAGCGCTACCGCAATGGCGGCGCTTGAGCAGGCATATAAAAATCTCATTATGGTTGGCAGGTATCCCGCCTGCGTACTTAATATTGAGATAGATCCTAAACTTGTGGACGTAAATGTTCACCCGTCAAAAACAGAGGTGCGTTTCGTAAATGAAAAGCCTGTTTTTGACCTTGTTTATTACGGCGTCAAAACTGCTGTGGAAACTAAAAATTCTGTAAAAGAAGGCAGTTTTTATTCTGACGCCAACGGCAGAAATTACAGAAATCTTGAAACTCAAACGTCAAAAATAGATTTCGGAGTTAAACCCGAGCAGCCGTCGCAGCTCAAGTTTTCAAATGCTACGGCAAATAATCCGTGGCGCGTGGCGGCTCCGTCAGGATATACCGAGCATAAAAGAAAGGACAGCTACGGCGATCCTAAAGATTATAAAATAAAAAGCGGCAGAATTTTTTCTGAGAATGAAACCGTTGAGGAAAATGAATATTCTACAACCGTTACAATAGATTTTTCAGATAAAAAAGACACTGCCGAAAAGCCTGAAAACACCGTCTTCGCCCAGCCTTCAGCTCAGGAAGCATCGGCACCAGCCGCTGCAGTGGTGGATGAGAAAGACGATGTTCCCGCATTTAAAGTTGTGGGAGAGGCGTTTAATACATATATCATCGTTGAGATTAAAAACGATCTCTATTATATAGACAAGCATGCCGCTCACGAGCGCATGAATTTTGAAAGACTTAAAAAAGAAGCGGCACAGACGGGCATCGCTTCACAGGCGTTGCTTGTGCCCGCCGCAGTTTCAATGACTCCGGAGGAATACGAGGCGGTTATTTCAAATATTCATCTGCTTTCAAAATGCGGATTTGCGGCTGAGGATTTCGGCTCAAACACCGTTATAGTGCGTGAGATACCTGCTCTCCTTGAGGGCTGTGATGTAAAGGATTTAATACTTGAGATAGCCCAGAAGCTGCTTGAGCATAAAACTGATATCGAGCCGGAGAAAATGGACTGGATATTCCATTCTTCGTCTTGCCGCGCGGCAGTCAAGGGCGGGGATAAAACAACACCGCAGGAAAGAGAACTGTTTGTTGAGAAACTTCTCTCAATGCCCGAAATAAGATACTGCCCCCACGGCAGACCCGTTATGGTGAAAATATCACGTTATGAGCTTGAAAAACAGTTCGGCAGGGTGCAGTGATGGATAAAACAAAAGTAATAGTAGTGGCAGGCCCTACTGCAAGCGGTAAAACAACTCTTGCTGTGGAAATTGCAAAGGCTGTGGGAGGAGAAGTTATTTCTGCCGATTCTATGCAGGTATATAAGGGAATGGAAATAGCATCTGCGGCGCCTACTGAGCAGGAAATGGCGGGTATTGAGCACCATATGGTGCAGTTTCTTGAAAGGGACGTTCCTTTTTCTGCCGCCGATTTCTGCAATATTGCCCGCGGTATTATCAGCGATATCGTATCGCGAGGCAAAGTTCCTGTTATAGCGGGCGGAACGGGGCTTTTTATAGACAGCCTTATTGATAATGTGAACTTCATAGAAACAAAAAACGACCCGGATTTGCGTGAAAGGCTTATGGCGCAAAGTGAGGATGAACTTCACGCCGAACTTGAAAAAGCAGATCCTGAGGCCGCCCAAAAGATACATAAAAACAATAAGAAACGCGTTGCCCGCGCGCTTGAGATATATTATCTTACGGGCAAAACAAAAAGTGAGGCGGATAAGGAAGCCGTCAGCCAAGAATCTCCTTATGACGCGCTTTACTTTGTGATAGATTATAAAAACAGAGAAGACCTTTACGGCAGGATAAACCGCCGTGTTGACATAATGCTTCAAAACGGGCTTGAGAATGAAGCGCGCTGCTGTCTTGATGAAGGCGGAAAAACGGCGGCTCAGGCAATAGGGCATAAGGAACTCAAACCGTATTTTGAAGGCGTGCTAAGCCTTGAAGAAGCAGCGGAGAATATCAAGCGGGAAACAAGAAGATACGCAAAACGGCAGATCACATGGTTCAAACGCCGTCAGAATGCAGTAAGGCTCTGCGTTGATGACGGCAGTGAAAATATTGCTGATACCGCCGTCAGGATAAGCAGGGAATTTTTAAATGGCAGGTCTTGATTTTACAAAAATGTTCAGAAAGATTAAACTTTCCAAAACGCAAAAGCAGAATGCCGCTATAATTTTTGTGGCCGCAATTATTGCAGTATATATGGGCGTTCAGCTTTATTCTGCGTTTAATGTAAGTCTTAAAACTCAGACTGCGCTTCAGTCAACCGTATATGAAACGGTTGATACCACCGCCCTTGTAGTCAGAGACGAACAGGTGGTGCAGAGCAGCGGCTCGGCTGTTACCGTTTCTTCGGTAGATGACTGTGAAAAAGTCTATAAAGGCGGCGAGATCGCTCTTACCTTTGATTCTCAGGAAGCGGCTTCCGCTTATTCACAGTATGTTGATCTTGAGGATGAACTCAGGTATTATTCCGATATGGAAAGCCAGTCTGTAGGTCAGGCAACGGATGTTGAATCGCTTGACAGCAGTATTATTGAAAATATAAACGAATATGTGCGTGCCGCCGCGGTGCAGAATGTAAGCGAAGTCACAGACAACGCTTATGAACTTAATGACAGATTTACCCGCCGCCAGATACTTATAGGCAAAGATATTGATTTTTCCTCCGTTATGAGGGAAATTGAGGATAAAATGAGCGCGCTCAACATAAGTTCAAATCAGCCCACGGGCAGTATAAAAGCTGAAGAATCAGGTATATATTCCGAATATACGGATTCCCTTGAGGGCGCTTTTGATTATGATAATATAGAAAATCTCAGTGTTGATACATTTGAATCATGGGTGGAGCAGGCGCAAAACGCTGAAACCGCTCAGGGATCAGGTAAGATCATCACGGATTTTGAATGGTATTTCTGCGCCGAAGTCAGCGTGGATGATGTGAAAGGCCTTGAAAATGGAGACAGAATAGATGTTGCCGTTTCGGGTACAGACAGTGTTTACAGCTGCAAAATTGTCAGCGGCGCTCAGCCGGAGCTCGGGCAGGAAAAGACAGTTCTTGTTCTTTCCTGCGACGATATCAACAGCGACACCGTTTCAATGCGGCTTGCAAATATAGAGATCCGTGTAAATTCCTACACGGGTATAAGAGTACCGTCTGCCGCGGTTCATGTGAACAATGGGGAAAGAGGCGTTTATGCGCTTGTGGCTTCAGTTGTAGAGTGGCGCAGTGCAGACGTGCTTTATACCGACGGGGATTATGTTGTTCTCAGTTATGACCCCGATTCGGAAAACGGCATTAAGCTTTATGACCAGATTATTATTCAGGGAAAGGAGCTGCATGATGGGGAAGTATATAATTGATGAGGAAAGAATGAAGTCCGTTGAGGAGAATTACAGGCGTATTCTTGATAATGTTATGGAAAGCGCCGTCAAAGCGGGCAGAAATGAAAATGATGTGCGTCTGATGTGCGTAACAAAAACGGTAGAGCCGCCGTATATAAATAAGGCTCTTGAACTCGGCGCAGATCTTATAGGAGAAAACAGAGTTCAGGAATATCTCGGCAAAAGGGATGAGCTTGAGCTCGCCGGTGTTGAAAAACACCTTATAGGCCATTTGCAGACCAACAAAGTGCGCCAGATAGTGGGCGAGGTGGATATGATAGAATCCGTATCGTCTTTTAAACTTGCAAAGGAGATATCTCGTGTATCCGCCGCGCGCGGCATTGTTACGAAATGCCTTGCCGAGGTGAATATCGGTCAGGAAGAAAGCAAAAGCGGAATTATGCCGCAGGAGCTTGTTGAAACGCTGTATCAGATATCTGAATTGCCCGCCATAGAAATAAAAGGGCTTATGGCTATCCCGCCTATATGTGAAAATCAGGATGAGGCACGCCGTTATTTTGCCGCTGTAAGGCAATATTTCATTGACATTAAAGATAAAAAAATAGATAATATAAATATGGATATTCTCTCTATGGGAATGAGCGCGGATTACACCGCCGCCATAGCCGAGGGTTCAAATATAGTAAGAGTAGGTTCCGCAATATTCGGAGCCAGAAAATATAATTAGGAGGTTGCTTTATGGGTCTTTTTGATAAGTTTGCGGATATCATACGCGAGAATGATGATGACGAATTTGATGATTTTTATGAGGAACAGCCATCTTATTCCATGCCCGCTCCTCCAAAAAGGGAAAAGCGCAAAAGCGTGAATGTGCCCAGGGAGGAGAAACCCGAAAAAATACACCGCACAAGAGCTGAAAATGATAAGGTTATGAATATACACACTACTGCTCAGCTGCAGGTAGTGCTTGTAAAGCCCGAAAGGTTTGAGGAGGCCGCCGCAATCGGCGATAATCTTAATGAAAAAAGAACTGTTGTGCTCAATCTTGAATCTACAAACAGGGATATTGCACGCAGGCTTCTTGATTTCCTCAGCGGCGTGGCTTATGCCAATAACGGGCAGATAAAGAGAGTTGCAAACAGCACTTACATAATCACGCCTTATAATGTTGATGTTATGGGTGATCTTATTGATGAACTTGAAAACAACGGAATGATAATGTACTGAGCGTAAAAGAGAGGAGAATAAATTATGATTACGCCGAGCCAGATCAAAGAAAAAGTGCTTTCAACCGCATCACACGGTTATGATATTGATGAAACAAATGAGTTCCTTCAGCAGATAGAGGAGTCGTTTTCTGCCATTTATGATGAAAATAAGGAACTTTACAGAAAAATGGAGATCCTTGCCGCTAAAATAGAGGAATACAGAGCGGAGGAAGATTCAATAAAAGATACTCTTCTTACTGCGCAGAAGGCTGCTTCCAAAGTTGAAAAAGAGGCTCAGGAGAAATCTGAAAAACTGCTTGCGGACAGCGCTAATACTGTTCAGAACACAGTTATGGAAGCAAAGGCAAAAGCAGAGAAGATAATTTCAGAAGCTCGTGAATATGCGGCTGATATTACAAAGGAAAAAACAGAAGCAGCTGAGGCAATACTCAGCGAAGCCCGTGAAAAAGCTGATAAGGAGCTTGCAGACGCAAAAGCTGACGCCGCAGGACTTCTTACTGAAGCTAAAAATATTTCGCAGGAGCTTCTTACAAAATCTAAGGAAGAAAAGGATTATTACGAAAGCCTTACGAATAATCTTAAAAAAGAGGCTGATGCGTTCAAAGAAAGACTTGTTTCTCTTTATGAGGCTCAGCTTCAAAAGCTCGGCGATATGATGGAGGCTCCCGTTTCGGCAGATGATGCTGAAATATCAGATAAAATAGACGAAACTCAGCAGAATATTGAAAATGTTTCTGCTAAGATAGATGAGATAGAGCAGGATATAGCAGAAAACGAGGCTCAGGAAATTCAGGATGAGCAGGCAGAGGAAACCTCAGAGGCCGAAGCCGATGAGGATACTGCTGAAGACAATTCAAATGCTCCTGAAGAGCAGGATGATGTTGCTTTTACGCAGGACGAGGAAGAGGATACTCAGGACAGCGCAGACGACGATTTTGACGTTGAGTATGAGCTTGAAGAGATTTCCAAGTCAGATGCTCAGGAAGAGGATGAAGAGCCCGATGTTAAGGAAGCTATAGACGCTTTTTCACAGGATCCTGCAGATGACGGGGAAGTTACCGAGATAAATGAAGAGCCCGAAATGGAGCAGCAGGAAAATGATGATGAGGAGGACGGACAGCATCTCCCTTTTGAAGATTTTTTCCACGTAAAGCCTGAGGGCGTAAGAACTAGTGAAAAAATAAGTCTTATTCCCCCCGATGAAGAAGATGACGAAGACGGCGGAGTTAAATTCAAGGGATTTTTTAAGAAAAAAAGAAAATAATTACATAGAGGTTGTTGATTGAAATGGACTATAAAGATACTTTAAACATGATGAAAACGGATTTCCCCATGAGGGCAAATCTTCCCCAGCGTGAGCCGGAGATTCTCAAAGACTGGTACGATAATAATCTTTACGAAAAGCTTATGGAAAACAACGAGGGCAAGCCGCTCTTTATTCTGCATGACGGCCCTCCGTACGCAAACGGCGATATCCATATCGGCCATGCGCTCAATAAGACCTTAAAGGATTTTATTGTAAGATATAAGAATATGACGGGTTATAAATCACCCTATGTTCCGGGCTGGGATACTCACGGTCTTCCCACTGAGCTCAAAGCAAGAAAAGAAGCTCATATTTCAGCTCACAGCAATATTTCAGACCTTGAACTGCGCAAGATATGCAGAGAGACTGCTCTCGGCTATGTTGATATGCAGCGTGAAAGCTTTAAGCGTCTGGGATCTATCGGTGAATGGGATAATCCTTACATCACACTTACCAAGGATTTTGAGGCGGAGCAGATAAAAGTTTTTGCTTCCATGGCAACAAAGGGATATATATATAAGGGCCTGAAGCCGGTTTACTGGTGCCCAGACTGCAATACTGCTCTTGCGGAGGCGGAGATAGAATACGCAGAGGATCCGTGCCATTCAATCTATGTAAAATTCAATGTTGAGGATGACTTGGGCAAACTCACCGCCATGGGCGCAGACCTCAGCAAAACCTATTTTGTAATTTGGACAACAACTACATGGACACTGCCCGCAAATGTGGCTATCTGTGTAGGCCCTGATTTTGAGTATTCACTTATCAAGAGCGGGGATGAATATTATGTAATGGCAACAGAGCTTGCCGCGTCCGCTATGGAGGCAAGAGGCGTAACCGAGTATGAAACACTCGGCACCATCATGGGAAGCGAGCTTGAGTATATCAAGTGCCGTCACCCGTTTATTGACAGAATATCACTTGTTATCGTTGGTGATCACGTTACTCTTGAAAGCGGTACAGGATGTGTTCACACTGCCCCCGGCCACGGTGTTGAGGACTTTGTAGTCTGCAAGAATTATCCTGAACTTCCCGTTGTAGTTCCTGTTGACGCACACGGCAGACTTACTGAAGAAGCAGGCCAGTTCGCAGGACTTACAACCGAAGAGGCAAACAAGCCTATTGCCGAGCATCTTGAAAAAACAGGCAATCTCTTCGCACTTCAGAAGATCATTCACCAGTATCCACACTGCTGGCGCTGTCATAAGCCCATAATCTTCAGGGCTACTTCTCAGTGGTTCTGCTCAGTTGATGACTTTAAGGAAGATGCAATCAAGGCTTCCGAAGATGTTGAGTGGTATCCCGCATGGGGAAAAGATCGTCTTCAGAGCATGATCCGCGAGCGTGCCGACTGGTGTATTTCCCGCCAGAGAAAATGGGGCGTCCCCATTCCGGTTGTTTACTGCAAAAAGTGCGGCAAAGAGATCATTGACAATGATATAATGATGAAAGTTTCCGATATCTTCGGTCAGGAGGGCTCAGATGCGTGGTATGCCCACGATGCCGAATATTTCCTTCCGGACGGCTACAAGTGCCCGCACTGCGGCGCTGCTGAGGGATTTGAAAAGGAAACCGATATTATGGACGTATGGTTTGATTCCGGTTCTACCCATGCTGCCGTTCTTAAAAACCGCGACTACCTTAGACGTCCCGCAGATGTTTATCTTGAGGGTGCAGACCAGTACAGAGGCTGGTTCCAGTCATCATTGCTGACTTCCGTTGCAGGCGGAAACGGCGCTCCGTTCAAGCAGATTGTTACACACGGATGGACAGTTGACGGCGAGGGCAAGAAGATGTCTAAATCTCTCGGCAACGGTATTGCTCCGCAGGATATCATCAAGCAGTACGGCGCAGATATTCTTCGTCTTTGGGTTGCTTCTTCTGATTATCATGCCGATATCAGAATCAGCAAGGATATATTGAAACAGCTTTCTGATAATTACAGAAAGATCAGAAATACCGCCCGCTTCTGTCTGGGCAACCTTTATGATTTTGACCCCGATAAGGATATGCTTCCCAATGAGGAGCTTGAGGAGCTTGATAAGTATGCTCTTATGAAGCTTGATGAGGTTATCAATACTGCCAGAAACGGCTATGAGATATATGAATATCATACAGCGGCGCACGCTATTCATAATTTCTGCGTTGTTGATATGAGTAACTTCTATTTCGATGTTCTTAAAGACAGACTTTATACCTCAGTAAGCACTTCTAAGACACGCCGTGCGGCACAGACAGTGCTTTATAAGATACTTGACTCACTCACTCTTCTGCTTACACCTATCCTTGCGTTTACTGCAGATGAGATCTGGAGATTTATGCCTCACGATAAGTCAAGAAATCCCGAATCACCGCTATTCAATGAAATCCCAACAGCTGATTTCATCAACGCAGACAGCAGCTTTATGGAAAAATGGGATAAGATCCACAAGGTACGTGTTGATGTTCAGAAAGCGCTTGAACTTGCGCGTAATGAAAAGAAGATAGGTAAATCACTTGAAGCCCACGTCGTTCTCGGAGCGGAAGGAGAGCTTTATGATTTCCTTAAATCAGTTGAGACCGCTCTGCCTGAGATATTCATCACTTCAGGCGTAACTGTTACACAGGAAAAGCAGTCATTTGACGGCGAGGTTGAGGGACTTTCAGTAGGCGTTGAACCCGCAAAGGGCGAAAAGTGCGAACGCTGCTGGAAATTCTCAGAAACAGTAGGCAGTGATGAAAATCATCCGCACCTCTGCGCACACTGCGCCGCAGTTCTTGCAGAAGAGGGTAAATAATTAATTAATGCACAAATTAAAAAGAGGGGCGCAAAACACCCCTCTTTTGCCTATACGGCACTAATTCCGGAGGAAGTTATGC
Organism: uncultured Oscillospiraceae bacterium; assembly: GCA_900539425.1. Lineage (GTDB taxonomy): Bacteria > Bacillota > Clostridia > Oscillospirales > Acutalibacteraceae > Eubacterium_R. The sequence goes on along the minus strand of UQBX01000027.1, from coordinate 3,888 downwards.
ACAGAAAAAAGCATATATGGTGCGCTGTTATGATAATTCTTATAACGGCGTTTGATCAGATAACAAAATTTCTTGCCGTAAAATATTTAAAAGGCGGCGAGCCGTTCGAACTTATAAAAGGATTCGTTCGCTTCAATTATTCCGAAAATACGGGAATGGCATTTTCAATGTTCAGCGGCGCAAGATGGATATTTGTTGCTTTTACTGCCGTGCTTTGCATCGGTATTCTGTGGTATCTTTTTTCAAACAGATGCAAACCGCTCTGGCTTTACTGGAGCCTTGGCGTTGTCTGTGCGGGGGGTATCGGAAATCTAATCGACAGAGCGCTTTACGGCTATGTAGTGGATTTTATCGAGCCCACTTTCGTGAATTTTGCAATATTCAACATTGCGGACTGTGCCGTAACACTCGGCGCGGTGTCGCTGATACTTTATCTTGTGGTAAATCTGTTTAAAAAGGAGGATAAAACCGTTGAGTAACGCGTTTATCCTTAATGTTCCGCCGGACAGCGGCGGGGAAAGAATAGATAAATTCATAAGCGGCGCACTAAGCGATATTTCACGTTCGGTTGCCGCAAAGCTTCTGGAGCAGGGGAATGTTTCGGTAAATTCAAAACCCGCCGCTAAAAATTATAAATGCCGAGAGGGCGATGTAATAAGCGTGCTTGTTCCCGAACCTGTTCCGCTTGAAGCGAAAGCGGAAAACATACCGCTTGATATAGTTTATGAAGACAGGGATCTGCTTGTTGTAAATAAACCAAAGGGTATGGTAGTCCACCCTGCCGCCGGTAATTATACGGGCACTCTTGTAAATGCGCTTCTTTATCACTGCGGCAGTTCACTCAGCGGAATAAACGGAGTATTGCGCCCCGGAATAGTGCACAGGATAGATAAAGATACATCAGGTCTGCTTATAGTTGCAAAAAATGACAGAGCTCATGCAGGCCTTGCAAATCAGATAAAAGAACATTCTTTTGAACGTGCGTACGAATGTGTTGCGCATGGCAATATAAAAGAGGATGAATTTACTGTTTCTCAGCCGATAGGCAGAAATCCCAAGGACAGAAAGAAAATGGCGGTCGTTTATAAAAATTCAAAACCCGCCGTAACCCATGTTAAAGTCCTTAACAGATACGGCAGTTTTACGCATCTTCGATGTACTCTTGAAACAGGCAGAACTCATCAGATAAGAGTGCACCTATCATACATAGGCCACCCTATAGCGGGCGATGAGGTCTACGGCCCCAAGAAACCCGTGAAAGGTCTTAACGGGCAGTGCCTGCACGCAAAGCATATAGGATTCAGGCATCCCATAACGGGTGAATGGCTTGAGTTTGAAAGTGAACTGCCTGAATATTTTACACAATTTTTATCTAAACTTGAAAATAATCGGCTTTAAGCCGTGATAATATAATCGGAAAAAAGGAGGCGCATTATGGCTAAAACCTTTGAAAACTGGCTTGTTGTTTCAGATATAGACGGCACACTCAACAACAAATTCAGAAAACTTCCGAAAAGGAATTATGATGCTATAAAAAAATTCACTTCCCTCGGCGGTAACTTTACTCTTGCGTCGGGAAGAATGATTTCAAGTCTTAAAAGAAATTATGACCGTGTTCCCGCAAATCGCCCTGCCGTAATTGTAAACGGAGCGGGTGTCTATGATTACAGTCAGGAAAAGCTTTTATGGAAGCAGACTATCGGCCCCAAGGGCAGGGAATTTGTTCGCGAGATAAGTGAACTATTTAATACCCACGGCCACAGCGTTGATGTAGGTATCTTTTTTGACGATTATGTTTATATAGTTAAAAAAGGTCTGCTCTCCCGCGGGCAGATGTATTTTGATAAATCCCACTATCAGGTTACCCATATAGATAACGTGCCTGAGGAAGGCTGGATGAAAGTCATTTTCTGGTCTAACCCGCTCACCATAAATGAACTTCAGAAATATATAGACAAAAATGAAAATCCCGATGCAAACTTTATGGCGTCTTCTCTTTGGAGCCTTGAAATGCTGCAAAAGGATACTCATAAGGGCACAGGAATAATGTGGCTTGCGGATAAGATGGGCATAGAAAGGTCGCACATAGCCGCAATAGGCGATTATTATAATGACTGGGATATGCTGAAAACCGTGGGTCTTCCCGCATGCGCGGGGCAGGCGCCAAAGCCTATTCATGAGATATGCAAGTTTGAAGCATGTCATTGTAATCATGGCTGTGTGGGCGATCTGCTTGAATATATCATGAGCGGAAGGGCGGAGGATGATATTCTCAAAGAACGCCAAGTAGCGCTCAGATAAGGGGGGAGCGTTATGATAATAGGCGCTCATTTAAGTGCCTCCAAGGGCTATACCCATATGCTCAGAGAAGCTGTTTCTATCGGAGCCAATACCTTTCAGTTCTTTACGCGAAATCCGCGCGGAGGAAAGGCAAAGGATATAGACGAAAAAGATGTAGCAGCTTTTCTTCAGGAAAGCGCAGAAAACGGCGTAGGTGTTATACTTGCCCATGCTCCGTACACTCTGAACTGCTGTTCTGCAAATGAGAATACAAGGCGCTTTGCGCGAGAAACATTTGCAGATGACCTCAGAAGAATGGAATATACTCCGTCAATGCTTTATAATTTCCACCCCGGCTCACACACGGGGCAGGGCGCAGAGCGCGGAATTGAGCTCATTATCCAAACACTTAATGAAGTTATGTTCCCTGAAATGACCACAACAGTTCTGCTTGAAACAATGGCGGGCAAAGGTTCAGAGGTCGGCAGGAATTTTGAGGAACTCAGGAGTATCATTGACGGCGTTGAAATTAATAATAAAATAGGCGTGTGCCTTGATACCTGCCATGTTTTTGACGGCGGTTATGATATTGTAAATGATCTTGACGGCGTGCTTGAGGAGTTTGACCGTGTTATCGGAATAGACCGCCTTAAGGCGCTTCATATAAACGACAGTAAAAATATTCTCGGCTCACACAAGGACCGCCATGAGAAAATAGGGCAGGGCAATATAGGGATTGCGGCTTTTGAGAATATAGTAAACAATAAATATCTCAAAGATCTGCCCATGTTTCTTGAAACCCCCAATGAGCTTGACGGCTATGCCCAAGAGATAGCCTTGCTTAAATCTTTAGTAAAATAATTATTATGAAGAAAAAATTTTTAGCTATAGCCGTTGCGCTTGTTCTGGCTTTCTGTTTATCCGCTTGTACTGCAAATGAACAGCAGACTGAGAGCGGCGCAAACATTACGCAGATAAGCGAATGGCCTGAAAATGAATATACAGCCGCTGTGCCCATACCGCAAACGGGTGTGCCTGTAAATCAGATAGAGAACGATAATATTTTTTCAGTATCGCTTGATGATGTTTCAAGGCAGGATTGCTATGACTATCTTGAACTTCTTGAGAAAAACGGATTTTCAGAAGTTGCAGGAGATGAAAATGACAGTTCAGGTGGATGGCTTTATACAAACGGAAAAGCAAGTGTTTCGGTTTCTCAGTCATCAAACAGTATGATTGTGGGCATTACATTTGAAGAATTATAAAAAATATCGGCGCTTTTTTAGAAAATCCACTGAAAACACGCACAATTCCACGGTGCGTGGAGTCTTTCCCCGCTTCGTTCGTTGTAAAAAACGGCGCTGATTGTTATTGTTTTGTTGAGGTGGTAATATGGACGCAAAGGAAATCGGCAGATTTATTTGCTCTCTCAGAAAGGATAAGGGCTTAACTCAATCCGCGCTTGCGGAATTGCTCAACATCAGCAACAGAACAGTATCAAAATGGGAAACGGGGGGTTCACTTAGATAAAGATACCACATCAATCCCACGCTGACTTTTGCTCAACCGATACAGCCGGAGGGCTGGATAACAAGAAAAGGCGGTATG
>UQBX01000026.1 GCA_900539425.1 uncultured Oscillospiraceae bacterium | reverse complement strand
ATATATACTTTATATCCGTCTGCATTAGAAGATGCTTTCCACTCAAGATAAAGCGATTTGCCGCCGTTTCCGCGTGCATATACGTTATAGCCTGTTGGAGCTGACGGTTTTGTACCTGTTGACGCCTTATCTGTTGTTACTTCGATATTCGCTGAATCAGAAACAAGACCCTCTTCATCTTCAGCAACAACAGTAACGGTATATTTTGTATTTGCAGAAAGTCCTGTTACACTGCATTTGCTTTCTGTTGTTTCTATGGTTTTCGTGTCTCCGTTGCCTTTCACGGTAATTCTATAATTGCTTGCTGATGACACATCATCCCAGTCAAGGCTAAATCCTGTCTGCGTTACATTAGAAGCTTTAAGATTACCGGGAACAGCGGGAGCAGTTCGTGCTGATGCTGTTGCAGAAGCTTCATTGTATTCATTCTTTGCAACAACTTTTATGCTGTAATTCTGACCGGGTGTTAAATCTGAGAAAGTATAATATGTGTCTTTTGTTGTGCCGACAAATTTTTCGCTGTCTTCACTCACGATATAAATATCATATTCATTAGCATTAGCGGCAGCGTTCCACAAAAGTTTAAAGCCTGTTGAAGTAATATTTTCAACTGTAAAACCTGTAGGAGCTGCAGGTGCTTCACCCAAGGTTTTTACAGTGATCTCTGTAGAATCAGAGTTCATTCCTCCCTCGCCTACAGCCAAAACTTTAATAGTGTATTCCGTTTCAACTTTAAGGTTGCTGAAAACGTAGTAATTTTCGGTTACATATTTAGCAGTACTGGGCTCAGTTGTAGGATCAAAAACCAAATACTTAACAGCGCCTTCAACAGCGTCCCAGCTTAATTTAAATCCTGTTTCAGTAAGATCAGTTACTTTAAGATTTTGAGGCGCTGAAGGTTTTACAGCAGGAGTGGTATCTATTATATCTACTGTGTATTCAATACCGTCGCCTATGCCGTTGCCTCCGCATACGATAGTATATTCCTCACCTTTTTGAAATTCCTGAGTAATAACGAAATTAGCATTGGCATCATCATCACAAGAAGCAACCGGAGAACCCTTGCTGTCAAAAATATCGCATTTTGGATCCTCAAAATTTTCCGTGTGAGACGCAATACGGTAAATACTTGTTCTCTGCGGAACAAAAATCAGGATGTATGTATCACCGTCTCCTTCAAGAGTTACGGTAACAGTTTCACCTGCATTTATAGTACTTTCTCCGCCGGCAAATGCCACACCTGCCGGCATTACGCAAAGAGCCATAATTATGCTAAGCGCAATACTTAAAAACTTTTTCATTTTACACCTCATTCTTCTTTCAGGAAAAATCCATTAAGATAATTCATGTATCGATTATATTTATTATAAAATAAATCAGCACATCAATCAACTGCCATTTTATACATATGTGTAAAAACAACGGCGTTTTTGTATTTAAATTGAAAAACCGCCTTACCGTTTATTTTCGGTAAGGCGGCGTGCGTTAAAGCCAAATATTTTGTAAAACCAAGCTTTAATTATTCTGCTTCAAAAGTATGATACATAAGAGCATGGTCTCTGGAATTGATATGGCCGTCATGGTTATAATCCATAAGCGGGTCATAATCGGCTTCACCAAGTGAAGCATTGAAACAGTCATACAGACTCTTCTGATATTCGTCACCGCAGACGGAGCATCTTATAGTTGCATCAAGTTCTTTGTAATCAACAACGGAATAGCTGTGGCTTTCATGCCATACAACATATATATCCGTATCCTGGGTAACATTCTGAGCCTCTGAGCTCCACGAGGGGCATACATATCCTTCCGGAGCCTGAGGAAAATCGGGAGCTGTTACGCTTCCGCCTGGAGCAACATAGGAAAAATCTATCATATTTCCGCCCTGAGACTCATAATATGCAACTCTGTAAAAATCCTTTGATACATTAACATGAACGCTCATATATTCAGCGCCTGCGAGATTTACATTATAAGAATAATCAAATCCGTTCTGCGCGCTGTTGTAATCAGAAAATTCAAACGCGCCGTTTTCCGAATTATAACCGCCGTCAGAAAGTGTTGTTGAAACAATATTCTGGGCATTGAGACCGCCGACGGGTACGGAAACCGTTTTTTCGGAGGCAGTTGCGCTTACGTAAATATTCTGATTGCCTATATACTGCTCTGTAACATGCGTAAGCTGAGTATTTGCAGAAAGATCAAGAGACAATATTCTGTTTCCGCTGCACATCAAGGTTGTGAGCGCAGTGTTCTGAGAAAGATTCAGCTCAGATATCTGATTATCATAACACTGAAGTTTTACAAGTCCTGTGCAGGCGCTTACATCAAGTGAAGTCAGGGCACACTGGTCACACTGAAGCTCTTTTATGCTTTGCGGAAGAACAAGGCTTTCAAGGCTGAGGTTACCGCGGCAGTTAAGAGTTTCAAGCGCTGTGTTTGCCGAAACATCAAGAGAAGTCAGATTATTACCGTTTACAGTAAGACTTCTCAGTTTTGTAAGGGCGGAAAAATCCGCTTCCTCAAGGCCGAGCGCGCCCGCATAAACGCTTTCAAGCTCCGTAAAAAATTCTATGCCTTTAAGAGTTTTAATTCCGTCCGCACTGAACGAAAAAACAGGCATGTTCTTTACAGCCGAGATCTCCGACGGCGTTAATACGCCGACGGAATCAGGCTCTGTATCATAATTAAGAGTTACAAAACTTCTGAAATTATCATCAGGAAAATTTACCGAATTGATTTCAATTCCGTCCTGTGCGCTTACAAGGGTTAAGCCTGTAAAACATGTAAGAACAAGAACGAACGCAAGGAATGCGGATATTTTCTTTTTTATGCTTTTACTCATTGCCCGCACTCCTTTCTTATCTTGATACGGTAAATGTTACGGGAATAGTATTTGAAATTGTTGAGCCGTCACTTAACGTGATGGTACAGGTTATCTCAGCGCTGTAATTGCTTGCGAGGATAACGCCGGATATCTGAACAAGACCGTTTTGATCAACAGTTATCTTTGAATTGTTGGAAGACCATTTAATATCAGTATAGCTTTCAGCCGCTTCCGGATAAGTATTTATCGAAAGCTGAACGCTCTTTCCGTAAAGGTTAATAGCCTTGTAATCAACTCGGTCTACCTCTGCACCCTCATAAACGAATTTGAACGAATCTATCATCTTTACGGTATCTGTAACCATTATTGTTCTTGTGATCTCCGAAACTCTGTCATAATCATCCGTTACAGTATATTTAACGGTGATCTTGCCGAATTCGGCGTCATTATCCTTAATAATGGTAATAACATTACCGTCTACCTGTGCAGTAACATTTTCAGCATCAGAATATGTAAGCTCTGCTGATTTTATCATAGCGCCATCTGCGTGAGAAGCGGTTATGACAACACTGTTGCTGGCTGAGTCTTTAACGTAAGATTCTCCGTCTTTAACATCAGTGCCGTTTATCTTGAGGGCAACAGTACCCACGCCGATGAACGGATGTTCTGCAAGATCATTGTAAGCAGTCTGAAGAGCCGCAAGAGCATTATCTATTTCAGCCTGTGTTGCAGTATAGTCTGCACTTACAGCCTGCGCATTTTCATAAGCCGCCTTGAATGCAGTGCCGTATTCGTATTCATAATCCATATAATTTACGGAAGAATACTCACTGATTGCCGCATTAAGCGCAGTAGTATCATTTGTGGTAATTGCCCTAATCGTTGCAGAGTGGCCGCCGTCTACGGAATATGCGGTAATTACACATTCGCCGCCCTTAATAAATGTTACTACTCCGTTTTCATCAACCGTTGCAATTTCAGGATCAGATGATACATATATGCTCTTTCTTATACTCGGTATTGAGATTGAAGTTGATCCCGAATACTTGGGAGAAAGAGTTACCGTTGTGGACGGAGCGCCGTATACAAACTCTTCATCAAACGAAATTGACTGAACGGGAGTAAGTACAAAGGAAACATAAATGCTGTCTTCAGCTGTGTTGCCTGCTTCATCAGTTACCTTAGCTGTTATAACTGCGTAATCAGCGGCAATACCGCTCTTTGAAACAAGTCCGTACTGATCAACTGAAATATTACTGCTTGATGAGCTCCATTCAACCGTTGTGCCGGAACTGCAGTTTTCAGGTTCAAGCGATGTTGAAAGCTGAAGTGTGCCGCCGTTCAACGAAACTGCCTGATATCTGACGAAGCCGTCATTTACCATAGTGGCATTATCGCTTTCCTGAAGAGTAATTGTTACGCCTGTTACGGGTACAAACTTTTCAAGTGAATTGTAAGCGGAATTCAGAGTATCTATAGTTGTATTAACATCTGCCTGATCAGCTGTTGCCTCGCTTATAACCTTGTTTGCTATTTCAAGCGCCTGCCTGAAATTCTCAAGTGAAGCATTTGTGTAAGTATGAGTATCCTTTGTGCTCTGGTAGAATTCGTTATACTGAGCATACAGGTTTGCAAGCTGAGTGAAATCAGTCTTAAATGTAACGGTGCATGTTGCTTTATAAGCTCCGTCATAAGTTTCCGCAGTTATAACCGCAGAGCCTGTATTCACCGGAGTTACGTTTCCGCTGCTGTCAACCGTTGCCACGTTTTCGTTGCTTGATGTCCAGATAACATCCTTAATATCGGCGTCATCCGGATTAACGGTTGCCGTAAGCTTGAACGCACCCTCGTTTGCATATCTCTCAACATTTGTCTGATCAAGAGTAATTCCGTTTACGGTAGTATCAGAAACAACTACTCTGAGAGTTCTTGTAACAGTTCTGCCGTAATAATCCGTGGCGGTTACAAGAATTTGTGCCTGAGCCGCGCTTATTGAATTACCCTGAACAACTTCTGCAGTTGCGCCGTTAATATTTACTTCTGTACTGTCAGACTTGCTTACAACGCTCCATGAGATATCCTTATAGTTTGATGCAGCTTCTGCGGGAAGTGAAGCAGTGATAATGGTCTTTGCCCTGTAACCTGCTCCGTCCGATGAGTTGTATGTATGCGCAACAGCATCGGCGCTTATGCTGCCGCTGCCCTTTGAGCCATACTGACCGAAAAGATTCTGCTTCTGATTGTCGTAAGTGAGATTTATCACGCTTGCCGCAATAAATTCATGACCTGCAAGCGCCTCTCCTGCCTGATTAAGTTCCTGAGCTATCTCATCTATCTCACTCTGAACAAGTGAATTATCATTGAGTGCCGCCTGAGCGTTTTCATACGCCTGCTTGAACGCCATACCGTACTCATACTGATAATCCATATAATTTACATCAGCGTATTTTGAAATCGCGTCATTGAGCGCGCTTCTGTCACCCTCTGTGGAAACTCGGCACTCTGCAGAGTAGCCGCCGTCATAAGTGGTAACTCTGATTGTTGTTGCGCCGGCTCCCGTAAATGTTACAAGACCGGTGGGATCTACTGTTGCAACGCTTTCGTTATCTGATGTCCATACAACATCCTTAATGCTTGCCTGGCCGATATGGAAAACAGAATCGCCTGTGGGATAAACAACGCAGTTGAGCTGATACTGCTCGCCTATGCTGCCGCCTATCTCACTTTGATTTATCTCAACGCCCGTTACGGGGAAGTATGCAAAAGATACCCACACATCATCGCTGTATTTATTTCCGAAATGGTCTGTAATAGTACATGTTACCATACCGTAACAGCTTGAATCCTGAGCGGGGCTTGCAACGCCGTCCTGACTGATAGATATAGTATCAGTGGAGGTGCTCCACTCAACTTTTTCATAGCTTGCGTTATTGGGATAAAGCCTTACTTTAAGATTAAGTTCGGCGTTTTTGTATGAAAGTCCCTCGTCAAGAAGTGACAGGTCATACTGATAATAATTGTCCGTTTCCTCTCCGTCAAGGTAGAGTTCAACTTTCTGAATAAAGGTGTATTTTTTAAGACCGTTGTACGCCGCCTCAAGCTGTGCGTACATCTCATCTACCTCACCCTGCGAAGAATTATTTGCATCAACAAGCGCCTGAGCCTCGTTGAGCTTCTCGATATACGCATTATACGTATCAGGATAATAGTTCTGCGCTGAAAGAGAAAGGTCTTTATATGTATTTATAAGTTTCTGAAGAGCATCATAGTTTGTAAGAACGGTTACAGCGCACTGAGCCGTATGGCCTCCGTCCGCCGTAGTTGCCGTGATAACACATTCGCCGCCGTAAACGAAATAAACGTTTCCGTCGTTATCAACTGTTGCAACGCTCTCATCACTTGAAGACCAGATTACATCATCAATATCAGCAGTGGTAATTCCAAGCGCTGACGGCTGAACAGTTGCCTTTATCTGCTGTGATTCACCTGTTTTGCCGGTTATCTCAGTTGGATCAATGGTTATACCGGTTGCCTGAGTTCTTGAAAAAGCAACTACAACGCTGTCCGAAACCGTATTTCCGAAATAATCGGTTGCCGTTACGGTTATGGTTGCATAGCAGGAAGTATAATCTGTTGTTGGAGTACATTTACCCCTTGAATCAACTGCAACTGAATCGTTGCTTGATGTCCATGTTATATCCCTGTACATCGCGCCCTTTGGCTGCAGATCATAATCAAGCTGATATGAGGTGTTATGGTAATAAAGTGTTGAAACATCAACGCTGATATAATCGGGGGCTTCATTTGCAGAACTGTCAAGCACGGAGATACTGTTAAGACCTACATAACCGCCAAGCTGATAGAATACATAAAGCAGTTCATCCGCATAGGTATCAACAAGAGACTGAGCGGCAAGCTCCATTTCATTGTTGATATAGTATGCGTAGTTCAGCATAAGCATGTATTTTTGATAATAATCCTTATTATCATCAGTTCTGTGAATTATCGTAGATTCACAAAGCCCGATTATCTCCTGCAATCTTGCTTTATCGGGATAAACGGTAACTGTGGCTGTATCCACGATACCTCCGTCAGCTGATACGCAGTAAAGAGTTGTTGTACCTACGTCAACGCCTTTGATGACCGCATTGCCGTTTGAACTGTCTTTGCTTACAACAGAAACGATATTCTCATCAGCAGAATACCAGTTTGCATCATAGCAGGCAGCGTTGCTGCCAGTCAAAGAACCGCCGAAGCTCATTGAGTGAGTAACATTGAGCGTTTGGCCGTTGGTAACTGAAAGATTATCGCCGTCTATTGTATTGCTTGTTGCATAGTTTCTGGCAACCGTAAGAGTTACTGTATCGCTCTTTACTTCGCCGTCTTCAGACATACAGTAGATATTTACGCACTGAGCACTCTCATGACCCGCTTTCAGTTTGACGGTGGCTGTGCCTGCGGCGTTATCCTGCTCTATCTCAAAATTTGAATTATCTACATACCATACTACATTCTTATTTGTAGCATTTTCAGGATTTATATTAGCTTTAAGATTTATGCCCTTCCCAACATATGTTATGTTGGGATCACCAACCTCTATCTTTACAACGGCATACTGGAGAGACTCACCGTTTACGTCAGCAGATGTTACTGTGCATTTACTGCTGTCCGCGGAGCCCGTTACTTCAAGAGAAATATCTGTTATCGGCTGGCCGTTATCAATAGTTTTTTCTCCTGTTACAGAGCTTATCTCAAGGAAGCTTGATCCAACATAATATCCTGTCTGCGCCTTGCACACAACCGTGCAGCTGCCGCCGCTTACAGCCGTGTAAAGGCCGTTTGAATCAACCTTGCCTATACCGTCCGTAGCAGTACCGTCATTCATAACTGGATTGCCTTCCTCATCTGTAAGAAGATTTCCGTCGGCATCTTTTTCCTGATACGGTTCTGTTGCCCAAATGACTTCCTCTTCACCCGTTTCGGCATTTACTGTTTTTACGCCCCATGTAAAATAAAGATTATTTGAATCCGCAATACGGGAGGGATACACAGTTGCGTGCATATACTGGCTCTGCCCCAGATTGAGCGAATCGCTGTCCGCCGTGACTTCAACATCTGACAGATAGTTGCCGACCCTGCCGGTTACGGTTATATTTACTGTTTTCGAAACATTATTCGCGGCAGATGTTGCCGTGATCTGAACAGTCTGCTGTGAGTACTGACCAAGTGAGCCGCCTGCGTCTCTGCCGGTGATTGTTCCCGTAACGGGGTCAACACTTGCAATAGACGGATCAGATGAAGTCCATGTAATATCTGAAGTATCCGCAGCCTCAGGCTGAACATTATCTATAGAAAGCTGAATCTCAGTGCCCTCACGTACTGTATCTGCGCCGGTAATCTCAAAATCGGTAACAGGCACGCCGTCCACAACTGTGAAAGTAATAGAATCGTTAGTTGTAAACTGAAGAATGATATTTGCAATTACTTTTACAGCCGTTGCTGTAAGCTGAACGGGATCTGCCGTGTCGCCCACAATATCCGAAATCGCAAAGCAGGCGTCAAGGATAGCAGTGAGCACCGTTCTGTTGATATCAAGCCCTACATATTTGATAAGAATATCCGCAATCTGGCTTGTATCTATAGTGGAAGTATCGCCGAGCTCATAAATATAGTTTATGTATTTTAGCAGATTCTGTATAAATCCGTCTGTATCCGGAGAAACAACAATAGTTACCTCGCCCGTGTTCTTAAAGGTAACAAGGCCGCTGTCATCAACAGTAGCAATTACTTTTCCGTTGGAGAAAATAGAAGTATTCTTAACGGAATAGATAACGCCCATATGAAGCCTGGTAGGTGTTGTGCATGCTGATATCTGCACCTTTGAGCCTACAGCTACGGTAGTGGGAAGATCCTGCTTATTTGTGATATGCGTACCGTTAGGAATAAAATCCGCGTAAATCTCCTGTGATTTCTGAACGCATACGCTGAAGCTGTCCGAATCAAGCACATTACCGTCAGCGTCATACATTGTAACCGAAATCTTAGTGTTTACTTTGTTAAGATATTCCCTCAGAGAATCAATAAGTTCTCCCTTATAAGAATCTATATACTGATCAAGCACTGAATCTGAGCCGAATGCCGCCTCAACTATTGCGATAATGGCATCCGTATCCATTGTATCGATATTTACGGTGTCATTGAACAGCGCTTTCTCAAAAATTGTTTTGAGCAAAGAACCGATAACGGGTATTGTAGCTACCTCATTATCTATCCACAGCCTTACAGCCGCGCCCTTTGATGAGTCGAATGCGCGGACAACACCGTCCTCTGTAACATCGCAAACCGTAGGGGTATCGCTTGTCCATTTAACATAGCCGTTATCGGGAAGCGTACAGTCTATAAATTGATATGTAAACTGCTTTTTGTCGCCTTCATACATATACTCAATGTAATCCGACTCCCCGTCTTCGGCATAGGTGGGAACAAGATTTCCGTCCTCGTAAAAAATCTCAATATCGTATACGCCTATAACTCCGCCGCCTTCGTCTATTTCCGCAGCAAAAGCCGTAAGGCCGGGAAACGCCATGCTCAGTACCGTAAGCACGGCCAGGAATACGCTGAGAATTTTTTTACTCTTTCCTGTTTTCATAAAAATTCCTCCGGTAGTTTTTTACAGTACACACAAACCTTTAAACATAAAAGCCCATATTACTATTTATTAATTATAATAATTTTTACATATTTATTCCATTGTGAAAATTCACAAAATTTACATTTCCGATTTGTGTATTATTGTCCTTAAATTTGTGAGCATTCGCTCACGGCGTTTTGCACCGTAATCTCATTTAAATACAGCATTATAAAATAATACAGTTTCTATCTAAAATAATATTTTTACGCTTTTTGCAAAGTAAAAAACATACAAAAATAGGAAGTCCGCAAGTTAATTTAATCAGCTTAACACATAAAAAACAGGCGCGTAAAATGCTGTTTTTTGGCATTTTACGCGCCTTAAATTCACGGGGAATCCGCTAAAACACTGATATTAAATTAAGCTTCGCATATTTCTTCAAGCTCACATACTGCAGCCATTGAGCCGTCCTGCTGCGTAATTAGTTTTCTTACGTCACGCACTCTTTTAAGCTTAGAACCGCGCGCCTTTATGGTGTACTGCGCCTCGCACTTTCCGCTTTTTAAAATATCGCCTTTCAGCTGTGCTTCAAGCGCCGTTTTATCTCCGCTTATAAGGCGTGAAAGATCACCGTCAAACCTGTCAAAAAACTCGGTTCTTGAATAACCTGTAAGCTTAACAAAATCGCCGCTTATAAGGTCACATTCAAACGGTTTGTCGGGCGTTGTAAAGAATATTGCGCCGCTCAGATTTTCAAGCAGATTAACAAGTTTATCATTGGCGCGGTCTGCTCTTGCTTCCGCATCTTTTACGCGTGTAATATCGGTAAACATTGCGTGAAAAATCGGGCAGCTGTCATCGTCTATTTTATGTACTGCGGCATTGCATTTGCACCATATATACTTGTTTTTATGCTGGCGTATTCTGTATTCAAGATCAACAGGCTCACCCGTTGCAATAGCCTTTCCCACAGCCTGAAAAACAAGCGTTTTATCCTCAGGATGAATGATCTCGTCAAGGCGGTAGGTCTGTTTTCTGCAGGCCTCTTTGGTAGTGCCCAAAAGACGGCATCCGCCCTCATTTATGTACAGCGCTTCAAAGTGCATGCTGGGTGTAACTTTGAATAGGCATACACCGCCTGTTACAAGGTCTATAAGGTGGTTTATTTCCTTGGCTTTTTCCTTTAGCAGTCTGTTTTTTTCACGGCTCTTTGAAACATCGGCAAATACTAGTCTGCACAGCGGTGAATCCTCTATATTCTGAGCGGTGCAGTGAACATAGACCTGCTCTCCGCTTCCGTTTACTATATCCACATCCATGTAAATATAGCGAGAATCTTTTTTGCAGATCTTTTCTATTACTTCCTGCCTGTCTGACGGAATTATAATATCCTGTAAAAACAGTTTTCCCTGTTTGATTTTAGAAGGATGCACACCTGCGAATTCAGCAAAATGGCTGTCAAAATCAACGATTTTAAAATCGTCTTCTTTATCAACAACGCAATTTAAAAATTCAACTTCGTAGGCTCTGTCCTCATTAGTTTCGGTCACGGCTTTATACTCCTTTCCAAGTCGCTGCCGGCGGGGTATCAACCCGATACTATATTATATCGTCATTATAGCATAAAAATTATGTTTTTGCGAATTTTTTGTTAATAAAACTGCCGAAAAATAAATTTACCTATATGCAAAACCGAAACATTGTGTTATTATACTAATTAGTAATTTTTTAAACAGTATATTCTATCCGGTCAAACACCGGCAGGGATCATCTTTGCGCCGCTGAGCGGGCGGTGCAAATTTACGAAAAGGAGAAGTAATATGGCAAAAGTTTTTCGCGTTTTCGTTGAAAAAAAGAAAGGAAACGATATTGAGGCAAGGCAGCTGCAGGAAGACCTTGTTTCAACAGTGGGCATTACTGCTCTTGAAGACCTCAGGCTTATAAACAGATATGACGCTCAGGGCCTTTCTATGGAAGAGTTTGAAAGTGCCGTCAAGTTGATTCTCTCAGAGCCCAACCTTGATAATGTTTACAGCGAGCTTGAGATACCCTCTGAATGGAGATATTTTGCGGTGGAATTTCTGCCCGGCCAGTTTGACCAGAGAGCGGACAGTGCCGCTCAGTGTATCCAGCTTCTTACTCAGGGCGAAAGACCGCTTGTTGCAAGCGCAAAAGTTTATATGCTTAAAGGTGCAATAACTGACGCCGAGTTTGACAAGATTAAATCATATATTATCAACCCCGTTGAATCACGTGAAGCATCAATGGATATTCCGCAGAGTCTTGACATAACTGCCGAAGTACCTGCAGACATCATCAGAATAGACGGCTTTACGGCTAAGAGCGACGAAGAGATTGCAGAATACCACAAAAACATGGGATTCGCGATGAGCGTTGCAGACCTCTGCTGGGTAAGGGATTATTTTAAGACAGAAGAAAGAGACCCCAGCCTTACAGAACTTAAAGTTATAGATACATATTGGAGCGACCACTGCCGCCACACCACATTCAGCACTATACTTGATGATATCAAAGTTGAAAAATCAAAATACTCAAAAGCGGTTGAGGACGCAATAAAAGAATATTTTGACCTCAGAAACGAAGTGTACGGAGACCGTGAAAAAAATGTTTGCCTTATGGACATGGCGTGCATAGGCGCAAAGGCTCTTAAAAAGCGCGGTGTTCTGGACAACCTTGACGAAAGTGACGAAATAAACGCCTGCTCAATCGAAGTACCCGTTACCGTTGACGGCAAAACGGAGCAGTGGCTTGTTCAGTTCAAGAATGAGACACACAACCACCCAACAGAGATAGAGCCTTTCGGCGGCGCGGCAACATGTCTCGGCGGCGCTATCAGAGATCCGCTTTCAGGAAGAGCGTATGTATATCAGGCAATGAGAGTTACAGGTTCGGGCGACCCGACCGTTTCATTTGAAGATACACTTGAAGCAAAACTTCCTCAGAAGAAGATAACAACAGGCGCGGCACAGGGTTACTCAAGCTACGGCAACCAGATAGGACTTGCAACAGGCCAGGTAGTAGAACTCTATGATGAGGGTTATGTTGCAAAGCGCATGGAGATAGGTGCCGTTATCGGCGCTTCTCCCAAGAAAAATGTAATCAGAGAAGTTCCTCAGGAGGGCGACATCATCGTTCTGCTCGGCGGACGCACGGGAAGAGACGGCTGCGGCGGCGCAACAGGCTCTTCAAAGGCGCACAACAGCATGAGCATTGAAACATGCGGTGCGGAAGTTCAGAAAGGTAACCCGCCCACAGAGAGAAAGATTCAGCGACTTTTCAGAAATGAAGAAGTGGCAACAATGATAAAAAGATGCAACGACTTCGGCGCAGGCGGCGTATCCGTTGCGATAGGCGAACTTGCCGACGGACTTGACATCGACCTTGACAAAGTGCCTAAAAAATATGACGGCCTTGACGGAACAGAGCTTGCAATTTCCGAATCACAGGAAAGAATGGCAGTAGTTCTTGACAAAAATGACGTTGACAGATTTATCCGCCTTTCAAACGAAGAAAACCTTGAGGCAACACCCGTTGCGGTAGTAACATCAACCAACAGGCTCGTTATGACCTGGAGGGGTGATAAGATTGTTGACATCAGCCGTGATTTTCTTAATACTAACGGCGTTACACAGCACGCAAGCGCTGTTATAGAAGCTGTTGACGACAGCAAGAATTACAGAACAGATATTCCGCAGGCTCTCACCGGTCTCAGCACGGCGAAAGCACTCAAAGCGAATCTCGAAAGGCTTGAGGTATGCTGCCAGAAAGGTCTTTCCGAAAGATTTGACTCATCAATCGGCGCCGCAACCGTACTTATGCCGTTTGCAGGAAAATATCAGCTCACTCCCGAAGAAGCTATGGCGGCAAAACTGCCCGTACTCAAGGGAGAAACAGATGATGCTACTGTAATGTCTTACGGCTTTATTCCTAAGCTTTCCGAGTGGAGCCCGTTCCACTCAGCGGCATTTGCTGTAACAGAGTCACTTGCAAAGCTTGCGGCTGTAGGCTGTGACCCATCAAAAGCGCGTCTTACATTCCAGGAATATTTTGAAAGACTTAATGACGACCCGAAACGCTGGGGCAAACCTGCCGCCGCACTTCTCGGCTCTATCTCAGCTCAGATAGGATACGGCGCACCGTCCATCGGCGGTAAAGACAGCATGAGCGGTTCATTCAACGAACTTGATGTACCGCCTACCCTTGTTTCATTCGCAGTAGGCATGAGCAAGGCTTCAAAGACCGTTTCAACACGATTCAAGAGAGCCGGCTCAAAAGTATATATGATAAACATTCCCGTTGACGCCGAAACAGGTCTGCCCGTATACAACGAGGCAATGGCTGTTATGAAGAACGTTTACGAAGAAGTAAGAAACGGATCCATTCTTGCGGCAGGTGTTGTTAAAGAAGGCGGCGCCGCTGCAAACGTATGCAAAATGGCGTTCGGCGACAAGCTCGGCTTCACTTTTGAGCAGGGTCTTGATATGAACACACTGTTTGCGCCTATGCAGGGCAACTTTGTAGTTGAATGTGCTGACGCACTTTCCGATAAATTCACAGACACCGTACTGCTCGGCACAACAAATGACAACGGCGTATTTATAATTGACGGCGAAGTGCTTACAGTTGACGAACTTGTTGACGCATGGTGCTCAAAGCTTGAAAAGGTATTCCCGCAGAACAGCGGCGTAAAAGCCGATATGCCTCAGGATATCGAGCTTTACAAGGAGCGCTCAATATTCATCTGCAAAAACAAAGTTGCAAAGCCGAGAATATTTATCCCAGCTTTCCCGGGCACTAACTGCGAAGTTGACACAGCCCGCGCGTTTGAAAAAGCAGGCGCAGAAGTTGAGATACTCGTTGTAAACAACCTTTCACCCTCTGCCATCAACGAAACGATAGACAGAGCCGTAAAAGCAATTAACAACGCTCAGATAGTAATGCTGCCCGGCGGATTTTCAGGCGGTGACGAGCCCGAAGGCTCAGGCAAATTCATTGCCACAACATTCCGCAACCCCAGAGTTGCAGAAGCTGTTTCAAAGCTTCTCAACTGCCGTGACGGACTTATGCTCGGTATCTGCAACGGTTTCCAGGCTCTTATCAAACTCGGCCTTGTACCTTACGGTGAGATAAGAGAAATAAAGCCGACCGACCCGACTCTTACTTTCAACACGATCGGCAGACACATTTCACAGATGGCTTACACAAGAGTTACAAGCGTTAAATCCCCGTGGCTTGCAGGAGTTAACGCAGGCGACGTGCTTGCCGTTCCGATTTCACACGGTGAGGGCAGATTTACAGCAGACGCCGAAACTATCAAGCGCCTTGCAGAAAACGGCCAGATAGCAACGCAGTATGTTGATCTCAGCGGCACTCCCGTAAGCGAAATGCCATTCAACCCCAACGGCTCCGTATGCGCTGTTGAAGGTATCACCTCTCCTGACGGACGTGTGCTCGGTAAAATGGGCCACTGCGAGAGAAAGGGCGAAAATCTTTACGCCAATGTGCCGTTTGAAAAGGATCTCAAGCTGTTTGAAAGCGGCGTAAATTACTTTAAATAATTCAGAAGCGCGGTAATATCCGCGCTTTTAAAGGAGATTATATAAATGAAGTATGTTGTTGTTTTGTATGACGGAATGGCTGATTATCCCGTTCCCGCTCTCGGCGGCAAAACACCGATGATGATGGCTGAGAAGCCGAATCTTGACAGTCTTGCTCAACGCGGTGAGGTTGGACTTATCCGCACGGTAGCCCCCGGTCTGAAACCCGGCTCTGATGTTGCCAACATGAGCGTTATGGGGTTTGACCCCATGAAATATTACACAGGCAGAAGCCCTCTTGAAGCCGCGTCAATAGGCATAGACATGAAGCCTGACGATGTTTCACTGCGCTGCAACCTTGTTACACTTTCCGAAGACGATAAACCGTACGAAGAAAAAACGATAGAAGATTACTGCGCAGACGATATTTCAACGGAAGAGGCAAATGAGCTTATTGAAGCCGTTCAGGCTAAGCTTGGAAATGAAACATTTCATTTTTACGCAGGTGTTTCTTACCGCCACTGCCTTATTTGGCACAGCGGTACAACTGACCTTGGCTCAATGACACCGCCTCACGATATTACGGGCAAAGTTATTACCGAATATCTTTCTGACAGCGAAAACGCAAAGCCGCTTATTGAAATGATGAAAAAATCATACGATATTCTGAAAGACCACCCCGTAAATCAGAAGCGCAAAGCAAACGGCAGACGTCCCGCAAACTCCATATGGCTTTGGGGCGAGGGCACAAGACCCGCAATGGGCAAGTTTGAGGAGATATACGGCATCAAAGGCGGTGTAGTTTCCGCCGTTGACCTTATTAAAGGCATAGGCCGCTGCGCAGGCATGGAGGTTGCCGATGTTCCCGGAGCAACGGGATATATCGACACTAACTTTGAGGGCAAGGCAAACGCCGCTCTTGATCTGCTTGAGAGAAATGACCTTGTTTACATCCACTTTGAGGCTCCCGATGAATGCGGACACAGAAACGAGCCTGAAAACAAGGTAAAGGCAATAGAGCTTATCGACCAAAAAGTATTGCCGATACTGTTCAAAGGCCTTGAAAAATATGATGATTACAAAATCATGTGCCTGCCCGACCACCCCACACCTATCGTTACACGCACACACGCCTCAGATCCTGTTCCGTTCGTGATCTACCACAAGAACAAAGAAATTGACGGCGTTGTTACGATAAACGAGGAAACAGCTAAGGAGACGGGAATCTACGTTGATTTCGGCCCGTCAATTATGGAACATTTCCTGAAAGGCTGAACGGAGAAAATATGAAAAAAATTATAATTTGCCTTGCCGTGTTTGCGG
This sequence comes from uncultured Oscillospiraceae bacterium, assembly GCA_900539425.1. Lineage (GTDB taxonomy): Bacteria > Bacillota > Clostridia > Oscillospirales > Acutalibacteraceae > Eubacterium_R. The sequence goes on along the minus strand of UQBX01000026.1, from coordinate 17,399 downwards.
CGGCGGTATGCATTTTTGCGGGCTGCTCGGCTGACAAGACAGCAGAAAACAGCACAGACGCTTCCCAGGCAGTTCAGAACACTCAGGCAACTCAGCAGGAGACCTCAACAATGCTTCAGGAAGATACCGGAAAAGAAATACCCTATGCAATAACAGAAGACGAGGCGCAGAAAGCTGCGTATGAAGCGCTTAAAAAGCAGAGCGAAGAAGGCTATGTAAACAGTATTGAAAACTTCACGCTTGACAGCATAACTCTGCTTGCTGAGGACGAAAGCTATATGGCTTACAACGCCGGATACAACAACACTGAAGAAACCGAAAATTACACAGGGCATTCCTACTATGTTGTAAGCTACAAAGACAATACCCAGCTTTGTGACTTTGCGTATTACTGCGTTGACGCAATGAACGGCGATTTGCTTTATGAAGGGTATATGGGCGATTAATTCTAAGGAGGATAATTATGAAATTAGATACAATATGCGTGCAGGGCGCGTACGAGCCGAAAAACGGTGAGCCGCGCGTTATTCCGATAGTTCAGAGCACAACTTTTAAATACGATTCCAGCGATGAGATGGGCGATCTTTTTGACCTCAAGAAGAGCGGCTATTTCTATTCAAGACTTCAAAACCCCACCTGCGACTGGGCGGCAGGCAAAATTACAATGCTGGAGGGCGGCGTTGCAGGCATGCTTACATCAAGCGGCCAGGCTGCAAACTTTTATGCCGTATTCAACATTGCCCAGGCAGGCGACCACGTTGTTTCAAGTTCCGCTATCTACGGCGGCACTTTCAACCTTTTCAACGTTACAATGAGAAAGCTCGGCATTGATTTCACCTTTATTTCTCCCACCGCAACTGAGGAAGAGATTCAGGCCGCAATCAAGCCCAACACAAAGTGCATTTTCGGCGAGACTATTTCCAACCCCAGCCTTGATGTGCTTGATATTGAGACATTTGCTAAGGTTGCTCACAAAAACGGTATCCCGCTTATTATTGACAACACTTTTGCAACTCCGATCAACTGCCGTCCGTTTGAGTTTGGCTGTGATATTGTTACACATTCCACAACAAAATATATGGAAGGCCACGCATCCACTATCGGCGGCGCAATAGTTGAAAGCGGCAAGTTTGACTGGGCACAGAACGATAAGTTCCCCGGACTTACCACACCCGATGAAAGCTATCACGGCCTTACCTACACAAAGGATTTCCCGGACGCTCCGTATATTACAAAATGCACTGTTCAGCTTATGAGAGATCTCGGCTCTATCCAGGCTCCGCAGAATGCTTTTCTGCTCAACCTCGGTCTTGAAACACTTCACCTCAGAGTTAAAAGGCACTGTGAAAACGCAAAGAAAGTTGCCGAATTCCTCAAGAGCAGTGATAAGGTAACATGGGTAAAGTGCGCAATGCTTGAAGATGACCCGCAGTATGAGCTTGCAAAGAAATATATGCCAAACGGCACCTGCGGTGTTGTTTCATTCGGCATCAAGGGCGGCAGAAAGGCGGCAACTGTATTTATGGACAGTTTAAGGCTTGCCGCAATAGTTACTCACGTTGCAGACGCGCGCACCTGCTGCCTGCACCCTGCATCAACAACTCACCGCCAGCTTACCGACAAGGAGCTTGAGGAGTGCGGCGTAACACCCGACCTGCTCCGTTTCTCCTGCGGTATAGAAGACGCTGACGATATTATTTCCGATATTCAGCAGGCGCTTGATAAGATTTAAGGTTTAAAACAATGTTTGTAGATATTGCTAAAATAAAGATAAAGGCGGGCAACGGCGGAGACGGCGCCGTTGCCTTTCACCGTGAGAAATATGTTGCCTCAGGCGGCCCTGACGGCGGCGACGGCGGCAAGGGCGGAGATATAGTTTTTGTTGTTGACGATAACCTTGCCACGCTTGCGGATTTCAGATACAAGCGCAAATACGCCGCTAAAAACGGTCTGCCCGGAGAGGGCAGCAAAAAACACGGCAAAAACGGAGAGGATCTTGAGATACGCGTGCCCCGCGGCACTATAATCAGAGAACTCTCAAGCGGCGCCGTTATGGCGGACATGAGCAAAACAGAGAGATTTGTTGCCGCAAAAGGCGGCAACGGCGGCTGGGGAAACAGGCATTTTGCCACACCCACAAGGCAGGCTCCCCGCTTTGCCAAACCGGGTGTGCCCGGCGAAGAATGGGAAGTAAGCCTTGAACTGAAACTGCTTGCGGATGTTGGCCTTATAGGCTATCCCTCAGTAGGCAAATCCAGCCTCATTTCCGTTGTTTCACAGGCTAAGCCGAAAATTGCCGATTACCATTTCACCACTCTTTCACCCAACTTGGGCGTTGTATATATGGGAGAGGGCAACTCTTTCGTTATTGCGGATATTCCGGGACTTATTGACGGCGCAAGCGAGGGTATCGGTCTCGGGCACGAATTTCTGCGCCACGTTGAGCGCTGCCGCCTGCTTATCCATATAGTTGACATAAGCGGCTTTGAGGGCAGAGACCCCAAAGAGGATTTTGAAAACATAAACCGCGAGCTCAAAAAGTTCAATCCCGAACTTGCAGACAAGCCACAGATAGTTGCGGGCAACAAGATAGACATGGCTGAACCCGAGCAGATTGAAGATTTCAAAAACTGGATAGAAGCAAAGGGACTTGAATATTACTCTATCTGCGCTCCGATTTCAGAGGGCACTCAGGAACTGATGAACGCCGCATGGCAGAAACTGCAGACACTGCCTCCTATCAAAGAATATGAAACCGAAGAAATACCGCTTGAAAGCCTTGTTAAGAACGAGGGCGGTTTCAAAATAACACAGCCAGAAAAAGGCTGCTTTATTGTTGAGGCATCGTGGTTCCCGCGGGTACTCAAAGGCGTTGACACAGAGGATTACGAAAGCCTGCAGTATATGCAGAGAGTGCTTGAAAAGAGCGGTATCTTTGACGCTCTGCGTGAAAGAGGAATTGAAGAAGGAGACACGGTTATTGTTTATGACATTGAGTTTGAGTACGTACCGTGATATTGTATGAGATTTACTGATTATGACATTGACGCTAAAGCGCTGAGCCCGCTGAACCTTGCTTTTATCGGGGACTGCGTTTACGAGATGCTTGTGCGTGAAACACTTGTGGCTAAAGCAAACAGACCCGTAAACGATTTGCACCGTGAAAGCGTTAAATTTGTAAGCGCAAAGGCGCAGACAGAAGCATTTGAAAAAATTAAAGATTTACTCACTGAAGAGGAAACGGCTCAGTTCAAGCGCGGCAGAAACGCAAAAACAGGCCACATGCCGAAAAGCGCAACCGTTGCCGAGTATCACACCGCAACGGGAATTGAATCTCTTTTCGGTTATCTCTACATAAACGGCAGGCTGGACAGAATAAAAGAACTTTTTTCAGTCATAGACAATGAAAATGAATAGCAAAAAGGCAGGAACGAAAAATCGTTCCTGCCTTTTCTTATCTAAATCGTAATTAGTAGATTGCCGCCATTTCCTCTGCGTTGAAAGTAAACGAATCGGTAAAAAGCTCGTTTTGAAGAAAATCAAGTATTTCTTCATAAGATGCCGTTTTAATATCAATTCTCTCGGTATCTTTGTTGAATATACCCCACTGCTCACCCGCATTGAAAGTTTTATAAGTCCATTTTGCGGTACTTATACCGTTTTCTTTATAAAGCATATCGGCATAAGCCTCATATTCACCGTTGTTGTACTCACCAACGAAAACGGCAACGCCCCACTTTTTGCGCATTTTAACCATTTCCCTGACACGTGAACGTATATCAGACGCCTTAGTATCATAAAGGTGCATCTGATAAAGCATATTTGTATAGCCGTTTTCTTCGGGGTCGGGGAGCACGTCGGCAGACCATATTCCCTCAAAGCTGATAATATGATTGTCGCCTGTTTCCCTTACCGCTTTATAAAGTGTATCGTATGCCGAATTGGTCTTTTCAACTGCCTCATCACTTTCAGCCTGCCATGCGTTTTCACCTTCGTATCCGCCGTTATTCTGCGGCTCATTGAGCAAATCATATGCGGCGATAACTTCTTCATATTTATAACGCTCAGCAATGCCTTTCCAAAGTTCAACGCAGGTGTCCATACAGGTATTATCTGTATAAAGCTCGTTTCTGCCTGCTTTTCCCGTTGAATGGTTCATGCTCTGCCCGCCGGGTGCGCCGTGCATATCCAGAATTACATATATATTGTGTTCGCGGCACAGTTCTATAAGTCTGTCTATCTGCCTGAAGCCCGGATTATCGTCTGGATTTTCAGTAAGCCATTCCCCGTTTTCCGTCATGAAATTCCTGTACCAAAACGGCACACGCACACAGTTGAAGCCCAGTTTCTCTATCTGCTCAATATCTGTATCGCGGATAAAATTATTTTCATAGGTATTTATAAGTTCGGCTGTTTTCTCTGCCCCGAAACGCTCTGAAAGCACCTCAACAGTATCGTAATATCCCCACTCATCGGAATAGTTTTCTATCCAGCTCATCCATGTTTCGATAAGCAGCCAGTTGCCGAGATTGACACCGTGCAAAACAATCTCATTGCCGTTTTCATCAACAAGCACACCGTTCTCAACTCTTAACATTCCGCCTAAAAGGTCATTATTTTCCGCATAACGCGAAAGCTCGTAAACAGGTTTTTCAGGCGATGAAGCACAGCCGCAGAAAGCAAAAACAACAGCCAAAAGCACCGTCATAATGCGCACAGCATTTCTTTTCATAACAAACACCCCTTTACAATATTATAAAAAATCAAACACTTGTCCCGATTTTATTATAGACCTAACTTTCAAGGGAAACAAGTGCCTAATTAAATCATTATAAACTGAAAAGCAAAGCGCCCGCAGTTTTGTGCAGGCGCTTCGTTTAAAGGAGTATTATGCCTGAAACAGAAACGTAATCAGCGTTTCTTTTCGGCGTTTTTTGTTTCTTGATCTATATTTCGGCAGGCGCCGCAAGCGCCACCGCAGGACGAGCAATCTCCTCCGCAGGACGGCTTGCCGTCTTTTTTATCTTTTATCATCTTGGCAATCACAGCCGCAACAAGGGCAGCTATGATTACAAGTACCACTATACTTCCCCAAGTCATAAAAACACCTTATTTCCGAAATTTATTCCGTAACCTTAACCTTTTTTCTTCTCTTTGTATCTGTGTATGAAAGGCGGGTTTCGTCGTATTTGTTTTTCCTGAATATGAAATAAAGGAACATTCCAAGCACCGCAATCGCAAGTACCGTCCATACAGAAAATCCAACTGAACCGCTGATAAGGCCGCCGATATTATATACCATAAGAGATACACAATAAGCGAAAACTGTCTGATAACCTATTGCTATTGCAGTCCACTTTGCGCTGTTCATCTCTCTTTTGATAGCGCCGATAGCCGCAAAGCACGGAGCACACAAAAGATTGAAAATAAGGAATGAGTATGCCGCAATGGCGCTCATGCCCTCAAAATCGAGCACACCGAATACACCTACAACTTCTTCTTTTGCGACAAGACCCATTACTGTTGCAATAGTTGCCTTGATATTATCAAATCCGAGCGGCAGGAATATCCATTTAACTGCATCAGCTATCATTCCGAGAACACTGCTTTCAAGCTCCATTTCAAGTTCAAATCCGAAACCTCCTGATGAAGTTGTGCCGAAGTGCGAACCTGCCCAAATGAATATTGAGGACAGCAAAATTATAGTACCAGCTTTTCTTATGAATGACGAACCGCGTTCCCACATGGAGCGGATAACAAAACCGAATGTGGGCAGATGATATGCGGGAAGTTCCATAACAAACGGAGCAGGATCGCCAGCGAATATTTTTGTCTTTTTAAGTATAATACCTGAAATAACAATTGCCGCAATACCTATGAAATACGCACTGGGAGCCACCCACCACGCGTCGTGGAAAAGAGCCGTTGCAATGAGGGCCACAATGGGCATCTTTGCTCCGCAGGGAATAAATGTAGTAGTCATTACCGTCATTTTTCTATCCCTGTCGTTCTCGATAGTTCGGCTTGCCATTACACCAGGAACACCGCAGCCGGTGCCTATAAGCATCGGTATAAATGATTTGCCCGAAAGACCGAAACGGCGGAATATTCTGTCCATAATAAACGCCACACGTGCCATATATCCGCATCCCTCAAGGATAGCAAGAAGTATAAACAGCACAAGCATCTGAGGCACAAAACCGATAACAGCGCCAACGCCGCCGATTATACCGTCAAGCACAAGGCTCTTTAACCAGTCTGTGCATTTTATCGCATCAAGCCCCTGCTCTACAAAAACGGGTATGCCGGGAACATAAATGCCGTAATCTTCCGTTGCGGGCACATTATCCGCCTCAAGCGCTTGATCTACCTGAGCGGAAATGTCATACCCCTCCTGTGCAAGGGAAGTTGCATATGAACCGTATGCTTCGTCAAACGCTGAATAATCTCCGTCTGCAGCAGCAGACTGTATGTCTGCCGCGCCTGGTACATCTGCCGCCGCAGCTGCGTCAACTGTTTTTACAACATCGTCAGTCCAAATATATTCAGAAGCGTAAGCATTCATAGCTTCATCATATTCACTCTGACCCGTCAGGTGCCAGCCGTCTCCGAAAACGCCGTCGTTAGTCCAATCTGTAAGCACTGTGCCCACGGTAGTCCAAGAAATGTAGTACACCAAAAACATAACAACAACGAATATAGGCAGCGCCAGAAATCTGTTAGTAACTATTTTATCAATTTTGTCTGACACAGTCAACTTTCCGCGCTGTTTGTTAACATAGCAAGAACCTATGATGGATGTTATATAATCGTATCTCTCGTTCGTGATTATGCTTTCGCTGTCATCGTCAAATTCCGCCTCAGCTTCTTCAATAATATCATCAACATTCGGCAGACTTTCACCGTTTTCGGCGATCTTATCGTCACGCTCAAAAAGCTTTATTGCGTAAAATCTTTTCTGCTCCTCAGGCACGCTGAGCATTTTTTCTATGCGGGAAAGATAATCCTCCACACCCACACTGAACTTGTGAACAATAGGCTGACTTCCTCCTGCCGCTAAAACCACAGCATCTGCCGCTTCCTGTATTCCGCTTCCTTTAAGGGCGGATATTTCCACAACTGCGCATCCAAGTGAAGCAGAAAGCTTTGAGCAGTTTATCCTGCTGCCGGATTTCTTCACAATATCCATCATATTTACCGCCACAACTACAGGTACGCCGAGTTCAAGCAGCTGTGTTGTAAGATAGAGGTTTCTTTCAAGATTTGTGCCGTCCACGATATTGAGTATCGCATCCGGTTTTTCATCAAGTATATAATTTCTTGCAACCACCTCTTCAAGCGTATACGGCGAAAGGCTGTATATTCCGGGCAGGTCTGTTATGGTAACGGACTTATCACTTTTGAGTTTGCCTTCCTTTTTTTCTACTGTTACGCCGGGCCAGTTTCCCACAAACTGATTTGAGCCTGTAAGAGCGTTGAACAGAGTTGTTTTGCCGCTGTTCGGATTGCCGGCAAGCGCTATTTTTATAGACATATTTTTCCTCCTGATATGCGGCAGGCAACTGCGTTAGTTTTGCCTAACCGCAATATATAAAAAATTATATTATCTGTTTATGCATCCACTTCTATGCTTGCCGCATCCGCTTTTCTGAGCGAAAGCTCATATCCCCTGACGGTAACCTCTATGGGATCCCCCAACGGCGCAACCTTGCGGATATAGACCGAAACACCTTTTGTTATGCCCATATCCATAATTCTTCTTTTCAGCGCACCCTCGCCGTTTATCTTTTTGACGGTGACGGTTGAGCCGATTGCAGCTTCCTTTAAATTCATCGCAAATCCTCCGTTAAACAATTATTTTATTTGCAACAGCGCGGCTGAGAGCAACACGCGTGTCTTTTACACAGACTATCAGATTGCCGTTAAGACTTGCCACAACGGTAACATCGGCACCCTCCACAAATCCCATAGATTCAAGGTGCCTGCGGGTATCATCCCTGCCGTTTATGGCGGTTATTTTTCTTTTTTCACCGTAATCGGCCATGGAAAGAAGCATTATTACATCTCCTTACAACGGTTTATAACGCATTAGTTAGTTTGCGCTAACTGTGTTATAAAAAATATCGGTTAGTCTTCACTAACCGATAAGAATATACCATAATTTTCACATGGTGTCAACACATTTTTTCAAAATTTTATGATTATGCCTTAAAAACTAAGAAAGCGGCAGAAAATACCGCTTTCCGCAGTATCATTTTTCAGGAGGCATATACATCTTTCCGACTATCTTATTTACAATTGATGCAGGCAGAAGCTTTTGAAGCAGGCAGAACAGCTTATATGTACCTCCAACCGTTGCAAGAACAGGAAGATGCTTTTTTTGTGATATTTCAACAATTTTCTGTGCAACATACTCAGGTTTCATGCCATTTATCTCGTCATTTTCCATAACTGCCACACTGCGCGCAATTGCACCGCCGTAAACATCATCGCCCGCAAAATCCTTTTTTCGAGCAGCTGTAAAACCTGTTTTAACATCGCCCAGACGCACAGAGCAAACCGACACGCCGAATTGTTTAAGCTCATTTGAAAGCGCGAGCGAAACGGATTCTGCCGCCGATTTTGTTGCGGAATAGAAAGACTGAAACGGAATTGAAAAAACAGACGCCGCCGAAGATATGAATATCACTCTGCCTTTGCTTTCACGCAGTTTCGCAAGCGCCGCCTTTGTAACGGCAATATGCGCAAAGAAATTCAGCTCAAACTGAGAGCGTATTTCGCTCATATCCGTAAACTCGACACAGCCCGAAACACCGAAACCGGCGTTGTTTATAAGGAGGTCGATTTTATCTATCATTGAAAAAGCACGGTCAATATCCTGCTGATTAGTAATGTCGCATTTTATACTTTGGGTACCCTCAACTTCGCAATCGCGGCGCTGAAGACATATAACTTCCCAGCCCTTGCTAACAAGAATTTTCGCCGTTTCTTTTCCTATGCCGCCCGACGCGCCCGTAATCACCGCAACCATATCAATACCTCCGCTTGCAGATATAAATGTATATAATATATACATTAGTATAGCACCGCAGAAAATTATTGCAACGCTTTTCGGGCATAAAAAAAACACGAACCTGCTGTTGCAGGCCCGCGCTTATATTACTGTGTTAAACTATTACTGCTCAACAGGGTAAACAGAAACCTTTTTCTTGTCTTTACCCATTCTCTCAAACTTAACAGTGCCGTCAATAAGGGCAAAAAGTGTATCGTCTGAGCCGATGCCGACATTGTTGCCGGGGTGAATATGAGTTCCTCTCTGGCGGTAAAGAATGTTTCCGGCAAGAACGAACTGTCCGTCAGCTCTCTTTGCGCCAAGACGCTTTGATTCGGAATCACGGCCGTTCTTAGTTGAACCCATACCTTTTTTATGAGCAAAAAGCTGTAAATCTAACTTAAGCATTTACTGCACCTCCGAAATTTTCACATTAATGTTTTCAGGATAGTCATTCTGAAGCTCACTCAAATGAAGCAAAAGACCTTTCAGAATATCCTGAGCGGAAACCGGATTGTCTTTTATCTTTAAATTCAGATATCCGTCATCAGCGTTTGCGTCAGCGGATAAATTCAGAATTTCGGTTACAGTATTCGCCGTCATAAGGCACGCGCTTGAAACGAATGCGCATATCAGATCCTGCCCGTGAGGGGCGCTCATTGAATGGCCTGATGCCGTAAAACCCGTTAAAAGATTTTCCGATTTAAAAAACTCTACTTTGATCATTTAATTAAGCGTTGATAGCAGTGATCTCAACCTTTGTATACGGCTGACGATGACCCATCTTGCGCTTCTCGTTCTTCTTCGGCTTATAAGTAAATACAGTGATTTTCTTAGCCTTGCCGTTTTTAAGAACCTTGGCGGTTACTGTTGCCTTTGCGCAATCCTTGCCAACTTTGATACCTTTGTCGTCGCTTACAGCAAGAACATTGTCAAAAGTTACTTCCGATTCAGCGTCTGCACCGAGCTTCTCGATATAAACAACATCGCCCTCGGAAACCTTATACTGCTTGCCGCCGGTTACGATAACAGCGTACATAGATTTTACCTTCCTTTATTCAGACTCGCTATGGCAGGTGAACATAAGCGTTTCTTTAATACCTGCAATATGCGGCTTAATAATTATATCATATAAAATAATAATGTCAAGATTTATTTTAGATTATTTATTAATATCAGGATTGTTTGTGCGCCCAAGGATATAATCAGTAGAAACGCCATAATAATCCGCAAGTTTTATCAAATGCCTTATAGGCAATTCATTTGCGCCACGCTCATATCTTGCATACATAGTCTGCGAAGTTCCGAGAAAATCTGCTATTTCCTGCTGTGTTTTGTCATTATCTTCTCTCAAATCACGTATGCGTTTTATATATACCATAGCAACCCCTCCACTACAATTATATGTAGTAAAGAAATTTACTATTGACTTTAGTAAATATTTTTACTATAATTATGTTGCCAATTAACAAAATGAAAGGGGTTAATCTTATGAAAAATTCAGAGATATTAGCAAGATATAAACAGGAGGTTAATTCAGAAAAATACAGCAAAATTCACGATAACTATAGAAATGATTATTCACAACTATCCAAAAAATACGAAGTAGTAAACAAAGGTTCAAAACCACTTGCAGTAATTTCAGCACTACTATTCTTATGTGCTATTGTATGCATACCTACAGACCAACCTATTATGTTCTGGATTTTTTGTGGTCTACTTGTATTAGTTTTGATAATTTGGAAAATAAATAACGCCATTTTCAGCCGTAAAGAAGCTAAAAAATACAGCTATAATTCTGCATTTTCTAATGGGGTATCTGAATTGAACTCAAAATATTTAATCGAGTATAATTCCGTCATAGGTTATAAAATTGAATTAAATAAAGGCTGTTGCTGCGACTATGACGAAAATACTGAAAATTATTATTGTTGTGTAACGGGTCGTCAGCTACATTATCCAGACTATATCCAATGTGAAAAAGCTTATGCATTTGATAGATGCAAATATTCAAAAATGTATTATGACAATCTTTATGAAGATTAGAAAATAAAGGAGGTAAGATTATGTGGTGTCCGTATTACAAAGACGGTGAATACAAATGTGATTTATGCAAAAACACCGTAAGTGAAGCAAAACACGATAATTACTGTACCGATTGGAACGGAACTAATTATCAGGACTGTGATATTTATAAAAAATACAGTTAAAATAAAAATATACTTTACAATTCTGTTTTTGTATGCTATAATTCATTAGCTGAATACGAATTACTCGGATCAGGGCGCAGGCGCCTATGGCGAGATCACCTACCCTTTTCTGAGTTCTGCGCTTATCGGCTAATAATTTTGAAGAGGTGAAATTAAATGACACAGGCAGAAAAGCAGGCTATCATCAAGGAGTATGCTACTCATGAGAACGATACAGGTTCTCCGGAGGTTCAGATCGCAGTTCTTACAACAAGAATCAACGAGCTCACAGCTCACCTGAAGATACACAAGAAAGATAACCATTCACGCCGCGGCCTTCTTAAAATGGTAGGTCACAGAAGAAATCTTCTTGCTTATCTTTACAAGACTGACATCAACAGATACCGTGCTCTTGTAGCAAAACTCGGCATCCGTGATACTCTTGACAGATAATCTTTTGCAGACGGCATTAAACCTGCCGTCTGCTTTTTATCTTTAAAAACGCCCTCGGGCACAAACCAGACCGTAAGGAGGCTCACCAAATAGTAGTAAATTGAGGGCACAAAACATTGCGCTTTGAATTTATTACTATTGCGCCTCCTTTGGAATATAAAAATTTTTAGAGAGGTAAAGTTATGTTTTTCAAGAATTACAAAAAATGGGAAACAGAATTTGCAGGCCGTAAGTTCACACTTGAAACAGGCAAAATGGCAGGCCTTGCAAACGCCGCATTCTTCGCAACATACGGCGAGACCCAGGTGCTCTGCACCGTAACGGCTTCAGCAAAGCCTAGAGAAGGCGTTGATTTCTTCCCGCTTTCAGTTGACTACGAAGAGAAAATGTACGCAGTAGGCAAGATCCCCGGATCATTCCTGCGCCGTGAAGGCAGAGCAGGCGAAAAGGCTATCCTTACCAGCAGATGTATCGACAGACCTATCCGTCCGCTTTTCCCCAAAGATTTAAGAAACGACTGCTCAGTTGTTGCAACAGTAATGAGCGTTGATCCTGACTGTTCTCCCGAAGTAACAGCCGCAATCGGTGTTTCAGCCGCAATCGCTGTTTCCGATATTCCGTGGGACGGCCCGATCTCCTCAGTAAACGTTGGCCTTGTTGACGGCGAAATCGTTCTCAACCCCACACTTGAGCAGAGAGAAAAGACAGATCTTACACTTACCGTTGCTTCAACAGCAGACCTTGTTGCAATGATCGAGGCAGGCGGTAACGAAATTCCCGATGACCTTATGTTTGACTGCATTATGGCAGGTCACGAGGAAAACAAGAAGATGGTTAAATTCATTCAGGGTATTGTTGACGAGATCGGCAAACCTAAGTTTGAATATGAATCATCAGATCCCGATCCTGAAATCCTTGCTGAAATTGAAGATTTCTGCATAGAGGATGTTAAAAAGGCTCTCGACACAGATGACAAACTTGTACGTGACGAGGCTCTGCTTCCGATATATGCCGCAGTGCATGAGAAGTTTGATGAAAAATTCGAAGGCTGCGAAGAAAAGATTGACGAGATTATGTATCTTGTTCAGAAGCACGTTGTACGTTCTTGGCTCAAGGACGAGCACAAGCGTGTAGACGGCAGAGGAATTGACGAGATTCGTCCGCTCAACGCAGAAGTTGACCTTCTTGAAAGAGCTCACGGTTCAGGTCTGTTCACAAGAGGTCAGACTCAGGTTCTTTCAGTTACAACACTCGGCCCCATGAGCGACTGCCAGCAGCTTGACGGTCTTGACGAGCAGAAAGAAAAGAGATATATCCACCACTACAACTTCCCGTCATACAGCGTTGGCGAAACAAAGCCCTCCAGAGGCCCCGGAAGAAGAGAGATCGGCCACGGCGCACTTGCTGAAAAGGCGCTTCTTCCCGTTATCCCGAGCGTTGATGAGTTCCCGTACTGCATCCGTGTAGTATCAGAAGTTCTTTCATCAAACGGCTCAACATCTCAGGGTTCTGTATGCGGCTCAACACTTTCACTTATGGCTGCCGGCGTTCCCATCAAGGCACCCGTTGCAGGCATCAGCTGCGGACTTATCACAGGTGATGAAGGCGTTTACGGCGATTTCATGACCATGGTTGATATTCAGGGTCTTGAAGATTTCTACGGCGATATGGACTTCAAGGTTGCAGGTACAAAGAACGGCATCACAGCTATTCAGATGGACCTTAAAGTACACGGCCTTACCCCTGAAATAATCAAAGAGGCATTTGCAAAAACACACAAGGCAAGAAATTATATCCTTGATGAAATCATGCTTCCCGTAATCAGCGAGCCCCGCAAGGAACTTTCAAAGTATGCTCCCAAGATGGTTACTCTTGCTATTGACCCCGACAAGATCGGCGACGTTATCGGCAAGGGCGGCAAAGTTATTCAGGAGATTCAGAGCGACTTTGACGTTAAGGTTGATATTGAAGAAGACGGCAGAGTATTCATCAGCGGTATTGATATTGACAAGTGCAACAGCGCAAGAGACGTTGTTAAACTTATAGCTACAGATCCCGAGGTTGGCGCTTTCTACAACGGCGTTGTAACAAGAATTATGAACTTCGGCGCATTTGTTGAGATCGCTCCCGGCAAAGAGGGACTTGTTCACATCTCAAGACTTGACGTTAAGAGAGTAGACAAGGTTGAAGATGTTGTAAACATCGGCGACACCGTTGTTGTTAAATGTATAGAGATTGACGATCAGGGCAGAATTAATCTTTCAAGACGTGATGCTCTTATTGAGCTTGACGGTCTGAAGCCCGAAAACGATATTGACGAAGCTCCCAGAAAGCCAAGAAGAGACGGTCACCGCCGTCCCCGCAGAGACTGATAAACTGAATATTCCAAAACCTTTTAAAGGCTGTGGATTTTTCTGAGTAGTTCTCATTTTTCGCCACATAACCGCTTTATGGTTATGTGGCTTTTTTAATGCAATCAATAAGGCGGATGCGTTTGCCGCCAAAGCCTTATTCATATAATTTAAAGCGCAAGGAGGAAATATGGAACAGACATTTATGAAAGAACGCAAAATAGTGCCGCTTGTAATAACAATGGCGCTTCCTATGACGGTTTCTATGCTTACGAATTCGCTTTATAATATTGTGGACAGCTACTTTATAGCTAAAATAAGCGAGGACGCCATGACGGCGCTTTCACTTGTTTACCCTATTCAAAACCTTGTAACCGCAATAACAGTGGGATATGGAATCGGTGTAAACGCGGTAATAGCATTTTACTTAGGAGCCGGGCGGCAGAAACAAGCGGACACAGCCGCCTCTGCCGGTATGTTATTCAACCTTTTGCACGGGCTTATCCTTACATTTCTGTGCATATTCATAATGCCGCCGTTTTTGCGAATGTTTACCGACAGCGCCGCCGTGCTTGACTGCGGAATACGCTATTCAAACATCATTTTCCTGTTCTGCATACCGATTGCGGCGGGCATCAGTTTTGAAAAGACATATCAGGCTGTAGGCCAAATGACTGTTTCAATGGCGGCAATGCTGATCGGGTGCATAACAAATATCATACTTGACCCCATTCTTATTTTCGGATGGTGGATATTCCCCGAAATGGGAATCGAGGGCGCGGCACTTGCAACAGGCATAGGTCAAATAGTTACCCTGGTTATCTACCTTGCTTTTTATTTCAAAAAAGGACTTCCCGTTAAAATAAGATTCAGAGATTTTACGGATTTCAAAAAAATCAGCAGGCGTACATATTCAATAGGAATACCTGCGGCTCTTAATTTGGCACTGCCATCTCTCATGATATCAGTGCTCAACTCTATTCTTGCAGTGTTCTCACAAACTTATGTGCTTGTTCTCGGCGCGTATTACAAACTTCAGACATTTCTTTATCTTACCGCAAACGGCATAGTTCAGGGAATGAGACCTGTTTTAAGCTACAACTACGGCGCCGAAGAATACAAACGCGTACGTTCAATTTTCAAAGTCAGCCTTTCTTTTATAGCTGTATTTATGGCGCTGGGCACAATTTTGTTTGCCGCACTGCCGCAAAGCCTGATAAGCCTTTTCAGCTCATCAGACGAAGCAATCAGGATAGGCACCGCGGCGCTGAGAATAATATGTATAGGATTTATCCCGTCAGCACTGAGCGTAACCGTATCGGGAGCGCTTGAGGGTCTCGGCAAAGGTGGCACCTCGCTTTGCATATCAATATTAAGATATGTGGCAATTATTTTGCCGGCGGCATTTATTCTGAGCAAGCTCACAGGCGCAGACGGAGTGTGGAACGCTTTCTGGATAACGGAGATAATTACAGCGCTGTTCTCTGTTATTGTTTTTTCGTATACTTCAAAGAAAAACCTGAAAGAAAAGCAGAAAAATTAAAAATTTTACACATTCCTCAAATTTATTACATAACAAAAATTTTCCAAAAAAAGCTTTCATAATTATCGCATACTTATCTGTAATATGTGCAAAATATTACAGATAAAGTTACAAATTTAAGGGAGAAAGATGATATGAAAGCAACTGGAATAGTAAGGCGTATAGACGATTTGGGAAGAATTGTTATTCCAAAGGAAATACGCCGCTCCTTTCGTATAAGAGAGGGAGACCCGCTTGAAATATTTACCGACGCTGAGGGCGAGGTAATATTTAAAAAGTATTCACCGATAGGCGAACTTTCTAATTTTGCAAATCAGTATGCGGAGGTGCTTCACAAAAGCGGCGGATTTCCGATAGCGATAATGGACAACGACCATGTTATTGCGGCATCCGGTCTGAGCAAACGTGAGGTGCTTGAAAGAAGAGTTACCAAAAATCTTGAAGAGCTTATGGAAAACAGATCGGTGCACATTTCAACAAACGATGTGCCGCCGATGAACGCCATTGAAGGCTTTGACAGAAAAGCGAATGTGGTTTACCCCATAATCTATGGCGGGGACGTTTCCGGCGCTGTTGCGCTTATGCAGGGCGACGACAACAAACTGCCCACGGAAACGGAAATAAAACTTGTGCAGGTTGCGGCGGCTTTTCTCGGGAAACAGATGGAATAACGCAATAAGCGGCGGGGCTTTAAAGCTCCGCCGCTTTCTTATAGTCTTCAATTCAAATTCGCGTTAAGTTCTGTTTTTCCTGTAACTAAGAGGGCTGATTCCGCTTGCGCTTTTAAAATATGCCGAAAAGTAGTGCGGATCTGTAAATCCCAGTCTGCGGGAAATTTCATCCACCGTAAGATCTGTATTGCGCAGGTACAGCTTTGCCGTGCGCATTTTTTTATCTGTATAATATTTATAGGGAGTAACGCCGTACTTTTCCTTGAATATCCTTATAATATGATTTTTGGAATATCCGTATTTTTTGCAGAGATTATCAAGTGAAAAACCGTAACCTGCCGCTGAATTAATATCCGCGCATATTTTTTTGCATATATCTGCACTGCTGTCATCTACTGCACGCTTTATATTTATTATCATTTTATACAGCACAACAGCAACAGCATCGCACATTAACGAATAATCATCAGAATATTTTTCTGCGATTTCGTCAATTTCGTCAAACAGTGCGCCGAGATCACAGTTAGGGAAACAATACTCACTTCGCGGCAAATAAAAATCGGCAAGATTCATCAGTATATCGGAATCAAACACAATCCACCGTTTTTTCCATCTGTTAGCTTTATCCGTATAATATCTGTGACTGCTGCCTTTAGGAAGAATGACCGCAGACCGTTCGGGCGGTATGTATTTTTTATTGTTTACCTGCAAAAAACCACTGCCGCTTTCAATATATTCGAAAGCGCTTATTGACGAATTTTTTCTCTCTACGAAATAATCCGGTTCACAAAAGGTTTTTCCTATAACCATTATATTTACAGGAAGTTCAGGGTCATAACAACGCCAGTAAGACCTGCCTGTATCCGTTTTTCCTTTAGACATGTTGATTTTCCTAACTTTTTTGAGTATTTATATAATTTTATCGCTTATTACAATGTGATAATATATATTATAGCGCACAATGCTGCTCATTTTCAAGAGGGGGTAAAAACATGAAATACAGAATCCGAATGGAATACACACACGGTTCGGAAACCGCAGTGCTGAACGGCTCAGCCGATGACATATGCAATATAACGATGTCTGCCCACAACGATGAGCATATTTTGTTCTTTCCATCCTCGTATCGTCGGGCTGTTA
>UQBX01000025.1 GCA_900539425.1 uncultured Oscillospiraceae bacterium | reverse complement strand
ATTATGTTTTAATTTTAAGGCGCGCTTAAAATTAAAACATAATCATGCCATAAAGCGGCGGATAACGCTTTCCATATCCTCATAATTCATGATTTTAGGAACAGGGTATCCGGGGTTGCCCTCTTTGAGCGCTCTTGTAATAAGAGTCGGCAGATCCTCTTCCTTTATCATATCGAATGTGGACGGGATATTCATATCAGCATTGAGCTTTTTGATAGCCTCTATAAACTTAACAGCTTTATCCTGCTCAGAAGTTCCGCTGATGCCTACAACATCGGCAAGCTTTGCAAGCTGAGGATAAATACAGCTGCCGTACCACTCAAGCACATACGGCAGAATAACTGCATTTGCAAGTCCGTGAGGAGTGCCGTAAAGGCCGCCTAAATTATGAGCGATTGCGTGAACATAGCCTACATAAGCACGTGTAAACGCACAGCCTGCCCAATATGAGCCTTTAAGCATATTAGCTCTTGCCTCGTAATCCTTTCCGTCATTATAAGCCTTTTCGATATTATCAAAAATCAGCTTTGTTGCCTTTTCCGCCTGAGCTCTTGTCTGCTTGGTATTGCTTCTGCCGATATATGCCTCAACAGCATGAGTGAGCGCGTCCATACCTGTGGTCGATGTAATATGCGGCGGCAAACCTACGGTAAGTTCCGGGTCAAGCACTGCAAATTTCGGACGAAGGCAGATATCATTGACAGCGTTCTTTTCATGAGTTTCGGGATCGGTTACTACAGCAGCTACCGTTGTTTCAGAGCCTGTACCCGCTGTTGTGGGCACTGCGAAAAACGGCGGCAGTTTTTTGAGTACTTTAAGATAGCCCCTCATCTTGCGCACGGTCTGATTCGGTTTAACAACCCTTGCAGCTGCAACCTTTGCACAGTCCATTGAAGAACCGCCGCCAAAAGCAATAAAGCCTTCGCAGCCGTTTTTTATGTACATTTCGCGCGCTTCTTCGATTTCGGGAATAGTGGGGTTTGGCTGAACGCCGTCATAAACAACATACTCGACGCCCGCCTCTTTGAGCTTTTCAAACATGGGATCAAGCAGGTGAAGACCCATAAGGCCTTTATCTGTAACAACAAGAACCTTATTGATACCTTTGCTCTTAATGAATTCAGGAAGTCTTAAAACAGAACCTTTGCCTTCAAGGAGCTGAGGCTCAGACCAATCCAGGAAATTCATTGCAAGTTTGAAAGCGCCCTGGTATATACGATACCAACACTTTTTGAGTTCCCAAAGCATCACAAATTCCTCCTTTACAAAAAGTATAATAACATTTTACTAAAAATTGAGAAATATTGCAATAGCAAAAGTAAAGTTCTTGAAAAGACTTTTAAATAAACTGCCTTTATGTTATACTGATACCTGTAAATAAAGCCGTTACGGCGAAAGAGGTTATAATTATGAGCAATCCACAACTTATTTTCTGCGGCAGCAGCAGCACATTTCTAAAAGAAGAACTCACAAAAAACAGTAACGAAGAAAACGGCGGAGTTGCATTCAGAATTCCAAGTCTTATAAACGCAGGCGGCACTCTTATAGCGGCTATCGACCGCGCCTCCAGCGGTGCAGACTGGGGATATATTGAACTTGCCGTAAGGCGCAGCGAGGACGGCGGTAAAACATGGAGCCCCATTCAATCAGTGGCAATCCCTCCCGCAAGGGAAACGAGGGTTTCAAGCGACTGCTACGCTTCCGCATTTTACATAGACCCTTGTATGGCTGTTGCCCCCAACGGTGATATTATAATGATTGCTGACTTTTGGCCTGAATGCAAAGGGCTTCACAAAAAGCAGCTGCTTGACAAGAAAAAAGTTCCCTACGCTATGCTTAACGGCAGGATGCGCCCCATAATCTATGACAGAGACGGAAATTTCTTTTACATAAGTGAGGACGGCACTGTACTTGATTACAAAAAAGAAGCCACCGATTACAGAGTGGACGAAGCTACAGGCGCTCTTTACCGCGGCGAAGAATATTTGGGAAACATATATCTTAACGGAGCTATGGGCAAAAATGAAATGGGTGTAAAAACCACTTTTGGCGCTCCTCTCAAATCACCCAAAAGATGCTATGTATTTATGATAAAAAGCTCTGACGGCGGTAAAACATGGAGCGACCCTAAAGATATAACTAATATGATACTCAGCAAAGACGACGGCACTTTTCTGGGCGTTGCTCCGGGTGTTGGTGTAACAACTGATGACGGCAGAATAATAATGCCGCTCTATTCCACTAAAAAAGGCGCCGCCTCTATATACAGTCTTGACAACGGTGAAACGTGGCACAGAATGACACGCTGCCCGTATTCCGAAAATCTTGACGAGTGGCAGATGATAACTACACCTAACGGTGAGGTACTCGGTCTCGGCCGCCAAAAGTCATATGGAAAAACGCCTGTTTCAATATCGTCAGACGGATCAAAGTCATGGGAAAAGTGCGGTAAAACAGCTCTTTATGCACCGAAATGCCAAAAGAGCGTTATTACGGCGAACGGTTATGTTTTCTGCTCACACGCCAGCAAAAAGACAAGAAGCGACGGCGTTATATCAATAGGAAAACTGCGTATGGTAAAAGGCAGATACACACATATTGACTGGTTTAAGGATGTAGAGATAAACAAAGGATTTTTTGCATACTCCTGCCTTACGCAGATTGACGATGACACTATCGGCGTGCTCTATGAATCTGAGCCCAGCAGTTATATTGAATTCCAGACTTTCAAAATAAGCGAGATATGCGGATGATTTTAAATGCCGCAAAATAATGCTTGCATAAAATTTGAAAGTATATTATAATATAGGGCATAAAGAAACGCGCAGACGAAGAAAAGTAACCTGAAAATTACTTTTTCAGAGAGCGGGGACGCGGCTGAAAGCCCTGCAAAGTCATATCAGGTGAAGTTCCCTTCCGAGCGGCCATGCCGAAAGCCGAGCAACTAAGCATGGACGAAGTGAGCCCCGTTAACGGCTCAAAGAGTGTTTGCTTGGATTTATCTATGCAAAAATAAGGGTGGTACCGCAGGTATTTATAATACTTGTCCCTGTTACGGGGGCAAGTATTTTTTTGTTCCCGAATATAAAAACGAAAGGAAGATTTGATGAAAACCCAGCTTGAGGAAATCAGAAAAGCAGCGGCGGCGGCACTTGAAGATGCCGAGTCCGCTCAGCAGATCGAAGAAGCAAGAATTAAATATCTGGGCAAAAAAGGCGAACTTACTGCTATTTTAAAGCAGATGGGCAAGCTTTCTGCCGAGGAAAGACCTATCATAGGTCAGCTTGCAAACGAGATTCGCGCAGACATTGAAGGCAAGATTGCCGAAAAGAGTGCGGAAATCAAGAAGAATGAACTTGAAAAAAGACTTTTGGGCGAAAAAATAGACGTTACCATGCCCGGAAAACTGCCCGCAATAGGACACAAGCACCCGCTTTCCATAGTTCTTGACGAAATCAAGGAAATCTTTATGGGAATGGGATTTGACGTTGCGGAAGGCCCCGAAGTTGAATATGATTATTACAACTTTGAAGCGCTGAACATTCCTAAGGATCACCCCGCACGCGACACGCAGGACACATTCTATATTAATGACAACATCGTTCTGCGCACGCAGACTTCACCGATGCAGATAAGGTTTATGGAAAACCACGAGCCTCCGTTCAGAATGATTGCACCCGGTCGTGTATTCCGCTCTGACGCGGTTGACGCAACACACTCCCCTCTTTTCAACCAGATCGAAGGACTTGTTGTGGATAAAGGCATTTCAATGGCAGACCTCAAAGGTACGCTTGAAACATTCTCAAAACGCCTTTACGGTGAGAACACAAGAATAAGACTGCGCCCGCACCACTTCCCGTTCACAGAACCCAGCTGTGAGATAGACGTTTCCTGTTTTAAGTGCGGCGGCAAGGGCTGCCCGATGTGCAAGGGCGAAGGCTGGATAGAGATACTCGGCGGCGGTATGGTTCATCCCAAAGTTCTTAAAAACGGCGGTGTTGACCCCGAGAAATACAGCGGTTTTGCATTCGGCATAGGTCTTGAAAGACTTGTTATGTTCCGCTTTAATATAGACGACATGCGTTTGCTTTATGAAAACGACCTGAGATTTCTCAGTCAATTTTAAGGGAGGTGCAAGAGAATGATTTTATCAAGAAAATGGCTTGAGGATTATGTTGATACAAAAGATATATCCGACAAGGAATTCTGCGACGCAATGACACTCTCCGGCTCAAAGGTAGAGGAATTCAATGTTGAGGGCAGTGAGCTTGAAAACATAGTTGTGGGCAAGATAAACTCTCTTGAGCGCCACCCAGATTCAGACCATCTGTGGATTTGCAGCGTTGATGTAGGCAAGGGTGAGGATTACCAGATAGTTACAGGCGCGCAGAATCTTTCAGTAGGCGACTATGTGCCTGCCGCTCTTCCCGGAGCAACTGTTTACAACAGAAAAGAGCACTGCCTTGAAAAGATAAAAAAAGGCAAGCTTCGCGGGATTGAATCAAACGGTATGCTCTGCTCCTTTGATGAGCTCGGACTTACACAGAATGATTTTCCGTACGCCTGCGCTGACGGTATATTCGTTCTTGGTGATGACTGCGAGCACACACCGGGGCTTGATATTCACGAAGCCATCGGCTACAATGACACATGCGTTGAATTCGAGATAACATCAAACAGATGCGACTGTATGTCCGTAACAGGTCTTGCACGTGAAGCCGCGGCAACATTCGGCAGAAATTTCAAACTTCCCGAGCCTGAAGTAAAGCCGGGTCACGGAGATGTTAATGAACATCTGAAAGTAAGCATTGCAGAGCCTGATAAATGTTACAGATACTCCGGAGCAGTTGTTGAGAACGTAAGAGTAAAAGAAAGCCCGCGCTGGCTCAGAGAAAGACTCCGTGCAAGCGGTGTAAGACCTATCAGCAACATTGTTGATATTACAAACTATGTTATGCTTGAATACGGCCAGCCGATGCACGCTTTTGACCTGCGCTATCTTGAGGGCAACGAAGTAAATGTAAGAAATGCCGTAAACGGCGAAAAAATAACAACTCTTGACGGCGTTGAACGTGAACTTAATGACAGCATGCTTGTAATCGCAGACAAAAACAAGCCCGTTGCCGTTGCAGGCGTTATGGGCGGCGAGTACAGCGGCATTATGGATGACACCACAACAATAGTATTTGAATCAGCATGCTTCAACGGAATTTCCGTAAGACGCACAGCAAAAGCTCTGGGTATGAGAACAGAAGCTTCAAGCAGATACGAAAAAGAACTTGATCCGGGTGCTACTATGAGAGCGCTTAAGAGAGCCCTTGAGCTTGTTCAGGAGCTTGACGCAGGTGATGTTGTCAACGGAGTTGTTGACTGCTTTGTAAAGCCGAAAGAGCCTGTAAAGGTTAAATTCAACTACAAGTGGATAAATGATTTCATCGGAATCGACCTCAGTGAAAAAGAACAGAAAAAGATACTTGAAAAGCTTGAATTCACTTTTGGCGATAACGGAAACATCGTTGCGCCGTCATTCAGAAACGACATTGAGCACATTGCCGATATTTCTGAGGAAGTTGCACGTTTTTACGGTTATCACAATATTCCGAACAGAATGCTCAGCGGCGTTGCAAACGGAAAGCTTACAGACAGCCAGAAATTCACACGCCTTATAAACGAAACACTGCTTTCATGCGGCTGCAGCGAAATATCCACATTCAGCTTCATAAGCCCGAAAGCTTATGACAGAATAAGACTTGCAAAAGATTCCGAACTTAGAAACTCGGTTGTTATCATGAATCCTCTTGGTGAGGACACAAGCATTATGCGCACAACGATACTGCCGTCCATGCTTGAAGTTCTTTCAAGAAACTACAACCACAAGAACCCGGAAGCATATCTTTACGAGATAGGAACAGTATATGAGCCCACAGAAGCGGGTAAACTTCCGATAGAAAGACAGAAAGCTGTTATAGGAATTTACTCAAACAGCGCAGACTATTACACACTTAAAGGCATAGTTGAAAAACTGCTTGATGTTCTCAACACTGCAGAATATGACATTGAACCAATAAGCGACAATCCGACTTTCCACCCCGGCAGATGCGCTCAGTTCAAGATTGGAGACAAAGTTCTTGCAACTCTCGGCGAAGTTCATCCCGAAGCCGCAGAGAATTACTCTATAGGTGAAAGAGTTTATATTGCTGAAATAGATGTTGAAACGGCTTATGAAAACAGAATGCCGGCACGCACACACAAGCCGCTGCCTAAATTCCCTGCCGTTACAAGAGACCTTGCATTTGTTTGTGACAGGGATATTCCCGTTCTTTCACTTGAAAAAGAGATTAGCTCTGCAGTGGGCAAAACACTTGAAAAAGTTTCGCTCTTTGACGTTTATGAAGGAGAACAGATAGAGAGCGGAAAGAAGAGCGTTGCTTTCAACATTCAGATGAGAAGCGCTGACAAAACGCTGACAGATGAAGAGGCTGACGCAGCAGTAAAACGTGTTATCAAAGCGCTTTCAAAGCTTGACATCACGCTGCGTTCATAACGATTTTTTGGACCGTTATATACTGATTTAGAGTAATTTTAAAATTTATGTTGTAATTATTATAAATTTTGTATATAATGGTCTTGTATATTCAGTGCAGGAGGTGACTTTACTGTGACAGATAAAACAATGACTTTTAAGCTGGGCGATGATCATGAGGATTACATGAGGGAAACGCTCACTCAGGTATTTGACGCACTCAAGGAAAAGGGCTATAATCCCATCAACCAAATAGTGGGATATATCTTATCTGAGGACCCGACTTATATCACTACTCACAACAACGCGCGCAGCCTTATTCGCAGAATAGACAGAGACGAGCTGCTTGCGGAAATGGTAAAGTCATACCTCAACACCTGATTTGCGGCTGAGATTATTTAAAAGGAGGGTTTAAGTTGGCAGAAGAGAAAGAAACTTTCCTTACCTATAAGGGCAGACCTCTTGTTAGGTGCGGAAAAGAAATATACTACGGCAGTATGTCCGACCCGTATGTAGCATGCTTTCGAATCCAGTCTGAAAAAGACTTTAAGGATATAACTCTTTCCGACAAGATCATTATTCAGATTCTCAGAACGGACCCCGAATTAAGCCTTAAAGATAAGGTGGTTAAAAAAGCTGAAAAGCAAGGGCTTTACAATGCACTTGATCTCGGCGCCATCTGGCTTGAAAGAGAACTTAAAAAGTAAAAATGCCGCTTAGGCAAAGAAAATCCCCGGTTTTTATAACCGGGGATATTTTTTTATTTCCACGTTCATTCTATTTTGTAATCTTGCCTTCGCTGAGCATTTTCTCAAATTCCTCAAGCGGGATAAATTTGTGTTCAAATCCTGCTGCGTTATTCCATATATCTGCGTTATCGCTGTGGTGTACTGCATTTACGCTGGAATGAGGAAGATAAACCGATGTGGCATAATATTCCTCTTTATAATCATACACTTTCTTTTCTCTTGCGAAAACAAAAGTATACACCACCATTATTGCAACCGTCAAAGCGGCGCAAACCATACTTAATTTAAACATATTAAATCCGTACATCTCGTTAAGATCAGCAAGGATAAGCAGATATGCCAGCATAAAGAAAAACATCATCAGCACGCAACAGCGAAAGCCGCACGGGGATACCGCAAGAAACGGTGAAAATGAAAACAGCCCGAGAATAAAGAGCAAAACTACAAGTTTACCGTGCCTGATTTTCTTTATGATATATTTGAAAATGACAGCAAACAATACTATACAGCTTACGGCGTACAAAAACGCCGAAACGATTATTCCAGCTATGAAAGCTTTGCTTGCCACAGACAAATCATAAGGATATTTAAAATCAGTATATAAAGATATTGCAAAAGTAGGCAAATATGTTATAACCGATACAGCTATCGCAGTCTTAACTTTTGAATTAAATAAATTCTGCTTTTTAACCGCATATATTACAGCAATAATAACAGTTGCATAGAAAAAGACCGATACGGCAAGCAGGAAAAACGGATACTGTAAGTTTTCCAAAACAAGATTTACAGCATCCCTAAGACTGACGGAAAATATCGTTGTCCTATAAGCCGAATCAAGATCTTTATACGTATAATATGTATAAGTTTTTGTAAAATCGATAAACTTTGTGAACAAAAGTATTATTCCGAGACCGATTACAGTTGACGCAAAGAGCACAGCAGGAGCATGAGCTTTTTTGCGTTTATGAATAAAAAGTATTAAAAAGCCAAATCCAACTACAGTATTTACAACTGCGTTTGATTCAACAAAAAGCTGGCTTGACAAACCTAATATGAAAAGAATAAAACAAGTCAAAAAATCTGATTTGAATTTATCCTGCTCCACCTTTAACAGTATTAGAACTGCTAAAGCAAAAATAAATATGGGAACATAATAATTTATAAAAGAACTCATCCACGAGTATGTTTTGCTTAAAACAGGCAACGGCTGAAGCAGCAGAAATGCCATTACGTAATGACGTGAATATTTAAGGTTTATAATTTTTTCAACTATCACAGCAAGAGCAACTGTAAGCACTGCCTGCAAAGCATAAAAAAGCCCCGTATGATTACTGAAAAACAGCAGCATTGCGTTGCCGAGCACTCTGCCGTTTCCGTAATATACTACGTAATTGATGAACTCGCTTATACTGTGATATTCAAACTGAAATTTGAATATCAGATCATCAACCGTAGGAATAAAAAACGAGCTCATCACGAAAAGGACTATTATTTCCAGCGCAAACACACATGCTGAAATCTTATCTTTTCTTGATGATTTTTTTAAAATATTAATCAATTCAGTTTCATTCCTTGATTTTATAATATAATAAAGGAGAAAAACCTAAAAGACCTGAAAAAATCCGCTCTTTATTAAATTAGAGCGGATTTGATTTTCAGCATAAGGAAGATATTATATTCTCCATTTCATCTAAATGTTTTTCCATATCGGCAACAAGGGTAAACTGATTTCTTGCCCTTACGAGATTATGCTCGGGGTAAGCAATTTTAAAATATTTGTCACCGTTGAGATAATCGGTAAGAAAACGCATACCGCACTCGAAAGTCATAAGGATTGCAGAGAAAGCAAGATTGTCCTTTTCACACTGAGTAAGGCTCTCCCCTGCCTCAGACAAAAATCCCTGAGCATAAGCCTTGAAATAATCAAGATCAACCGATACCTTATCAAGATCTTTCTCATCTTCATCAGCGGTATTTGCGCCGAATCGTATAGAATCGCCGAAATCGTAAAGAGCAAGACCGGGCATAACAGTATCAAGATCAATTACACATACAGCCTTAGTACTGAAAGCATCAAACATAACATTATTAAGCTTAGTATCATTATGCGTAACCCTGATGGGAAGTTTCGAATCTTTGATAAGGTCAACAAGACGCGCGCAATAATCTTTTCTTGAATTTACAAATTCTATTTCTTCAGGGCATTCAATCACACGGCCTGCTGCGTCATTTTCAACAGCTGGCAGAAATTCGTTTTCATACCTGTACTGAGTATTATGGAAATTAGGAATTGTTTCATAAAGAGTATCTGCGGGAAAATCCGAAAGAAGTCTTTGGAATCTGCCGAAAGCCACACCGCTTTGAGCAAAAAGCTCCGGTGAATCAACACTGTCATAGCTTACGGAATCAGAAACAAAAACATAGGCACGATAAAAATCACCCTGCGTTGTTTTATAATACTTATCCCCGGATTTGGTTTTGATAAAATGAAGCGTTTCCCTATTTTCATCTCCGCCGTATTTTTTTATCTCTCTTCTGAGATATGAAGTTACACTAAAGACATTCTCCATAAGATGATCTATGTCTTTAAAAACATTGGTATTTACTTTCTGAACAACATATTTCCATTCAGTGCCGTTATCATCGTATACTGCAAGGAAAGTTGTATTAATATGACCTGAGCCAAAAAGTTCACAGCTTACAAGTTTGCCTTTGAACGAAAACTGATCAAGAACTTCATTAAGATTATTATCCAAAAAAACGCCTCCCGAAAAAGTCTGTCCTATAATTCTAACACACGAAAGATGTTTTGTAAACAACAAAAGCGCATAAAGCGGAAATCCCCGCCTTGCGGCAGGGATTTCAGATGAAAGGAGATATATGATTACTCTCGTCTTAACGCGTCTATCGGGCTTAACTTGGCGGCTTTTCTTGCAGGATAAATGCCGAAGAAAAGGCCGACGCCGCATGAGAACAAGAGTGCAACAGCAATTATAAATATGTTTATATTTGGTTTGATATCTATTATCGAGCAGGCAAGATATGCGCCCGAAATTCCTATTATAAGTCCGATAACACCGCCGATAAGGCAAAGTATTATAGACTCCGTCAGGAACTGCATTGTAATTGCTTTAGTTTTGGCACCTAAAGACTTTCGTATACCTATTTCCCGCGTTCGTTCCGTTACAGAAACGAGCATGATATTCATAACGCCTATACCGCCTACTATCAGCGAGATAGCGCCTACACAGGCTATAAAGGCAGTCAGAACGGAAACTATGATATCTACAAGTTCAACATAAGTAGCCATATCCTCTGCCGTATAGAGGTCGCTTGAATAGTTGCCGTGGGCCGCTTTAAGATAGTTTACGGAGGCATTGCCTATGGCATCATTATTAGCGTCTTCCTCACCTATTACAAATACGGAGGAAACGGTTGGGTCAGCTCCTGTAAGGCGTGAAAGTGTTGTGCACGGCACAAAGATAGCAATAGTCATTTTACTGCCGGTCTGAAACATCTCACTGAAAGAGCTGCTTCCGCCGCCCATTGTGCTTATAAGTGAATCAATATCCGCAACACCGCAAAGGCGCATCTTCATAGTAGAACCGGAAGATGATACTGTAAGGTACTGCCCTACAACATCTTCATATCCGAACGCCATTTCCGCACTTGCCGTGCCTATAACGGCAACCGGGCTTGACGCATTGTATTCCTCTTCCGTGAAGAAACGGCCGTATTTCGCTCCGTCAGGGAACATAAACTGAACATCCGAATTAACTCCTATGATCATAACGGTAGCTTCTTCGGCTGAAGCATCTATTGTAGCGTTGGCAAAACCCATCATCATGGGTGAACAGTGGTCTACGCCGCTTACTCTTTTTTTGATATTATCAACATCGTCAAGAGTGATATAATCGCTGTCCTGCGCCTGGGTGGCATCCACGGAAATCAGTACCGCATTTGCGCCCATATCCTCAATAAGAGATACGATATAATCACGAACGCCTGTACCTGCACCGATTATCATAATAACAGAACTGATACCAATAATTATGCCGAGCATAGTAAGCAGCGAACGCATCCAGTTTGCGCGGATACATTTTATTGCAATTTTAAAACTTTCTGAAATATTCATATCTGAGCTCCGATTAATCCGATGTTACCCTGACCTCAAAGGTGTCTTCAGTGTAATCCGAAGAAGGTGTGGAAACGATTTTGTCGCCCACCTGAAGTCCGCTTGTTACCTGATATACGGAATCGGAAACTGCGCCGGTTTCGATAAGAGTTTTAGTAACTGTTTTATCTTCTTCATTATAAAGATATACATAGGTACCTGTTTTTTCGAGAACTATTGATTCGATAGGCACGGTAACAATGTTCTGGTAATCTCCTACAGCAATCTCAACATCAGCGTCAAATCCTGCGATAATATTATCATCCGCATTGTTTACAGAAACCTGAACTTCAACGCCTGCACCTGTTGATGTAAGGCTTGAAAGTCCGCTGATACCTGCAATTGAACCAACGCTGTCAAGTATTGAGCCTGATGAACCGCCCGTTGCAACGGGTGCCTTGGAAAGAACTTCTCCTGTATATTTACCGTATGCAGAAGTTATAGTTGCCTGCATTCCAACCTTTACCTTGTGAATATCATATTCACCGAGTGAAAGTGTAACAACCATTGTATCAAGGTTTTCAAGTACAATACCTGATGAAAGAAGGCTTGTTTGCTCTCCGGGATATATATCACATGAAGTTATAGTGCCGTCAAAAGCAGCAGTCCAGCCTGACTCAAGCTCTTCTCCTGCTTCCTTAACGGAATCGAGAGCGCTCTTAGCTGTATCCATAACCTGTTTTTTAGCATACACGGTGGTATCAGAGGAATTAAGCTCATAGATTTCTCTCTGAGCATAGAGAGCTGCAAGACGCAGTTCAAGAGTTGCGGCCTGAACATTAGGTGCAGCGGCAAATGATTCGCCTACTTGAGACCAGTCAACACCCGCAACAGCTGTTTCGATCATATCAACAGCAACGCCGCTTTCTACTATAAGCTTTGTTTCATCAATAATGCCCTTTTGTATAGCATCGGAAACAGCATCTCCTACTGCTTCAGCTATTTTATCAGGTGAGTAAACGCCGCTTTCAATAGTTTCTGAAACCTGCTGCATAACTACTCTGAGCATTTCATTAGTCTGCTGAACATCTTCTGAAAGAGATGTTATAGTTTCAACAAGATCCGTAAGAGCCTGAACAGCACCCTCAATTGTTGAAGGGTATGTAACAGACTCTGTTGTTGACTGAGTTGTGCTTGTAGATGTTTCGGTTGGATCGGTTGATACCTCGGGAGCCTCAGTTGTAGGCTTAGTTGTAGTTGTTATATTCGGGAAAGTGTAGTTAGGCTTTTCAGTTGTATATGCTGTTTCGCCGCCAAGATCCTGAACCTGTTTTTCAAGCTCCTCTATTTCATCATTAACTGCTGAAAGATTAGCTTTTGCAGTCTTTTGATCATTTACTGACTCTCGGTAAGAATCCCTTGCCTGCTGATAAGTGCTGTTAAGGCTGCTTATCTGAGAATCAAGTGAAGAAGTATCAAAGGTTGCAAGCAGATCGCCCTGCTTAACCTGATCTCCTGTTTTTACAAAAACTTCCTTTACAGTTGCAACAGCGCCCACCTTATACTCCTTAGAAGTACCCGCAGAAACGGTGCCCGTTGCACTTACGGTTTCATTGATCTCGCCTGTACCTATAGTTGTAAGCGTTACGGCAGTCTTTTGATTACTGCTTGCCGCTACGCCTATAACAGTGCCCAGTATAGCTATAACGAGCACTACGGAAATGGCAATAATGATCTTTTTCTTTTTACCGGTTTTCTTAATTGTAGCCATTTTCAAAACCTCTGAAAAATAAAAATATATAGGGGTGCATGGAAAATTTCGCACTTCCCCTTTAACACCCCTATAGTATAATTCCTCTTTGTATAAATGTCAACAACTAATTGTAAATTTTATGAATTTTAATCTTTCGTTAACATTTAATATAATATTTAATTATTTAACGCAGCAAGAGCACGTTTGCCGATGTCTTTTCTGCAATGCTTGTTTTCAAAATTAATCTTATCAACTGCGGCATATGCTTTATCAAGCGCTGACTGCAGATCAGAACCAAGTGCGGTTACGCCGAGCACTCTTCCGCCTGCCGTTACGAGTTTGCCGTCCTTGATTGCGGTACCTGCATGGTAAACGGTAACGCCGTCAACCTGGCCGTTTTCAAGACCTGTTATTTCAAGTCCCTTTGGATATGATTTAGGATATCCGCCTGATGCTATTACCACACAAGCGCATGCATCATCTGACCACTCTATATCAAGATCTGAAAGAGTTGAATTTTCGATTGCCTCGAATATATCCATAATATCGGTTTTAAGACGCGGCAGAACCACCTGTGTTTCAGGGTCGCCGAAACGACAGTTATATTCAATAACTTTTGGGCCCTTGGGTGTAATCATAAGTCCGAAATACAAACATCCTTTGAATGTTCTGCCTTCCTTATTCATAGCCTCAATGGTGGGAATAAATATCTTATTCATACACTCCTCAGCCACTTCAGGTGTATAGTATGGGTTTGGAGAAACAGTTCCCATACCGCCTGTATTAAGACCCTTATCACCGTCAAGAGCACGTTTGTGATCCATTGACGAAACCATAGGCTTTACACATTTGCCGTCTGTAAAAGCAAGAACGGAAACTTCAGGGCCTGTGAGAAATTCCTCAACAACAACTTTATTGCCGCTTTCGCCGAAGATCTTATCTTCCATGATCTCCTTTACGCCAGCTTCTGCCTCTTCAAGATTTTCGGGAATTATAACGCCTTTTCCAAGAGCAAGACCGTCTGCCTTTATTACGGTTGGAAATTCGTTTTTCTCTTTAATATATGTTATTACATCGGCAGGATTGTCAAAAACCTTATATTCGGCGGTTGGAATATTATATTTAAGCATAAGATCCTTTGAAAAGACCTTGGAGCCTTCAATAATTGCGGCAGCCGCATTAGGCCCGAAAGTTCTGAAGCCCTCTTTATTGAGAGCGTCAACCATTCCCATAACAAGCGGATCATCGGGAGCTACAACAACAAAATCCGCCTTGATCTCTTTTGCAAGATTTACAACGCCGTCAATATCCGTTGCTGAAACGGGATAGCAGGTTGCATCATAAGAAATACCGCCGTTTCCCGGACAGCATGCTATCTCTGTTACCTTTGGAGATTCCTTGATTTTTCTGATGAGGGCGTGTTCACGGCCGCCTCCGCCTACTACAAGTACCTTCATATTTACACTGCCTTTCTAACAGATTAAGGGGGCATAGTGCCCCCTGTATTTTTTTATTACTTATTTTTATTAATAATTCTGGTTTCTTCTTCTTTCGTTTCAAGATTAATGAAGCGTGTAAAAAGAGAAACTTTATTATCCGCGTTGAGATTATCCCATATTGAAGCTGTAAACTCGTCAATATTATCAGTTTCTACACTTACGGGAACAGGCTCTCCCTCAAACGAAGGAATCGGATTGCCGTCGCACTTATAAGTATGGATAAAATGCGCAAGACCTGCCTCTGCGGGATATTCAAAGAAGAATCTGAGACACTGCGGCTTGCCCATATTTGATTTGAGTATTGAAAGCACATAGTCGCCGTTTGGCTTTACAACACCAGAAATTCTGGGTGTATAATTAGGCTCGTCAGGCTCAAACTCACGGGTTAAAAGCGCGTGGCGATAGCAATGACCCTCTTTCATATAATCATAAATGGTATCTGTTTGATCTCCGTTTGTAACTATTGTTTTATCATCAAGCTTCAAAACGGGATTATAAATTATAAGGCTCGGATCTGTCATTTTAGACTCATCAAAAGCCTTTGTACGAATACCGTCGCGGTCGTTTTCCTCAAAAATTCTGTTTCTGCTGTTTTCGCTTCTGCCCATTATGAAATAAGCAATAGCGGCGCATTTTCCGTTTGGAGTCTGTCCGAGTACGATTCCTCTGCCGGGATAAGAATTTTCAGAGAGAAGATTTGAAAGATTTTTTATTTCCATAATTTCACCTTAATCTATTTCGGTTTTATTACCTATAATTTTTATGCGCCCCTGGCAGAAAAGAGAAACGGATTCGGGAAGGATTTTCCATTCACATTCCTGCATTACCCTTATCTGAAGCACCTCAGGTGTATCCCCTTTTAAAACGGGAACTGCCTTTTGCATGATGATAGGGCCGCCGTCACATTCCTCAGTAACGAAATGCACGGTTGCGCCTGTAAGCTTTACGCCGCTTTCAAGCACTGCCTCATGAACATGAAGCCCGTAAAAACCCTTTCCGCAGAAAGAAGGTATCAAAGCGGGATGAACATTCATCATTTTCCCGGGAAATGCTTTTACTATCTGAGAATCAAGTATCGTCATAAATCCCGCATAAACGACAAGATCGGCTTTTCTATCCTGAAGTTCTTTTGTTACTGCCGCCGTATATGACGCAATATCTTTATAATCAGAACGTGCGATAACGACTGTGGGAATACCGTTTTTCTCTGCACGCTCAAGAGCGTAAACACCGGGTTTAGAAGAGATAACACAAGTTATTTTACCGTTAACTATCTCTCCCCTTTTTCCGGCATCTATAAGAGCCTGCAGGTTTGTGCCGCCGCCTGAAACAAGAACAGCTATATTCAGCATAATTCAACTCCCATTTCGCCGGCTTTTATCTCGCCGATAACAGCAGCCTGTTCACCGCATTCGCCGAGAATTCTTACTGCTTCGTCAGCCTTATCTCCGTCAACAGCAATAACAAGTCCTGTACCCATATTGAATGTATTATACATATCTCTTTCGGGAATACTGCCGGCTTTCTGAATAAGGTCAAAAATCGGTTTCTTGAAGCATTTGTCTTTTTCTATGCAGGCGGTAAAGCCGTCTTTAAGCATACGGGGAACATTCTCATAAAATCCGCCGCCTGTGATATGAGAGATTGCGTTTACACGAACGCTCTCCATAAGTTTAAGCAGGGGCTTAACATAAATCCTTGTAGGAGTAAGAAGTTCTTCTCCGAGGGGCTTGTCAAGCTCGTCAAACTTCTTAGAGATTGTATTTTCATTTATATCGAATACTTTTCTGACAAGTGAAAATCCGTTTGAATGAACACCTGATGAAGCAACACCGATAAGCGCGTCACCCGCCTTGAGATTGTCTCCGGACACAAGCTGATCTTTCTCGCCTATACCAACGGTGAAGCCGGCAAGGTCATATTCCTCATCAGGCATTAGGCCGGGATGTTCGGCTGTTTCGCCGCCGACAAGAGCACAGCCTGCCTGAACACAACCGTCTGCTACGCCTTTTACTATCTGCTCTATCTTTTCGGGATAATTTTTGCCGCAGGCGATATAATCAAGGAAGAAAAGCGGCTTTGCGCCACTGCACGCTACGTCGTTAACACACATAGCAACGCAGTCAATACCGATTGTATCGTGCTTATCCATAAGAAAAGCGAGTTTAAGTTTAGTGCCTACGCCGTCCGTACCGCTTACAAGAACAGGATTCTTATATTCGGAGGCTCCTATCTCAAACATTCCGCCGAAGCCGCCGATTGAACCGATAACTCCCGGAATATTAGTTCTTTTAACATGTGATTTGATGAGTTCAACAGACTCATATCCCGCCGTAACATCAACACCGGCGGCAGCATAACTATCGCTGAAACTTTTCTGCATATCTTTAGCCTTTCCGTATTCAGATTTCTTTTATTTTTTCCTGGAGAGCCTTATCCTTTTCGATAACGGCATCTGCCATATCCTTACGCATATTCTTTAACTTTGCGGCAAGTGCATCATCGCCTACTGCAAGAATCTCCGCAGCAAGAAGCGCAGCGTTTTTGGCAGCATTTACGCCTACCGTTGCAACCGGGATTCCGGGCGGCATCATAACTGTTGCCAGCATTGCGTCCATACCGTCGAGCACCTTAGCAGAGCAAGGAATACCGATAACGGGAAGAGTTGTGCTTGCGGCAAGAACACCGCCGAGATGAGCGGCCATACCCGCAGCCGCAATAATTACTCCGAAGCCGTTGTCAGCCGCGTTTTCAGAGAACTCCTGAGCCTGTTTAGGCGTTCTGTGAGCACTCATGACTCTGACTTCAGTTTCTATATCAAGCTCTTTAAGCTGTTTGATAGCGGGTGTAACAACGGGAAGATCGCTGTCCGAACCCATAATAATAGCAACTTTTTTCATAAAGCTTACCTCCTTTTATACTGTAATATTTTACATTATATGTGCCTTTTTTTCAATAGATAATTAAAAAAAGAAAAGGAGCGTTCGTCTCAACGCTCCTTAGTTTATTTATACAAGCTCGATGAAACACATCTCCGCAGCGTCTCCGCGGCGAGGACCTGTTTTGATTATACGGCAGTAACCGCCGTTTCTGTCCTCATACTTAGGTGCAATCTCGTCAAAAAGTTTTTTAACAACATCTTCCTTAGTAACATAAGCAAGAACATGTCTTCTTGACGCGAGTGTGTTTTCCTTGCCGAAAGTTATCATTTTCTCGGTCATGGCACGAACTTCTTTGGCTCTGGTAACGGTGGTCTCGATCCTGCCGTTTTCCAAAAGGTGAGTTACCATTCCTCTGAGCATAGCCTTTCTGTGATCTGTAGGTCTGCCCAATTTTCTGGTACCTGGCATAGAAATTCCCTCCTTTAGTCGTCATCATGACTGAGCGAGAAGCCGAGTGAAGCAAGCTTTTGAACAACTTCATCAAGGCTCTTGCGCCCAAGGTTTCTGACTTTCATCATATCTTCTTCGGATTTTCCGATTAAATCTTCTACTGTGTTGATGCCCGCTCTCTTGAGGCAGTTGAATGAACGAACAGAGAGGTCAAGTTCCTCGATGGTCATCTCAAGAACTTTCTCTTTTCCGTCCTCATCCTTTTCAACCATGATCTCCTGGTTGCCAACCTCTTCAGAGAGGTCTACAAACAGCTTGAGGTGGTCATTAAGGATTTTAGCGGCGAGCGAAGCAGCTTCGTCTGCCGGAATAGTGCCGTCTGTTTCAACATGAGCCTCTTCAGCCATTGTTCTGCATGTTTTTGGTCCAGTAGATTGTAATAATAAATAATGTGTGCATATATGGCCGCACTCTGGTAAAGTATATTTTTCTGGGCGATGGCCTCTTCCAGTAATTTGTTCTCGTAATAGATGAATGTCGGTGACAGTTGGTCAAGCAGTGCTATCTGATATAGGGTTTCCAATCTGGTGGTATCGGCTGGGGGGGCAAGATATATACGTAGCAGGCTATCCTTGGCTTCTGTCCGTCGCACATCTGCGTGTGCGGACGGTAACAGCCAGCATAAGGCAATGAGCAATGTAAATATCTGTTTCATTTCTTATTCTCCTTTCTGCTTGTCTGGCTTATGGGATGGGTGAAACAGAAGCGTGAGCCTTCGGTATACTCTGAATCAATCCATATTTGTCCTCCGATATGTTCTATGATAAGTTGGCATATGGAGAGCCCCAACCCACTGCCTTGAACATTTTCATTCAGCTTTTCAAAACGTTGGAAAATGTTGGTTTGCCTATCTTTGGGAATGCCGCAACCGGTATCTGTTACGGTGAATAGTACGGTGTCGTCCGTTTCTTTTTCCAGCTTTAGGACAATGCTGCCTTGTGGGGTAAATTTGGTAGCATTTATCAGTAGGTTAATCAGGACTTGCTGCAGGCGTGAGTCGTCAGTCTCGATGGGCATTTCTTCCAGCTCGGTGGTGAATGTAAGTTCAGCTTGTGTCTGTTTCACTTTATTCACGGTATCTATCACGTTTTTGCAAATGCTTACGGCATCATGTTGTGCAATACAGAATTGCAGTTTGCCGAATTCAAGACTCGATAGATCTATCACGTCGTTAATAAGCTTCAGCAATAGTTCTGAGTTCTGTTGGATAACTTCATTGCACTGACGGCGTGTCTCATCGTCCAGTCCCTCTTCCGTCAATAGGGATGAAAAGCCCGATAATGCATTGAGCGGGGTACGGATTTCGTGGCTCATGTTCGAGAGGAACACGCTCTTTGCACGCATGGCATTTTCGGCATTTATCCGTGATGTTGCCAGTTTTTGGGTGGAGAGCTTCACCTTTTCCCGCTGCCTTTTGAGTAGGATGGCAAGTAGAACAAATAACGTTACTAATGCCATCGTTCCTACCAATATGCTGGTTATGATTTTATTGTATTCGTTATTGCTGGCCGTCTCTGCCTTATCTACCTGGTATTTTGCCTTTATCGTATTGATTTGCCGGATATAGCTTTGTGAAGCGAGTGTATCTATAGGAGGATACAATTCCTGGTAGATTCGGCAGGCTTCCATGGCCATGCCTTGTATTTTACAGAGATAGATTTTTTCCAGCGAAGTCCAGCGGTAATACGTGGAGCGCTTATTACCGGAGTATTCTGCTTGCAATTTGGAGTAGATGTCCAGAGCTTGTTTCCAGTATTGTTTGTCCCAATTTCCCATGGCTCTATAGTAGGCGGCAGTGGTATAATCCAAGTGAAACCGATAGAACTTCTCTGGGTGCAGTTGGTAAATGGAGTCCATTTTGTGGAGCCAGATGTTTGCTTCATCAAGATAGTCTTGTGAGAGGTGTCCATGGGAAATGGCAAAATTCGTCTTTTCGATGCAGAAAAAGAAGTCTGTCGGGTAGTCAGGCTCCTGATATAATATTTTCTCCAGTTCTTCCAGGATTTTTTCCGCTTCTTCCAGACGTCCTTTCCGTTGCAGAACGTTGGACATTTTTAAAAGAAGCTGTGCCCTATATGGATGCTGGCCTGAAATGTTGGATAGTTCAGTCAAAGCATCCTGGTATGATTCCAAGGCTTTATCCCCCATGTTGGCTATTGTATTATAGGCGTCTCCAATGGCCTGGTTGGCCACTACCATACCAAATTGGTAGTCTGTAGCTTTGGCTTCTTCGTACATAAGTTGTGCCCGGTTCGTTGCTAAGCTGATATCGCCGCGCAATGTGTAGGCATTGGCCAATTGAAGTTGTAATAGAAAATACGTCGTTCTATCTTCATTTGATTGTAGGGTGGGAAGAAGTTGCTCACTCCACGTAATGACGCTGTCTATGGATATGGAGTCATCATAGAGAACTTGTCTTTTGACCAATGATTGCAGAATACTCTGCTTTTCTTGATTGGCTATTGTATGTGCTGATAAGACAGAAGTATACAATATCTGCCCCAATAGCATCCATATAATCATTTTTGTTCTCAAATGTTTGTTTGCCTCTTTTGTTTATTATTGGCAAAAATAAATATAAACGAGTAAATAAAAAATTAAATAGATGCTTTTTTTCTCCTTTATAGTCAATTTGTTAGCAACTTTATGCAGGAGATTGGAAGGGATTAATAGAGTTCCAAACCAAACTCTTCTTTTAGTTGTAACAGTGCACTGTTCTTTTGTGCCATCATCTGGAATTTTTCAACGCGTCCATAGGCACGTACCTTTTCGGTAGGAGCACTAATCCGGACAGTCATGGTGACTTTGCGGTTCTTTAGCCGGGTACGTAGGTAATTTTGCAGAGTGGGTATCATGCCGGTAAATTCCTTGGCAACGATTTCATTGTCTACCACAGCCTCAAAAGTTGTGTCATTTATTAAAGTGATGCGCATGTTCTGCATGCGCTTGGCTATGGCTACTTGCTCCTTGGGCATACGTCCGGCATACTCCTGCCAGTAATAGTTCAAATCCCTTTCATTGAAGATGTAGTCTTCTTCCGGTTGTGCTGCTTGGTGGGCGGCAGTAGGGTTAGATGAAGGGTTTCTTTGTTCCTCTTCTATATGGGGGCGTTTGATGGAGACCCCTAATCCGGACATTTTCATGACCGGAATTTTTTTCTCTTCTCTCCCTTGCGCCATTAATACGGCAGCAGGTGTGGCATGTGGAGTTGTTGCATTACTATGCTGCGTGGCAGCAGGTTGGGGAGTGCTGTTTGTCTGTACTGCCGGCTGTACGGTTTGTTGGGGCATGGCAGCAGTGGCCTGTGGCTGCTGAGCGGCGGCAGGCTGCGTGAATATGGGTTTTATAGCTTGTTTAGGGCTGCGCCCATTGGCACCGTCGTCCTCCTCGGCGGTCAGTTGTGCCACTTGTATCAGAGTGAGCTCTACCAGTAGCCGTTTGTTTTTACTGGCACGGTAGTTCAGGTCACAATCGTTGCAGAGCTTCATGGCACGGTAAAGAAAAGGGAGGGGGCATTGCTGTGCTTGTGCTTGGTAACGTTCGCGGATGCTTGCGCCCACTTCAAGCAACGGCAGTGTCGCCGGGTCTTTGCTGACAAGCAAGTCGCGCAGGTGGGATGAAAGTCCGGTGATGAAGTGGCTGCCGTCGAAGCCTTTGTTGAGCACATCATTCAGTAATAGCAACGCGTCACTGATTTTGTTCTCAAGAAAGAATCCGGTTAGTTTGAAGTAGTATTCATAGTCCAGCACATTGAGGTTTTCAATCACGCTCTTATAGGTGATGTGTCCTCCGGTGAAGCTTACCACCTGGTCGAAGATGGATAGTGCGTCGCGCATACCGCCGTCTGCTTTGAGGGCAATGACATTCAACGCTTCCGGTTCAGCAGTGATACCTTCTTTGGAGGCGACATATGCGAGGTGTGCTACGGTATCTTCCACACCAATCCGGCTGAAATCATATATTTGGCAGCGTGAAAGGATGGTGGGCAATATCTTGTGCTTCTCGGTAGTGGCAAGGATGAATATGGCATGGCGTGGAGGCTCTTCCAGTGTTTTCAGGAAAGCATTGAAAGCCGAGGCGGACAGCATATGTACCTCATCAATGATATATACTTTGTATTTGCCTATCTGAGGTGGAATGCGTACCTGCTCCACCAATTGGCGGATGTCATCCACAGAGTTGTTTGAGGCGGCATCCAGCTCATGGATATTGTAGGAGCGCTGCTCATTGAAGGCAGTACAGGATTCACATTGGTTGCATGCCTCGCCGTCTGCTGTGGGGCTCATGCAGTTGATTGTTTTAGCAAAGATACGGGCACAAGTTGTTTTTCCCACGCCTCTTGGACCGCAAAAAAGATAGGCATGCGCCAGTTTTCCGGTGGCAATGGCATTCTTCAAGGTAGTGGTCAGTGCACGTTGGCCTACTACGGACTCAAAGGTCGAGGGACGATATTTCCGTGCAGATACGATATAGTTTTCCATATTTGGGATATTCTTTGCTTTTTGTGCAAATGTACACAAAAAAAAGAAATCTTTCGGTTATTCCTCTTATCTTTGTGACGTGAAGTTATATGATGGACAAGCTCCATCATGAATGATAAATTGCTAAATAGTAGATAACGAGATGGATAAACTTGCTTCTCTTTGGTCTTTTGTCCGCAAGCATAAATATCTGATTACGCTTGCGTTGTTTGCTGTAATTATCGGGTTCCTGGATGAGAACAGTGTTGTACGCCGTTTGGGTTACGCCCGGGAAGAAAGCCGTCTGCGCGATGAAATAGAAAAGTACCGCAAGGAATACGAGGAGAATACCGAACGGCTCAATGAGCTTGCCGTCGACTCCGGTGCCATCGAACGGATTGCCCGTGAGAAGTATCTGATGAAAAAGCCCAATGAGGATATTTATGTATTTGAAGAAGATATAGAAGAATGAAACAACTGATACCCGCCCTTTTCGCAGTAGGGGCCGTGATGCTCTTGGCAGGAGCTGCCGTTTATATCACGGGCTGGCCTCTTTCACCTTATATATATACTATCGGCGCTACGATGGTTGCTTTGGCCCAAATTAATTCTCCGTCCAAATGTAAAAGTCCCACTGTCAAACGCCTGCGCCGACAGCAAATATTCGGTGCGCTTTTGCTGGTGCTTACGGGGGCATTCATGCTCTTTACAAGGGGCAATGAATGGATTGTGTCTCTGACGATAGCCGCCATTCTTGAGCTTTACACTTCGGTACGTATTCCACAAGAAGAGGCGAAAGAAGGTTTAAGCTAAATCCGGAACATATATTCTGCATAAACAAGAGGGGCTGAACTCTTTTATAGAGCCAGCCCCTTTCTCATTTAGTTAATCTTCTGCGTTATCCGTCTATCTTTCTACCTTTTCTACTGTCAGAACTGCCGAAGAGACACCTGCCGTTACGTCAACTGTGAACCGGTAAGCGACACCGTTTTCCAGGCTTTTGCCTTCTACGAGGCCCAAGTTGCCGGCATCACGTCCGTTGGTACCGTCACCTATAAATACTAAGTCACTGGTGGTAGACAAGGCATCGTTTTTATATTCACCTCCCCAACCTTGCTGGTGGAAGAACTTGAAGTTGATGTCATCAGATTTGATTTGCTCTCCCGCTACTACTGTTACCTGATACTTCTTCGCTTCAATCTGTGACATGCAGAGACCTTTTTCTGTAGTCCAACCTACGGCATTGGTCGCTACGGAAGGTTTACCGATACCGTCACCGATAATCCAAAGGGCGCCGGTTCCGTCATCGTTCAGAGTGGCGGTGCTTGTTCCGTTCATTTTCAATACTTCCAGATAATTCAGGGCCAGGTTGGCAATGACGCGATAAGTTCCATCGATAGGCAGGAACTTCAGCGAACCGTCTTCATTCTTTTCGAAGAAGTCGGGGTCTATCCAATATTGGTCGAAGTTGGGAATGTCTGCAGTGATGTTGTCCCCTTGCTTCAGATTGAGGTCGATGCTGTAATGGTCATCATCCACCATCTCCATTTCAGAACCGTTCAGCAGTAGTTTCACGAAAGGAGCGGCTGCATA
Source organism: uncultured Oscillospiraceae bacterium (assembly GCA_900539425.1). GTDB lineage: Bacteria > Bacillota > Clostridia > Oscillospirales > Acutalibacteraceae > Eubacterium_R. The sequence goes on along the minus strand of UQBX01000025.1, from coordinate 10,014 downwards.
AGTCAACGTATTGAAGGAGATGGAATATTCTCCAGCTGACAGATTGGAGAAGGTAATTTCACTGGAGGTACCTTGTGTAATGGCACCGTTGCTCCATCCGAAGTTGATTTCATTCCCGTTGGCGCCTACTTTAGGAGCTTTGATGTAACCTTTCACTTTTTGTGCAAATTCACCGGTCACGCTATACTGATTGGCTGCGACTTTTTCCATGCGGTATTCTTGGTCTCCGGAAATCAGAGTTAGGTAGGGGAAGTCCGGACGACTCAGCGCCACGTCATAGCTTTTTTCTGTAATTGTGAAATTGATGTTCTGCAGAATGAACTTCAATGTAGCTGTTCCGTTGGGAATATTTGCCAGATAGGGAACATATATTTTCCCGGTATAGTCTTGACCGTTTACTTTTGTACGGATTATAGTCTCTGACACCATTTCGTCGCTGAAGTATAACCGCGCTTTTAACGTGGAAAGGGGTACATCTGCGTCCGATGCCTTGATTGTAAAAGGCAGACTGTCTCCGAACAAGGCTGAAGAAGGTTCTGCCTGAAAGTCCATTGTCGGGTTGCCGGGAACCGGATCGTCATCGCTGCAAGCATTCAGCATGGCTATGCCTGCCAATGCCATTAGATAGTATTTTAAGCTTTTCATTATAATCTTCTGTTTAAATTATTAGTTTTATTTTTTCCAACGGTAAGAAACGACTGCTTTGGCCGGAACTTCGTAGGAAAAGTAGTGTGTGCCGTCGCTTACGGTGATTCGCTTGGCATCTGCATTGTTGTTTGCCAATACGAATGCATAGGTACCGTCCGTATTCTCGAAGGCGGAGTAGGTGATTCCGTTGGCTGTGTAACCGGTCGTTCCGATACGTACAGCTCCCGGTTTCACGACTGAAGACATGTGCCCGATAAGGTAATAATGGGAATTACGGACAATTTTAGAATAGTTTGTATTGTCAATATCCACTGCACCGTAGCAGGTCTTGCAAGAACCATCTGAGGGGCTTACCGGTCCCAGGTCACTGTCTAACATCAGATTCCACACAATGGTGCCGCGGCACCAGTTGTTGGCTGTTCCCAATGCTATTTCTTCCATATCGTTAAGCAGGCGTGCTTCCAAATCGCGACCGGAGTTCCAAGTACCGATGGAGGTTTCCGTAAAAAGCAGTTCCTTGTTGGGATAGAGTTTGTGGATATTCAGCAACTCAGAACGGTTACCGCCATAATTATGGTAGGCAGCGCCCGCAATGTATTGTGAGGCTTCCGCATCATCATAAATCTTGGTAGGGTAACTTTTTTGGTCGGCCAGATTGTCGTAGTTGTAGTTATGGTCGAAAACATAAATCTTTGTAGTAACTCCGGCTTCTTTGAAGGCAGGGCCCAGGCCGGTCTTGATGAAGTCACGGGCTTCTTCCCATCCCATGAACAAGGATGCTGAGTTACCGTGGTTCAGCGGTTCGTTCTGCGGAGTCACAGCGTGGATTTTGATGCCTTCCTTTTCGAAAGCTTGTATCCATTTTACGAAATAGTCGCCATACGTTCTGTAATATTCGGGGTTCAAGTGTCCGCTGGTCCATGAGTCAAAGGGTACACGTTCCTCCAGGCTTTTCACTTTCATCCACTTCGGACATGTCCAGGGAGCGGCAATTATTTTGACGGCAGGATTGATTGCCAGAATTTCCTTCAATATAGGAATCACATATTTGGTGTCTTCCATCGGAAGGGCAAAGTGCTCAAGCCCCTTTTCGTCACAGCAAGTGAATTCACTGAATGAGAAGTCGGAACAACCGATGGCAATACGTACATAGCTGAAGCCGTAGCCTTCTTTGTCCGAGAATGTTTCAGTCAGAAACTTCGTGCGGTTCTCTTGTGTCATCTGCATCAGGTTGTAACCGGTAGAGCCGGTGATGGCTGCACCGAAACCGTCCATTTCCTGATAGCGGGTGGCAGGGTCGAGTGTCACGGTAGAAGGTGACATGTTGCTTCCGGTGCCGAAGGCCAGCCCGGACTTTGTCAAATCATAAGTACGACTGGTGTTCGTTACATAGAGGGTAACATCCTTTGCCTCTTCCGTGGGTTGGTCTGGCTTGGGTTCCGGTGTAGGGGTGATGTTACTGTCATTGTCATTGCCGCAGGCTGCCAGTATGGTGAAGCAGCCTAATGCGGTAGTGAATATATTTCTTAAATTCATATTCAATTGATTTTTATATTACTCATTAGTATTAATAGCCCGGGTTCTGTATCAGATTTTCGTTCTGGTCGATGGCTCCTTGGGGAATAGCCAGCAGATAGGAGTTCTCATTGAACAGATTTTCTTGTGCATGGCGGCCGCTGTCTTTGGCGTAAACGGCGTTCATCACTTCTTCTACCTTATTGAGGCGGCAAAGGTCGTACCAGCGCTGTCCTTCAAAGGCAAGCTCCATGCGGCGTTCGTCCATATAAGCTTGGAGCAATGCTTCTTTACTGCTGCGGGTGCTTTGTGGAAGTTTGCCCAGTCCGGCGCGGTTGCGGATGCGGTCGATGATGTCGGCTGCACCGTTCAGGTCGGGAGTCTCTCCCATAATTTTTGCTTCGGCTTTGAGGAGCAGGATGTCGGCATATCGCAGATAGATAATGCTGTTGAACGCAGAGCGGCATTTGTACATGAAGGCATAATGGTCTGCCGGATAATAGTTGCTCCATCCGCAGTCATACCATACAACAGATTCATTGTAACGTTTCGTGTCTCCTTGCTCTTCATAGAGGCGGATAAGGTCACGGGAAGGGGTAATCCATTTGGCCCAGGTGAAACTTTCATCCCAGTTGCTCAAGTTGCGGCCGAACATCCAAGTACACCAGTTGCCGGAGCCGGGAGGAAAGTGGGCTTCGAGAATTGCCTCCTTGGTATTGCGCACCCGGCAGTCTTTTTTTTCCGTATCATACGCCCAAAGGTCACTGAAGTCTTCCACGAGGTCGAAGCCGTCGGCAGCAAGTTCATCGGCATATTTGATAACCTTTGCATAATCGCGCAGAGGTTTTTCTGCATAGACCTTGGCAAGCATGGCACGTGCCACCGATTTGGTAAGTATGCTCTTGTCTGATGTGTCGTTTGTCGGTGTGTTGGGGTTTTCCACTGCTTCAGTCAGGTCTTTCTCTATTTGGGCGTAAGCCTCTTCAGCCGTATTCTGTGGAGGAAAATAGGTCGGGTACATTTCTTCTACGTTGTCTTCGGTAATGTCACCGCCCACGGTAGTGATGACCGGGAAGTTACCCCATAAGCGTACCATATCGAACATGACCATGGCACGGAATATCTTGGCTTGTGACTGATACTTGCCGCGTTCACTTTCACTGAGTGCCTTGAGCTGGTCACAGCCCACGATGATGCGGTTGGCAACGGCAATGTCGCCTAAGAAACGGTCCCAGTCACGTTTTAGTACAGAATTAGAGCCTTCAATGGAGTTGGTTTCGTAAGGCACCACTTCGGCCCCCGTTGTTCCGGCGTAGGCATTATCGGAATGAGCGTCACCGATAAGCAGTTTGTCGACATACCAGTGCTCCTGCTGGTCACGAAATTTTTTGTGAAGGGTTACCATTGAAGTTTCCACGTCTTGCACACTATTGAAGATAGGCTTTTCATCAGTTTTGTTCACTCCTTCCGTTACATCCGAGTAGGTGTCTACCGGATTATAGTCCAAGTCACATGAGGTTGCGGTCATTGCCAACAATACACCGCAAGCTATACTTTTATATATATGGTTTAGTTTCATAAGTTATTTCTTCCTTTTTTAGAATTCAACATTGATACCGAAAACGAATGATTTGCTCTGCGGGTAAGTTCCATAGTCGATGCCCTGTACAGAACCGCTGTTGCCATATTGGTTCACTTCAGGATCCATACCTGAATAGCTGGTCCAGGTCAGCAAATTGCTGGCGGTAAAATAGGGCTGTACGCGGCTGATACCCCATTTCTTGAACTGGCGGCAACGGATGTTGTAAGAGAGTGAAATGTCTTTGACACGCAGGTAGCTGCCGTCTTCTACAAAGTAAGTGGAGTTCTTGATGTTGAAGTTGGCTTTCGGGACATTCGTAATCTGTCCGGGAATTCTCCAGCGTTTCAATACTTCCGTTGACTGGTTTTTGCCGTCGTACATGCCTTCGGTTTCCATACGGGACACATTGAAGATGTCGTTTCCGTAGCTTCCCTGGATGAAGATGCTCAGGCTGAGGTCTTTCCATGTAAAGGTGTTTGTCAATCCGTAGATGAAGTCGGGATTCGGGTCGCCGATATAGGTACGGTCGGAAGTGGAAATCTTGCCGTCTTCGTTAAGGTCGCGATAAATCAGGTTACCGGTTTCGGGGTCTACACCGTCGCTGATGTAGCCGTAGAAACCACCCAAAGGACGTCCGGGCTCATTGCGTACGATATTTTCTTTCACCACCTCGGCACTGCTTGCTGCTGTATAGATTTTCTGCAATGACAGCTTGGTCAGCTTGTTCTTATTGAAAGAAATGTTGAAGTCTGTATCCCAAGAAAACTCGCCGGTCAGGTTATGGGAGTTGATGGCGAACTCGAATCCCTTGTTGGTCATCTCGCCTTCGTTACGGGTGATGCTGGTGGTTGCTGCCGCACCAGCAGGCAGACTTACATTCATCAACATGTCTGTAGTTTTCTTGTAATAGTAGTCCATGCTGAAGGTCAGTCTGTTGTTCAGTACAGTCAGGTCAAGACCGATGTTCGTCTGGTTGGTAGTTTCCCATTTCAGGTCACTTGTTCTCAGGTTGGCCTGGCTGATACCGGGAACTGCATGGTCGTTACCTTCTTCAAACCAGGGTATGCGGTTGATGTTGTAACGTTGCAGATACGAGTAATCGCCTATACCGCTTTGGTTACCGGTCTGTCCCCAGCCACCGCGGAGCTTCAAGTCATCAATCCAAGCGATGTCTTTCATGAACTTTTCCGACGAAATGCGCCATGCAGCCGAGAAGGAGGGGAAAATACCCCAGCGATGGTCGGGATGCAGCTTGGATGAACCGTCGGCACGCATGTTCATGGTAAGCATGTACTTGCTGTCATAGTTGTAGGACACACGGGCGAAATAGGAAGAGATGGCCCACTGTGAAGCTCCTGTTCCGGTACCGTCCCATGAAATTTTATTGGCAGCGTTCAGGGTCTGTATTTTATCGTCCCGGAAATGTGAGCCGTTTATCCAGCTGTTGGTATAGTCCGATTTGGTATAGGAAGAACCTGCCATTACGTCGATGCCGTGCTTCTTGATATTGGTATTGTAAGTCAATATATTATCGAAAACCAACACGGTATTCATATTCCGGTTGTCAGAGGCTGTACCGAAGCTGTTGCGTCCGTCGGTGGTCGATATTGGATCGAGGAATGTGGTGCTTACACCGTTACGGCGGTCCAGGGCTACAGATGATTTCAACTTTAGGTTGGGCAGGAAGCTGATGGTAGCGGCTCCGGATGCGATGAGGCGGTTTTCCTTGTTCTTGTTGTTTTTCTGGCGGGCCAGGTTTTCCATCGGGTTCATGATGTTCACTCCATAGAAGTTCTTATTGTATTGATTCGGTTTTTCAGGATCCCAAATAGGAGCATAGGTCGGAGTGTTGATGACCGAGAGGACTACACCACCACGGTTGGCACCCGTACCGGAGATGATGCCGGTGTTTCCGATGTTGTCGGAGTAGGAGATATTGGCACTTACATTCAGCCAGCTGCGTATTTGGTTGTCGATATTGGCGCGGAAGCTATACCGCTTGAAGTATGTTCCTTCCAAAATACCTTTTTCATCCAGATAACCGGCAGAGAGGAAGTATTTCATCTTTTCATTTCCGTTTGATACGGACACTTGGTAATTCTGGGTTTGTCCGGTCTTGTAAACCTCGTCAAACCAGTCTGTCTGGTCGGTCAGCCCTTCAAGAGCAGTTGGATTTACAGCCCCGATTTCTTCTTGCAATTCGCGGTACTGTTCTGTATTCAGTGCTTCCATGCTCTTGCCTACTTTTGTCATGCCATATTGTACGTTCAATGCTACTTTGGCGTTGCCTGCCGAGCCGCTCTTGGTAGTAATCAATACCACACCGTTGGCTGCGCGCGAACCGTAGATGGCTGCTGATGAGGCATCCTTCAGAATAGAGAGGTTTTCAATGTCGTTGGGAGAGAGAAAGTTGATATTGTCTACAGGTACACCATCCACTACGTAGAGCGGGTCGTTGCTACCATTGAATGAGGTGGTACCACGTACGCGGATACTCATACCACCGCCCGGTTCGCCGCTGGGCTGCATAACCGACACACCGGCTGCTTTACCTTGTAGGGCTTGGGCTGCCGATACAATGGGGCGTTGGTCCAAATCCTTTGTAGAAACCGTAGATACGGCAGTGGTTACGTCTTTACGCTTCACACTTCCATAACCGATAACTACCACTTCGTCCAGCAGTTCGTTGTCTTCCTGCAATGTGATATTCATGTTGGTGGCTGCTTTTACCTCTATCGTTTTGTAGCCGATGAAGGATATTACCAGTGTGGCATTCTGTCCTACACTCAGGGAAAACTCCCCATCCAGATTGGTAACAACACCGTTGGTTGTTCCCTTTTCCAATACAGATGCACCAATGACCTCCAGGCCTGCGGCATCTACTACTTTACCCGTAGCTGTCAATCGTTGGGCAAATGCATTTGTTGACATTAGCAGTACGAGTAATGTCAGAAGGAGCTTGTAACTCCGCGTAAGAAGATTTCTTGTAATCATTCTCATAGTACTTTAATTAAAAGATTTAATTTATTTTAGAAAAGTATGTTCTAATAGAGATTGGATGTTTTCCATAGTACACTTTTCTTTCTCTGTTGCAAAGATAGTGGACAACCTTATTCGTCCGATAGGCGGGTAATGTATAGAAGTAAGTCGGAGTAAAATGTAAATGCCACATATATAGCGAGTTATATTCTTGCTGATTGCTGTATAAAGTAAAGGTCAGCTACTATGGAAGGAGGTCTGTATATGTTGTTTTATCGCTATAAATGGTCGAAATACCTCTTAACTTTCATGTACTTTTTAGGGTAGAAGTAGCTTATGTTTAGATAGATTAATTTATCTTTGTGCTCTCAGCCTTATATAAATAATAGAAATGAAAAGAAAAATCATAGCTTTACTATTTTTACTGATGGGGTGTACCTTTCTGAATGCGGCACCTTACAGTGAAAAGATAAAAGAACTGCTGGTGCGCCTTGACTCTCTGATTGCGCAAAAAAACACGTTTGCTATGCTTAAAGAGGCGAAGATTGCCCAGTTGCACAAGCTGCAAAAGGATGTGCGTACTTTGGAAGAGAGATATTGGCTGAATAAAAATCTTTATGATGAGTATTGCGTCTATAACGCCGATTCTGCAATGAATTATGTGGTAGACAATTTGGATATAGTTTATAAGCAGAATGATAAATACCGGCAGATGGAGTGGAAGATAAAAAAGTCTTTTCTGTTGGCTGCCACCGGTTTGTTGAAAGAAGCTCAGGATGAATTGCGCGGAGTTTCAGGCGGTTCGCTCCCCAAAGAATTATTAGTGGACTATTACGGGCAAATGCTGTATCTGTATTCGCATTTCAATCAGTATACCGGTAGTGAGGGTACTTTGCATGAACATTATGCACAGTTGGAGCGTGTTTACAAGGACTCTTTGAATATGGTTCTTACCCCTGAAGACCCCTTGTTCTTGTGGTATAAAGGGCAGGTAGTACAAGGTACGGACAGTATGTATGTTTTTAAAGAACGTTTGCAGAAGGGAATTCTTAATTCTGCATTCGACACTCGGCGCGATGCCATGAATGCTTACGTGCTGGCCTGCTTTTATCGCGAGTCCGATGAGCAGGAAAATTATCTGACTTACCTGATATATTCTGCTATGGCCGATGTACGTATCTCCAATAAAGATATTGCTTCGTTGGAAGAGCTGGCGGGGGTACTTTTTAGTTTGGGTGATATTGACCATGCCTATGTCTACATGAGTTACTGCTTGCAGAATGCCTTGGCATATCGGAACCGGGTGAGGGTAGTGGGCATCTCTGCAGTGCAGGACACCATTCATCAGATCTATCAAGAACGTAATCAGAGGCAAGAAGCGCGGTTACGTATGTATTTGGTACTGGTCAGTGTCTTGTCCTTGATATCCTTGTTTGCCTTCCTGTATATATATAAGCAGATGAAGCGATTGAAGCAGTCGCGCCAACAGCTGAATGAGGCAAACAACCGCCTGAATAAGCATGTGGAAGAACTTTCGAAAATGCACGGACAAGTGGCAGAAACGAATGTGCAGCTGACTTCTTTGAATGAACAGTTGAGAGATACCAATAATCAGCTTCGTGAATCCAACTATGTGAAGGAGGAATACATAGGTTATGTCTTTTCCATTTGTTCCAATTATATCAGCAAGCTGGATGAGTATCGGAAAAATATCAATCGTAAGCTTAAGGCAAATCAGTTGGAGGATGTGAAAGCATTAACCGATACTCATTCTATGGCACAGAATGAGTTGAAAGAGTTCTATCATAACTTTGATGCTATCTTCTTGCACATTTATCCGGATTTTGTAAGTGACTTCAATGCCTTGCTCCATCCTGACGAGCAGATTGTGCTAAAAGATGGTGAGCTGCTGAATACGGAATTGCGCATTTATGCTTTGGTGCGTTTAGGTATCACTGATAGTGTGAAGATTGCCGAATTCTTGCATTATTCACCTCAGACCGTTTATAATAATCGTTTGAAAACACGTAATAAGGCTATCATTCCTCGGGAAGAGTTTGCTGCCGTTGTGCGTTCTTTGGGTAGGGCACAGAAGTGGATTTGATAAAGGCTTCTACTGATTGTCGCAGTATGGTGCGTAGATGACACCTAAGAGTTAGGAAAAAAACTGCGATGTACTACCTTGTTTTTCTCTAAAAACTAATCTTTCCACAGCAATGTTCTTTTCTTACCACAGCTGTGGTAAGAAAGAAACACGGGTGTGGTAAGAAAGAAACATATCTGTGGTGAGAAAAGTTGTTCAGTAGTTCTCGTTTAGTATCCGGGCTTTCCGGATGTAGCCTTTCGCAGGTTTATTGTCAGTTCTCTTTGGGCTCCTCAAGCGTGGTGCCGGCCGTTCTGTGGTCTATGTGAAGGTATGAATGGTCTATTTCGACGCGCGCGCGTATATATATAATGTGTCCCCTTCGTTCCGGCCTCCTTTTTCCTTTAAAAAATATGCTTTAAAACATATCTATCAATCAGCGAGTTATGAAAAAGTTCACGTAAACCCTCAAAAAAAGCTTGTATATATTTTGCAGATGTCCGTAAAAGCGCTACTTTTGCATCCGCTTTCGGGAACGAAGGCGGCGATGTTTTGACATTCTGACAGTAAAACGGAGCGGTAAGCTTCCATTTTTCTCTTCTTTGCCATAGGTTTCTTTCGGAACTTCGGTCTTGGAAAAGAAAAATGAAAAAAAAACTTTCGGAAACATTTGGAAGTTATGCTTTAAAGTTCTTACCTTTGCACCCGCTTTTGAAAACGAAAGCAGCGCGAGTTGACATTCTTCTTTCAAGAAACGGTGCCTGGTTCTTCTTCCTTTTTCTTTTTGCCTCCCTTTCGACAAGAGAGACGACGAGGAAAGAGAAAAGAGAAAAAATAAAAAAAACTTCCGAAAATATTTGGAAGATATGCTTTAAAGTTCTTACCTTTGCATCCGCTTTCTGAAAAGAACAGCAATCGTGAAACGAGCGATCTTTGAACAGATTTACATAAACAATACAAGTAGTACAAGAGCAGGTGCTTCGCAAATTAATAATTGGAAACTAATGATTAAGGCGCGTCGTACCTGGGTAAAACAAAAGAACCGTCAATACTTATTCTATATAGATTAGGTAAAGATAAACTTTTTGAATTCGAGCGTCCTGAACAGATAATTAAGCTGCCGCACTTTAATTTTTAATTTGCGCAGTCAAGATACTTTTACAATGAAGAGTTTGATCCTGGCTCAGGATGAACGCTAGCTACAGGC
>UQBX01000024.1 GCA_900539425.1 uncultured Oscillospiraceae bacterium | reverse complement strand
GTTTTTTCGTTTATTTTATGCAATGCCGAGGCAATATTGATTTTTATATTGCAGTTTATAAACATATTTGCTAATATTAAAATACTGAATATTAATTAAACAAGGGGAAATCAGATGAACAGTCTTCTTGAAAAAGCGGTTAATTCCGTAGGCGGTTTTATAACTTCGCTCAACTCCGTTTCACAGAAAAAAGTAGAGGCGGATACAAGCGGAGAAATTGATAAAAGCAATTCTGCGCTGCTTGCCAAAGCGGCTCAGGAGGGCGCTGTGCTTCTTAAAAATGACGGCATGCTGCCGCTCACAAACGGCGAACGCATTTCCGTTTTCGGCCGTGTGCAATGCAACTGGTTTTACACTGGTTACGGCTCAGGCGGCGAGGTAAACAGACCTTACGAAGTAAATCTTGTTCAGGGAATACGCGAATGTGCTGATTTGGCGCTGAATGAAAAACTTGCGCAGAAATATGAAAGCTGGTGCGCCGAAAACAAGATCAACGATTCCGTGTGGGGAATGTGGCCGAGATTTTATCCCGAAATGCCCATTGAGGCGTCTGATATTTTTGAAGCATCAAAAGAATCGGATTGTGCCGTTGTTGTTATAGGCCGCTCATCGGGAGAGGACAGAGACTGTGCGCTTGAAAAAGGCAGCTGGTATCTGACAGATGAGGAACGCCGCCTTTTAAGCACCGTAACAGATTATTTCCATAAAACGGCGGTAATATTAAACATCGGGTGCGTTATGGACATGGCGTGGATTGAAGACTTCGGCGATAAAATAAACGCCGTGCTGCTGATGTGGCAGAGCGGGCAGGAAAGCGGCACTGCGGCGGCAAACCTGCTGTGCGGCAGGGCTAATCCCTGCGGAGCTCTTACCGACACCGTTGCAAGAGAATATACCGACTATCCGAGTTCTTCGGATTTCGCAAACCATGATTACAACAACTACACTGAGGACATCTATGTAGGCTACAGATATTTTGAAACTTTTGCTCCCGAAAAAGCTATCTATCCGTTCGGCTACGGATTAAGCTACACTGAATTTGAAACGGCTCTCAAAGAAGCAAAGGCAAAAGAGGACGGCTTTTACTTTACCGTATCAGTAAAAAATACGGGCGCCCGTGCAGGCAAAAAGCCTGTTATGCTTTATATAGAAAAACCGCAGGGCGAACTCGGCAACCCTTTGAAGGAACTTGCGGCTTTCGGCAAAACAAAACTTCTTGAACCCGGTGAAGAACAGGAAATCGAGCTTTTTGTTTCAATGTATCAGCTTGCATCCTATGATTCGCAGGGCGTTTACGGCTACAGATCATCATACATCACAATGGCAGGCGAATACAGCTTTTATCTTGGGCAGTCAGTTGACAGTGCCGAAAAAGTATTTAGCTATTTCCAGGAAACCGATGCGCTTTATGAGCGGCTTTCAGAAAACCTTGCCCCGTCAGAAAAGTTCGAAATAATCACACCCGTAAAGGGCGTAAACAGGTACATTCCCGTAAAAAGGGCGTGCCCGTTAAGGAAAGCAGATTTAAAACAGAAAATAGAGGATGAACTGCCGCAGGCGCTTGTGCCTTCAGACAATAAAGATATTTCGCTGTTTGACGTTGCCGACGGCAAAGCTAAGCTTGAGGATTTCGTTTCCGCTCTCAGCCTTGAAGAACTTGAGGCGCTCACACGCGGCGATTACACAATGGACAGCAAACTCGGCGCAAAAGGCAATGCGGGTGCGTTCGGCGGTGTTTTGCAGTCGCTTAGGGACAAAGGCGTTCCCCCCGTTATCACTACGGACGGCCCATCCGGCATACGTCTGAGCGCTAAGTGCACGCTTATCCCGATAGGAACTCTGCTTGCCTGCTCCTTTGACACACAGCTTGTTGAGGACATTTACTCTGCGGTTGCGGCAGAAATGCTTGACCGCGGCACAGACGTGCTGCTCGCACCCGGTATGAATATACACAGAAATCCGCTTTGCGGCAGGAATTTTGAGTATTATTCGGAAGACCCGTATGTTTCGGGCAAAATGGCGGCGGCGGCAGTGCGCGGCATACAGAGCAAGGGCGCTTCGGCGTGCCCCAAGCATTTTGCCTGCAACAACCAGGAATTTGCAAGGACGAAAAATGACTCCCGCGTATCCGAACGCGCTTTAAGGGAAATATATCTCAAGGGCTTTGAGATATGCATTAAAGAAGCATCGCCTAAAAACATAATGACTTCCTACAACAAAACAAACGGCGTTTACAACCACTACGGCTACGAACTTTGCACCGATATTCTTAGAAAAGAATGGAACTACAAAGGCAATGTTATGACCGACTGGTGGATGCAGAAAGGCAGAAGCCCCGAATTTACGTGTGTGCGTGACCAGGCTTACAGGGTAAGGGCGCAGGTAGACGTATTTATGCCGGGCGGAAAACGAACCGGAAAGAGGAAGCCGGACGGCACACTGCTTGAATCACTCGGAAAACCGGGCGGCATCACAGTTGCCGAACTTCAGCGCACCGCAATGAACGTGCTTAAATGCGCTATGGACACTACCGCTTTCAGACGTTTCAGAGAAAACCGGGGTTGACAGCGGTGTTATCATATTAACTGAAAAAACAAACTCGGGAGGATAAATATGAACTACAAACAGGGCCTTGTGCCGGTATCCCTGCTTACGGGCTATCTCGGCGCGGGCAAGACCACTCTTTTAAACCATGTTCTTTCAAATCAGGAAGGCTACCGTGTTGCCGTTATCGTAAATGATATAGGAGAGGTAAATATAGACGCTTCCCTTATCCAAAAAGGCGGCGCCGTTACACAAAAAGATGAAAATCTTGTGCCGCTTTCAAACGGCTGTATCTGCTGCACGCTCAAAGTTGATTTGATGAAGCAGATAATAAGCCTTGCTTCAAGTAAAATATTTGACTATATTCTTATTGAGGCATCGGGCATATGCGAGCCCGGCCCGATAGCAGGCTCCATCTGTATGCTTGACGGCACAGACCCGTCCGTTGACCTGCCCGCAGTTGCGTATCTTGACAACATCACTACGGTTGTTGACGCAAAGCGCATGGCAGACGAATTCGGCGCGGGAGATTCACTGCTTAAAAAAGATATGGACGAGGAGGATATCGAAAACCTGCTTGTTCAGCAGATAGAATACTGCACAACGATAATTCTCAACAAAGTGGACGAGGTTTCTGACGAAGTAAGGGAAAAAGTGCTTGCAGTAATCAAGGCGCTCCAACCACAGGCTAAAATAATTGAAACCACCTACGGCAATGTTGATGTTGGCGAGATACTTTCAACCAACCGCTTTGACTATGAAAAGATACTTGAAAGCGCAGGCTGGATACAGGCTATGCGCGGTGAGGGTGAAAACTCTGAAACAAGCCATGACGAGCATGATGATCACGATCATCACGACCATGACCACGATGAGCACCACCATGACGAGCATCACGGCCACCACCATCATCACCACCACGGCGAGGGCGAAGCGGAGGAGTACGGCATAGGTACTTTTGTTTATCAGAATGTAAAGCCGCTTTCAAAGCAGAAATTTGAGGAATTCGTGTTTGCGAAATGGCCCAAAGAAGTTATCCGCGCAAAGGGACTTTTCTGGATAAAGGAAGACCCCAACACCGCTTATATCTTTGAGCAGAGCGGCAGGCAGAAAACGGCTACCGACGACGGCAAGTGGATAGCCTGCTTCCCGGAAAGAGAAAAGAAGCAGATACTGCAGATGAATCCTGACATCGCCGCCGCGTGGGATCCTACTTACGGCGACAGGATAAATAAAATAGTTTTCATAGGCAGGGATATGGACAAGACCGCCATTATAAAGGCGCTTGACAACTGCCTTGCGGATTAATACAAAAAAGCGCTCCGTGCAGGGGCGCTTTTTACATTTCCGAGCAATGCGTTGTTACATATTTTTTATTGTGTAAATTCCACACATATAACAGGATATTTTTGGTAAGTTAACTTATTGAAACAGATTATTATCTTTTATATAATAATATTAATAATATTTATTTTAATTGTGGAAGTGAGCATTATGAAGAAACTGAACTTCAGCAAAAACCAGATACTTTCCCTTTTATCACTTGCAATAGTAATATTCTGCTATGCGGGTGAAAAAGCGCTCAAAAGACTTACTCCGTGGAGCAACACTTCCGCGCTTATCCAGGCGTTCGTATTCACGCTTGCCGTTGCCGCGGTCTATCTTATACTTGTTAAGGCAAAAGACCCGTATTTCGGCCTTATATCGGGTATATTCGCATTTAAGATACTGCCGCCGAATATAGAAATGCTGGAAACATACAACCTTGACGCCGCCTGCGTATATTTCATAGTCCGCAAAATGGCGCTTGTGCTTTTCCTTTATGTTATTTACAGGCTTTACATTTCACAGAACAAGGAAGAAAACCATATCAGGGCAATTCCTATTGCAGCGCTTCTGCTTGTTGTGCCGTTTCTTACAGACGCTTCAAACAACCTTGAACATTATGCGCTTATCAAAACCGGCTCAATGATGCTTCCTTACGCTCTTGACGCGGGATTTTACATTGCCGCCATGTGTGTTCTGGGGCTTGTGTGCATAATTTTCAAAGGCAAAAACGCCGCTCTTATCTGTGATTTTTCAATAATCGGCTTTGTTGTAGGCGGGGCAAGAAAACTCTGCTCAACTATAATAATCTCAAGTGCCGGAATGCACCTGAGCAAATCCTATATCTGCTGGATAGTGATTTATGCCGTGCTGATAGCGGCTTTTGCAGTACTCAGGAAAAAGACTGCAGGCTCCGCCCTAATTTTCTGCGGCGCCGCAAGAGAATGATATGAAAAAATCAGATTATAAAAAAATTGAGGATTATATGATTGCCTGCATGGCAGACAGCGCTCACGATTCACAGCATATATACAGAGTGCTTTTCACGGCGCTTGATATTGCTCAGTATGAAAAAGACGTTGATTTTGACGTTCTGATAGCCGCCTGCCTTTTGCACGATATAGGAAGAAAAGAGCAGATGGAAAACCCTAAGCTTTGCCACGCAGAAGCAGGTGCTGAAAAAGCAACAAAATTTTTGCTTGAAAATGAGTTCAGCCGTGAGTTTGCCGAGAGCGTTGCAGATTGTATAAGAGCGCACCGTTTTCGCTCCTGCGCCGTGCCGAAAAAGATTGAGGAAAAGATTTTGTTTGACGCAGACAAACTTGACGCGGCAGGTTTAATGGGCGTTGCCCGTTCATTACTGTATGAGGGAAAAACAGGCACGCCTGTATACAGCGTAAGCGAAACTCTTGACGTGCTTGACGGTGAAGGCGATGAGCCGCCGTCATTTTTCAGGGAGTATAATTTTAAGCTGAAAAATGTTTATTCAGGCTTTTATACTCAGCGTGCAAAAGAAATAGCCTCTGCCCGCCGTCCCGCCGCGCAGGCTTTTTACAGGGAACTTCTTTTTGAAGCGCGCGCCGCATACTCAGGCAAAAATTATTTATCCGATTATATTAAACAGTGATATAAAAAAGCACCCGCAGGGAAATCCCCGCGGGTGTTTTTTACTGCCGTATACCATATATCTGTGAAAGCACGGAATTTCTGTATGTTTTATCCTGAGTTACCTCTTTAAAAACTTTCAGAAACGGAGGTATAGCAAAGCTTTCCGTTTCGCTTTTAAGCTCTATTTCAAGCAGTGCTTTGTCAGACCAAAAAGGAAACATATCAAGTTCAAAGCATTTTTCGCCGTAAATTATAAGGTATCTGTTTTTATAGAGCACCTTTTCGCCCTTTATGCTTTCAAGATACTCGGCTTCGGAAATTCTGCTTTCTTTTTCTATCCTTTTCATTTCCGTTATTTTTATTTTTTCGGTTTTTATATAAATAAAATCGCCGTACGCGCCGCGCTTTCTTACCCTGTATCTTTCGCCGTTTTTGTTGATATATGCCTGAGCTATATTTACACAGCCGCAGAATTTATATTCAAGAAGTTTGCTTTCATCGGGCTTTTCAACCAGAAACTTGCGCTCAATTTCAAGCGGCTCGGGTATACCGAGGAAAAAATCAATCTCCGCAAAAAGAGCCTCTGTATCGTCAACTATGCGCAGATGCTCGTTTGTGAGCCACGCGCGGATAACACAATCCTCAGCGCCGCTCTTTATAAAAACAGCGGAATACGAAAAATTTAACGCCCTGCTTGTGCAGTCAACATCAAAATCCACCGCCGCTTTTGAATTATATCTTTCGCTTATCTCGGCTTTATTTTCAAAACCGATAACGGCTATCTTTTCCATTCAATTCATCTCTTTTTTAATATAGTTGCAGTAAAGGCTCAGAATATCAATATCAGTTTTGTCATAAACCATTCGTGCGCCGACGGTGTCCTCTATCTCGTTGAAAACGGGTCTGCCGCCGTCAAAAACGAAATCGATACCTATATAATCATATTTTACGAGCGAGGCGATTTTATTCACAAGCGCTTTTTCGCTTTCGCTCAGGGTGTAGAACTGCGCCGACCCGCCGAGGCAGTAGTTTGAGCGGAAATCGGTGTCGCTTTTTCTGAGCACCGCCGCAATAATTTTACCGCCTATAAGCCATACCCGCAGATCCCTGCCGAGATCTGACGCGGGTTTCTGATAAACATAGCCCTCTTTAAAATCCACTTCTCCGCTTGTTATCAGGCGCACATCTCTGCCGCCTTTTCCGTTTGACGGTTTTTCAACAAGCGGCAGTTTTTTATAATTTACGGGCATGATCTCTATTCCGTTTTCACTCATAAATTCATAACAGCGCTGTTTGTCATTAGCAAGGCGTGTAAGTGAGTACGGATTGAAAACTCGTATATTTCTGCTCTCAAACGCCTTGGCAATATCCGCATTATTTGTTCTGTTGATAACGAAATCGGCAGGCGCGGAAAAGTCGATTTCATCTTCATACATCAGTTTAACACTAAGAAGTTCCCTGAACTTGTTTACAGAAAACTCGTTGCGCTTTGCTTCCTCCCTGCTGTAAATCAGAATACCGCTCAAATCCTGCTCCTTATCTCCTCAAAAATCATCGGTGCAATTTCAATTCCCGTGCAATTCATAATATTGATAATATGCGCGTTGCTGTTTACTTCGCACACACAGCCGCCGTCCAGAATATCCACACCGCCGAATGTGAGTCCCAAAGCGGAGCACGCGGCAACTGCAATGTTTTTTTCTTCCTCAGTGGGCTGATACGGCGTCATCGTGCCGCCGTTTGTTACATTGGCGCGGAAATCATTTTTGTTCTCACGGCGCACCGCCGCGGCTACCCTGCCGCCAACAACTTCTATCCTGATATCGTGCCCTGCCGAGTTCTCTATAAATTCCTGCAGAATAAACGGCTTTTCTGTTATGTGGCTGATAATCTCCTGCTTACTTTTACAGAGCCATACCTGCTCCCCGAAAGAGCCGAAACACTCTTTAAACACGAGCGGCAGTCCTAAAATATCAACCGCACCGTCCACAAACTCGCTGAAATCCGCCTTAAAATACGTTTTCGGGGCTATAATTGTTTTGGGCTGTTTGACTGCTCCCTCAAGCGCAGTGTAAGTTTTTGCCTTATCATCACAAAGCTCAATACTTTTTGAGCTGTTAAAAACGGGAAGTCCTTTCTTTTCAATCCGTGCGGCAAGGTTAGTATCCTTATCCCAAAAAAGCACGAAATTCGCAGATGGAATTTCAAGCGCAAGTTCAAGATTTGTTTTAAGCACAAGCTCAATGCCGCATTTTTCAGCGCTTTCAAGCAGATAACGATGAAGTGTATTGAATTTTTGAGTGCTCAGAAAATGATTTACCGCAAGTATTCCTTTCAAAATTATCCGCCTTTCGCATCAAATTCTGTTAATATTGTTTAACTTTTATATACTGTATCATTTTTTCTTGCTTTTTTCAATGCGCTGATATAAAATAGATATACTTAATTAATAAAAGCGGAGGAATGTTAAATGACGGAATATACCCTTAAATACGGCTGTAATCCAAACCAAAACCCCGCCCGTATTCATATGGACGGCAAGGAACTGCCCTTTGAGATCTTAAACGGCAGTGCGGGTTACATCAATCTTTTGGACGCATTCAATTCTTGGCAGCTTGTAAAAGAGCTTAAAGCGGCTACCGGACTTCCCAGCGCGGCTTCCTTTAAGCACGTTTCTCCCGCAGGCGCGGCGGTTGCACAGCCCCTTTCGGAAACGGACAGAAAAGTATGCTTTGTACCTGACGGACTTGAGCTTTCACCCATTGCCCAGGCTTATGTAAGAGCAAGAGGATGCGACAGAGTTTCCTCCTTCGGAGATTTTGCGGCACTTTCAGATGAGTGCGACGCAAGCGTTGCCGAGTTCCTTGTAAGAGAAGTTTCAGACGGCATCATCGCCCCCTCTTACAGCGACGAGGCTCTTGAAATTCTTAAAAAGAAAAGACGCGGCAATTATCTCATTATAAAAATCGACCCGAATTACGCACCTGAAGAAATGGAAACAAAACAGGTATTCGGCATCAAATTCGAGCAGAAGAGAAACGATTCCGTTATCTCAATGAGCCTTTTTGACGATATGCCCACTAAGGTTAAGGACATTCCTGAGATTGCAAAGATAGACCTGCTCATCTCCATGATAACTTTAAAATACACCCAGTCAAACTCCGTTTGCTATGCAATGGGCGGTCAGACTATCGGTGTAGGCGCAGGCCAGCAGTCAAGAATCCACTGCACACGCCTTGCAGGCAACAAAGCGGATAATTTCTGGCTTCGCAGAAATGAAAAAGTTACTTCTCTTCCCTTTATTGAGGGCATCAGAAAGTGCGAGGCGGACAACGCCATAGACCTCTATATCAGCGATGAGTATGAGGAACTTTATAAAAACGACCTGTGGAAAAAGTATTTCACCGAAAAGCCCGAGCCTTTCACCGCAGAGGAAAAGGCAAAGTGGCATGAGCAGATGACAAATGTTGCTCTCGGCTCTGACGCATTCTTCCCGTTTGAGGACAACATTGAGCGCGCCGCAAGATCTGGCGTAAAATATATTGCTCAGCCGGGCGGCTCTGTAAGAGACCCCGAGGTTATCAAGTGCTGTGACGAATTCGGCATGGCAATGGCAATGACAGGAATAAGACTTTTCCACCACTGATAAAACAGCGCAAAAAGCGCGGAGCAATCGCTCCGCGCTTTTATTATTTAACAAACAACTTCAAGTTAAATCAACATTTTTCTTTTTGTATCTATTAGGTAAAAATTTTTTGCCCAACTGCCATAAATATCTGTCTAACTCTTTAACCGTATAATCACCGAGATCATAAAAAATCTGAAAATCATTTATTACCTTACAGAATTTAACATAATCTTTTAAATCCTGTTCGCTAAAGTCAGAAAAAGAGTCTTTGTTTTTGAAATACAACAATATCTTTTTAACATAACTATCATATATAGGGTAAATCTGATCATTATGATGACTGCAATATTTGGTTGCAAAAGAATAAAAATCTTTCACCTTACCGTTTATTTTCAAAGAAGCAATATCATTAACTAAAGACAAATCCCCTCTTTTCAGCCTTTCATCTACATCCAATTCAACAATATGCTTTGCCATACTATATGAATTAAAAATATTGGTGCTGTAAAAATCATTTAATATGGCCGTTTTCGCCAACACCTCATCTAAATCGTTATTGTACGGATATATATCCCAAAACAATTTATTAAGAGCATTTTCCTGAGCGGTGTAATTAGGCAGTTTATCCCATTCTGACAGATATAAATCCACCTGTCCTTTACATGGGACGGGAATATTTATATCACTATATCTTCGTCTGCCTCTACTGTTATTCGCTCTGACCTCAACCTTGATCTGCGTTTTGTCCGCAGAATCATATGTAAGTAAAAACTCTCTTAACTTTTTTAAATGACTGTAGTGACCATTTACATCACGCATAATATCACTGCTGCTTGAATATTTTATCATCTGGTTGTATATTATTATCTTCGCTTTTTTCTCAAAATCATCATCAATAATCAAATTGAAAAAATCATAATCAGACAATCTACCAGCAAGATAAAACGCTGTTGTATACCTTGTTGCTTTGGTGTTGTTCGAATAATCTTGCATTTCAAGATAATTTTTGAACATTTCCTTTGCTTTTATAACAGAAAGATTTAATATTTCTTCTCTTCTCAAAAAAAACACTCCCAACAGTTATTTCATAAAGTTGCGCATTGCTCTGCCGGTAGCGGCGGCAATAGAAAGTGCTACTGTTTCTCGCCGTTTGCGTTTTATCTGCTTTCTGCGCTTTTTTATGGCTTTGTTTCTTTTGTGAGCCTTATTGTATGGCTCAAGATCAACTTCAAGCAATGCTTTGAAAAAAGGCTGCATAACCATCCCTCCCGAAAAAATAAAACAAATTCAATTAAATTGTATAACAGTTCTGACCTATTAGCAAGAAATTCCAAAAAACAACTCCGTAAAGTCCTTCTTTCAGGACTTTACGGAGTTGTTTGACAATTCTTTATCATAACAATTCATTTATAAATATAAAGTTGCACCACGGTGCGGCCTTTTTTTGTTTTGCCGAGAGCTTCGCCGAGTTTAAATCTGCCTTTGCCGCGCACGGAAATAATATCCCCCTCTTTGGGCACAAGCGAAAAGTTTTCGCACAAAGCGGAATTAACAAATATCTTGCGCTGATTAAAGAGTTCCTTTACGGCACTGCGTGAAAGATTATATACCGCCGCCGCAAGAACGTCTATACGAAGCGACGCAACTATCTCCTGCTGTTCCTCCGGCTCGCTCTGAACACCCTGCGGAAGTTCAGGCACGGCGGAGCACTTAACGCTTGTGTGTTTTACCTTATCAAGACTGCCTGTTATATATTCTGCCACAGAATTGAGGCACATAAGATAACCTGTATTATCCTTGATAATTATATCTCCGAGCGTTTCACGCTTTATGCCAAGCCCCATAAGAGAGCCGAGAAAATCACGGTGGGTGAGTTTATCCGCAAACTTTTTTGAGGACGGCTCTATTTTAATAAACGAAATCGGGAACTGACGTTCATTGCATTCATCACCGAAAGCAGCTATGCACCTCTCAGCGCCGTCATACCCGCCGTAAAGCCTGAACGGGGAATCAAGGTGCAGAGCAAGCAGTTCACTCTGCTCCTCCATATTGAGAAAATCCGAAAAAGTGGTGTAATACCTATTAGCCGCCCGTGATGAAAGCTCCTCAAATCTTTTCTGAATAAAATCCATGTAACACCTAAAAACTCAAAAGCGGTCTGAAAAATCAGACCGCATGAGTGAATTATATTATTCTATCAAGCGTTTTTACGCGCCTTTACCGCCTCTGTGATAAGCGGAACGATCTTGTTGAGATCGCCAACGATACCGTAATCGGCAACATCAAAGATAGGTGCGGATTCATCTTTATTGATAGCAATGATGATATCTGACTCCTCCATACCTGCGGTGTGCTGGATAGCGCCGCTGATACCGATTGCGAAATATACATTCGGACGAACGGTTTTACCCGTCTGACCTACCTGGAGGTCTTTGGGCATCCAGCCGTTGTCAACAACAGCTCTTGAGCAGGAAACTGTTCCGCCGAGAGCGTCCGCAAGATCCTGAAGAATCTTGAAGTTTTCTTTGCTGCCTACGCCTCTGCCGCCGGAAACAAGAATTTTTGCCTGCTGAATATCAGCAACTTCTGTAACTTCCTTAACGATATCAAGTATCTCTACATAGCAGTTGTTTTCCTTGAGTTCGGGATTGAACTCAACAACCTCTGCCTTTGCGCCCGTTACGGGAGCTATCTTCTGCATAACACCGGGACGAACTGTTGCCATCTGCGGGCGGTTGTCCGGGCAGGCAATAGTAGCAATAGTGTTGCCGCCGAATGCGGGACGTGTCATAAGCAGCTGATTGTGCTTCTGCTCTTTATTCGGAAGCGGATTAAGCGGGAAATCGCCGATTTCAAGCTTTGTGCAGTCCGCTGTAAGACCTGTGCCTACTCTTGCGGAAACGCGGGGACCGAGATCACGGCCAATTGCGGTTGCACCAACAAGCATGATTTCCGGCTTATACTCATTGATAACAGCTGTAAGAGCCTGAGCATAAGGCTCTGTTCTGTAAGTTTCAAGAACAGGATCATCAACAACGATAACTCTGTCTGCGCCGTACTCTGCAAGAGAATCTGCAAGGCCTTTTACATTGCTGCCGAGAAGAACGGCTGTAACCTGAGTATCAAGATCTGCTGCAAGATCCTTTGCTTTTCCGAGAAGCTCGTAAGCGATAGGGCTGATCTCACCGTCTACCTGCTGAGCGTAAATGAAAACGCCCTTATACTGTTCTATATTTTCTGTAATCATTATTCAGCCCTCCTTAAATAATATGCTTTTCTTCAAGCTTGGAAATAATGTAATCGGCAGATTCCTGAGGTGTGTCAAGCTGCACCTTTTCACCGGCGCCTTTTCTTACCTTATCGGAAGCTTTTGCGATCTTTGTGGGAGAACCGTTAAGACCGAGATTTGAATCATCAACATCTTTGAGGTCTGCTCTGCCCCAAACGGTGATGTCCTTTTTATAAGCGTCAAAAATTCCGCCGGGAGTCATATATCTGGGGTCATTAAGCTCTGAAAGCGCTGTAATAAGAACAGGCATCTTTGCCTTGAGCATATGATATCTGTCATCAAACTGACGCTTTACGATAACGCTGTCGCCTTCAAGTTTAATATCCTCTGCGTAAGAAATTACGGGGATGCCGAGATGCTCTGCAATCTGAGGGCCAACCTGAGCGGTATCACCGTCGATAGCCTGACGGCCTGTAATAATGATATCATAATCAATATTTCTGAGAGCGCCGGCAATAGTTGTTGATGTTGCCCATGTGTCTGCACCGCCGAGAACTCTGTCTGTAACAAGGATACCGTCATCAGCACCCATAGCCATAGCCTCACGAAGCACTTCCTCTGCCTTGGGAAGACCCATTGTAAGCGCTGTTACGTGCGCGCCTGTTTCATCCTTGATGCGAAGAGCGGCCTCAAGACCTGCTTTATCATCAGGATTCATAATAGTGAGCATTGCAGCTCTGTTCAAAGTACCGTCAGGGTTAAACTGAACTCCGCCCTTTGTATCCGGCACCTGCTTAATACAAACTACTATATTCATTCTTAACCCTCCTTACTTGAGCAGATTTCCGCTGATAACCATACGCTGAACTTCTGAAGTTCCCTCGTAGATCTCGGTTATCTTAGCGTCACGCATCATACGCTCAACTTCATATTCTCTGATATATCCGTAGCCGCCGAAGAGCTGAACTACCTTTGTTGTAACATCCATTGCAGTTTCAGCAGCGAAAAGCTTAGCCTTTGCAGCTTCAACAGAATAAGTCTTCTGAGTAGCCTTTGCCATTGCAGCCTTGTAAACAAGGAGCTGAGCAGCCTCAACCTCTGTTGCAAGGTTAGCAAGCTGGAACTGAGTATTCTGGAAAGCGCCGATAGCTCTGCCGAACTGCTTTCTTTCCTTTACATACTCAACAGCTCTGTCAAGAGCGCCCTCTGCAATACCAAGAGCCTGAGCGGCAATACCGATACGGCCGCCGTCAAGTGTGTGCATGGCAATACCGAAGCCCTTGCCTCTTGCGCCGAGAAGGTTATCCTTGGGGATTCTGCAATCCTGGAAAATAAGTTCATAAGTTGATGAACCGCGGATACCCATTTTCTTTTCCTTTGTACCGAAAAGGAAACCGGGAGCGGTCTTTGGAACGATGAATGCAGAGAAGAGTTTCTTCTTTCTGCCTCTTTTATCCTCAACAACATCGGTTACGGCGATAACAATATAGATATCAGCCTCTTTACCGTTTGTGATGAAGCACTTTGAGCCGTTGAGCACCCACTCGTCGCCGTCAAGAACAGCTTTAGTCTGAGCGCCCTGAGCGTCTGTACCTGCGCCGGGCTCTGTAAGAGCGAACGCGCCGAGAAGCTCTCCGCTTGCAAGCGGCTTTAAGAACTTCTGCTTCTGCTCCTCAGTACCGTATGTAAGAATGGGGTCGCAGCACAGTGATGTGTGAGCGGAAACAATAACGCTTGTTGTGGCACATGCCTTTGCAAGTTCCTCTACGCACATAACATATGTGAGAGGGTCACAGCCCTGGCCGCCGTACTCCTTGGGAATCGGAATGCCGAGAAAACCGAGTTTCTGCATTTTTGTAACAGTTTCTCTGGGGAACTGCTCGGTTTCATCGGTTTCTATGGCAAGGGGCTTTACTTCATTTTCGGTGAAATCGGCAAAAAGTTTTCTTGCCATTTCATGCTCTTTGCTGAATGTGAAATCCATTAAAAATATCCTCCGTTAAATTTTGCATCATATACGCCGCGTGGCAAAGCTCCAACACAGCCTAAAGGCTTCCGCCCCTTGCAGGCGAAAGCCTTTTACATTATTTGCAGATTACTTGCGGTAATCGTAAAAACCTACGCCGGTCTTGCGGCCGAGTTTGCCTGCGCGAACCATCTTTTTAAGAAGAGTAGCGGGGCGGTATTTCGGATCGCCTGTTTCAGTATAGATAGTTTCCATAATTGCAAGAACGATATCAAGACCAACATAGTCGCCGAGCTCAAGCGGGCCCATCGGATGATTTGCGCCGAGCTTCATAGCTGTATCGATATCCTCTACGCTTGCAATACCCATTTCGTAAACTGTGATACCCTCATTGATAAGCGGGATAAGAATTCTGTTTACAACAAAGCCGGGAGCCTCGTTAACTTCAACGGGAGTTTTGCCGATCTCTACTGCGATAGCCTTAATCTTTTCTACCATATCTGCAGGAGTGTTTGCGCCTGCGATAACTTCAATAAGCTTCATAACAGGAGCGGGGTTGAAGAAGTGCATGCCGATAAGAGGTCTGTCAAGGCCGGCACCGATCTCGGTGATTGAAAGTGAAGATGTGTTTGTAGCGAACATGCAGTCCGGCTTAACAATATCCTGAAGCTCTTTGAAAGTCTGCTTCTTAACATCCATAACCTCCAGAGCAGCCTCTACAATAAGATCACAGTCTGTGCAGATCTCTTTTGTGCCTGTTGTGATCTTTGCAAGAATAGCGTCAGCAGCTGCCTGCTCCATCTTGCCCTTTGCAATTCTCTTTTCAAAGCCCTTTGCAATCTTTGCTTTGCCGTTTGCGGCAAATTCATCATTAATATCGCAAAGAACTACTTCATATCCGTCTACCTGCGCAAATGCCTGCGCAATGCCGGAACCCATTGTGCCGGCGCCTATAATTCCAACTTTCATTATAATTTCCTCCCTGATGATTATTTGTTTTTGAAAGGCTCTTTAACTTTATCCTTGTTTCTGTCCAAGAAGAAAGCCATACCGTATCTCTGATCTTCTGTTTCAAAGCAGTCGCCGAAAAGCTTTTCCTCTATCTCAACGCCGCTTTCAATATCGGTCTGCAGACCGTCATTGATTGCCTTTTTGCAGTTTCTTACTGCGATAGGAGCGTTTGAAGCAATGATTGAAGCCATTTTCTTTGCCGCGCCCATAAGTTCCTCTATCGGGTAAACTGCGTTTACAAGACCGATTCTGAGCGCCTCAGGAGCTTTGATATTTCTTGCGGTGTAGATGAGCTGCTTTGCCATACCTACGCCGATAGTGCGGGCAAGTCTTTGTGTGCCGCCGAAGCCGGGTGTGATACCAAGGCCAACCTCAGGCTGACCGAAAACAGCGTTTTCGGAGCAAATTCTGATGTCGCAGGCAAGTGATATCTCACAGCCGCCGCCGAGCGCAAAGCCGTTTACTGCGGCAATAACAGGAATAGGCAGTGTTTCAATCTTTCTGAATACATCATTGCCCTTTTTGCCGAATGCCTCGCCCTGCTCCTTAGTAAGGCTGCTCATTTCGCCGATATCGGCGCCGGCAACAAATGATTTTTCACCTGAGCCGGTAATGATGAGAGCGCGTACTTCGTTTAAATCAACAGCGTCAATAGCCTCATTGAGTTCATCAAGCACAGCGCTGTTTAATGCGTTAAGAGCCTTCGGGCGGTTGATAGTAAGTACCGCAACCGCGCCTTCAACTTCGTAATTGATAAATTCCATATCTCTGTCCTCTTAAATCTAATCTATCTGCAATAATCAGTCTCTTTCAACAACTGTTGCGCAGCCCATACCGCCGCCGATGCAAAGAGTAGCAAGACCCTTCTTAGCATCTCTTCTCTCCATTTCATGAAGAAGAGTAACAAGGATACGGCAGCCTGATGCGCCAACCGGGTGACCGAGTGCGATTGCACCGCCGTTTACGTTGAGTTTTGCATCGTCAAACTTGAGATCTCTTGCAACTGCGATTGACTGAGCGGCAAATGCTTCGTTAGCTTCGATAAGATCCATATCATCAACAGACATGTTGAGTTTCTTCATAAGTTTCTGTGTTGCGGCAACGGGGCCGATACCCATGATCTTGGGATCAACGCCTGCAAGAGCGCCGCCTACCCATGTTGCCATAGGCTTAACGCCGAGCTCCTTAGCCTTTTCCTCGCTCATAACAACAACTGCTGCTGCGCCGTCATTGATACCTGAGGAGTTACCTGCTGTAACGATACCGTCCTTCTTGAATGCGGGACGAAGTTTTGCAAGACCTTCAGCTGTGATACCTGCTCTTGGGCCTTCATCTGTATCAAATACAACTGTTTCTTTCTTTTTCTTGATTTCAACAGGAACGATCTCGTCCTTGAACTTGCCTTCTGCTCTTGCCTTTTCGCATTTCTGCTGGCTGTTTGCTGCGAATGCGTCAAGCTCTTCACGGGTGATACCGTATTTCTCGCAAACATTCTCTGCTGTGATACCCATATGATAATCGTTAAACGCATCCCAAAGAGCATCGTTGATCATTGTATCTATTGCCTGAGCGTGACCCATACGATAACCGTAACGAGCCTGCTTCAGAGCATAAGGAGCCATGCTCATGTTTTCCATACCGCCTGCAACAACGATATCAGCATCTCCGCACTGAACCATCTGAGCTGCAAGGTTTACACAGTTAAGACCTGAGCCGCATACAACGTTGATTGTAACAGCGGGTGCCTCAATGGGAAGGCCTGCTTTGATTGAAGCCTGACGAGCTACGTTCTGACCGAGACCTGCCTGAATAACACAGCCCATATATACGTGGTCTACCTGGTCTGCAGGAACGCCTGCTCTTTCAAGGGCGTTTTTAATAACGATAGCGCCGAGATCAACGGCGGGAGTTGTGCTGAGAGAGCCTCCCATAGTGCCGATAGCTGTACGGCAAGCGCCGGCGATAACAACTTTTCTTGACATAAATATTACCTCACATTCTTTATTTGCGTCCCCGTATGCGGGGGCTGGTTTTAAACCTTGCTAATATAATAATATAGGAAACTTTGATTGTCAATATTTTAACAAATTTTCGGCAAACATTATAAAATTATCTCTTAAAAAATCTTTTTTTAGTGCACTTTTAAGACCTCAAAAAGCCCGAAAAAGCTTGCTGTTAAGCCATTTTTACAGGCTTGTGCGAATTTTGTCAATCTTTTACTGCTTTTTAGCATTCGCAATTTTTATTTTCTTTTCTGAATTAAAATCCGATGGTTTTTGAATACAAACAGATAATATTGAATATATACCGAAAAACTGCTGTTAACATTTAAACAAAAGGAAATAAAAAAAGCGGCAATGAATGATTGCCGCTTTTAACTATTTTGTTTATGCAGGAATTACGCCTTTTTCATTTAACTGCTCATTGGTAGCAGGGAAAGTATTTGTGTAGATAATATCAAGAGACGCACTCTTGTCTTTAAGAACAAGTACATTTGCATGAGAAACATCTACGTGAACTTTCATTGTGTATTCACCGGAAACGATCTCGTTAGTTGCAGTATTAATAGTAACGGTACCTGAACCGCCCTTGTATGTAACAACGAAGTTATCGTTTATTGTACCGGTTGAGAAAGAAAGCTGCTCAATAGATTCAACAGTTGATGAAATATCGCCGAGTGTGTTGAAGAAATGACCCTGAGCATCCTGTGCAGGCATTGAAAGCTCAACAGCCTTAGGCTGGATAGTAATATTAATAGTACCGTCGCCGTTATCAACAACATTTGCCATGAGAACATCTTCCGCAGTAAGGAGGGATTTTGTAACATCAATGTTTGAATCCGTAACCGTATCAGAAGTGGGATCTATATTTCCGCATGGCGGAAGTCCTTTAAGACCGCCTGTGAAGAGTCCGCCGACAACTGTGGGAACAAGCTGATTGATAAGATCGTTTGACTTGCCCTCTACCATAATGTTTTCAACTTTAAGGTCTTCCATACCTAACAGCTTATAATATGTAGCGGTTGTGCCGTTGTCATTATACTGAGCGGTAAGAGTTTTTGTGTAGTTATAGCACTCTACGTAATAATTTACAACATCCTCAACAGATGTGAACTCCTTGCCGCCGTAAGTGCCTTCTGCAAATTCATCAATAACAACTGCATCTTCTGAAGAATTAGCATCAACGGGAGCTGCTTCATAAGCGCCGCCTTTTTTGAACACGCCCATAACAAGCGCAAGTACAACTATTACAACTACTAATAATACTGCTAAAATTGAATTAAAAATATCAAGTCCTGATTTTGCTTTCATGGTTAGTATTCCCCCTTGCCATATAATAATAACCTATTTGAAACACTTTTTCAACATTTTTTTAAAATAATTATGAAATTTGTAAACTGAGCATTAACATAACACGCTGAAACAACACTGCACAAATTAAGTTTATTATTGCAATCACCGCTTTATGTGTTAAAATTGATATATAAAATAAATGTTAAAACCGCATTACAAAAGGTGTATCATGGATAAAAAAGAGAGAAGCACACTCAGAAAACTCAAACACAAAAATTACGAGGACTTTCTGCTGATAATAAGAGGAGCCGAGGCAGGAGCAGCGGCGGGGCTTGTCTGTGTACTGTTTCGCTTTTTGCTTTCTAAAGCGGAAGAGTACCTATACATTATAATAGACGCCGTAAAAGGCAGCCCCGTTAAATCCGCGCTGTGGATAGCGGCGCTTGCCGTGCTTGGCATAGTAGTTGCCAAAATTATAAAACTTGTACCGGATGCCGCAAGCAGCGGCATACCGCAGGTAAACGCCGAAGTGAAGGGGCTTCTGTCACCCAGCTGGTGGAAAGTTATCATTGCAAAACTTGTGGGAAGCACCGTTTCCGTATTTTCAGGGCTTAGTCTCGGCAGGGAGGGCCCGAGCGTTCAGTTCGGCGCAATGGCGGCAAAGGGCGCGGCAAGAATAACCCGCGCAGACAAAACAACCGAGCTGAGAATGCTCAGTTCAGGTGCGGGCGCAGGACTTGCCGCAGCATTTAACGCGCCTATAGCCGGCGTTATGTTTGTCCTTGAAGAGATTTACAGAACATTTGACAAAGCTGTTCTGTGCATGGCAATAGTTGCCGCCGTAGTTGCCGATTTTATTTCAAAGATTTTTTTTGGGCAGGACACAGTTTTCAACTATCAGTCGGGGACTATACCTCTCAGGTGGTACTGGCTGCTCATAATATTCGGTGTGCTTGCAGGTCTTTTCGGCGCATTTTATAATGTATTTATGATTGCGTGCCGTGATTTCTTTGCCAAGCTCAAAAAAATACCCCAGTGGATAAAATTCGCGTTTGTATTTGCAGTAAGCGGAGTTGTGGGGCTGGTTTTGCCCCAAGTGCTCTGCGGAGGGCACAGCATGGCGCAGCTTCTTATTGAGGAGCGCCCCGAAACACTTGTTGTGCTGGGATTATTTGCCGCAAAATTTATATTCGGAGCATTCAGTTTCTGTTCCTCAGCCCCGGGCGGCACACTCTATCCCATGTGCATTTTAGGCGCATACGGCGGCGCCGCGTTTGCTCAGGGCGCCATTGCGCTTTGCGGATTAGACGCTGCTCTGTGGGAAGATTTTGCCGTGCTCGGAATGGCAGGGCTGTTTGCTTCTATTGTTCGCGCTCCTGTTACGGGTATAATCCTTGTTTTTGAAATAACGGGCAATATAAATACGCTTCTGCCGCTTGCCGTTGTAAGCCTGATATCCTACGCAGTTGCAAATTCGTTAGGAAGCACACCTTTCTACGCCGCTTTGCTCGAAAGAATAGCCGACGGAGAAAACGCCAAGGCAGAAGTCAAAAAGAGCGAGAAAGTTTTAAAAACGTATGTAATACCCACGGGAAGCCCCGCCGACGGCAAAACGATTGCCGAACTTGACTGGGGCAAACACTGCGTTATAGTTTCCGTTGAAAGAGGCGAAACGCCTATAACCCCCAAGGGCAACACAAAACTGCAGACGGGAGATGCGCTTGTGTTTATGATCAGTCAGCGCCGATTTGCTCAGAGCTGCAAAAAAATAGAAAATCTGATAAACGGAACTCAAAACGAATAAATATAACAAAAAAGAAAGCCGCCTGCCGCAGAAGATGCGGGAGACGGTTTCTCTATTTAGAAACGGAGATAAAATGTGCATTACCAAAGCGCAAGGCGGTTTAAAGGTTGGAGATACCCGAAACATTAAGGTTGGCATATTAAACGGATCACAAAAAACAGACCGCCTTGCATTTCAATTTTATCATATACAATAAAATTGTCAATAACAATTTTTATTTTTTTGCAATTTTCGCCTGTTTCAAGCCGTTTTTAAGCTCCATGCAATTCGATTTTTCGAATTTTATAAAAACAGACCGTTAAAACAGCAAGCATATAATTAATAAAAATACGCTCCTTTTGAAATCGAAAAATATTATCAATTTTTCAAAATCATACAAAAATCAGAAATTGATTTGCAAAAAGCAGAACAGCATGTTATAATTTTTCCATAATCTGCTTTCAGGTTAAATCAGGAGGGTTTCAAATTGAAAAGAGCCGAAAAAAGCAAAAAAAGCATTACCGAAATAATAAACGCGGCGATAAAACTTTATACAAAATCAGGAAGCCCGGATATATCCATAAACGAACTGTGCCGTGAAAACAATATTTCCAAAGGAAAATTCTATCACTATTTTTCTTCTAAAGACGACCTTTTTATCGTTGTATCAAGCTATATCGTTGACGATATATGCAAAGAGATAGAAAGCTTTGAGGTGGACGCAAACAAATCTCTTGAAGAAAATTTGAAACACTACTACTCTGAAAGAATAAACTACTGGATTGATCATCCCGAATACTCAATGATAGTTTATTATTTATTTTCTAACATCGATTATGAATTCAGAAAGGCTTTTCACCCGCTGAGGGTTAAATTTAACGCAAGTCTTAACACAAAGACCATGGAGATTCTGCACACGGCAAATATAAAAAAGAACTTATCAGACAGTGAACTTCTTGAAGTAATGAAAGTTGTTTATGACAGCTTGTTCCTGAACGATATGCATAAAATTGTTACTACTCAGCTTAAAGGCGACTATGCTCACGCTAATAAAATGAGCGAAGACCTTTTAGATCTTTACGGAAGACTTATCAACGTGCTTCTGCACGGAATAATTTCAGAAAATGCGCCGGAGGAATAACCCCCGGCGCATTCATTTTATAATACTTATGTACGCCCCGTCTGCGCGGGGCTTTTTATTTCTTGTTTTTTACAGCCGCTTGGCTAAATAATTCATTCCACTCCGCCGTCATAAACGGTAAAGCCGCATTTATAGGCGCTTGTGCCGTTTACCTTATAGATAACAAGGTACATGCCGTCCGTTTTTGTGGGGCAAAGGCACGCTTCATTCACGTCAAGGCTTCCCGCCTTTGATTTCTTTGCCGTATCGGTATAGACCGTTTCAACAGTTGAGCCGTTTTTATAGCTTCTGCCGCCCGACGGCGCATTAGTTACACCGCCGGCATATTTTACGAAACCGACCTTGTGCTTATCCGTGCCGTCAAGATCATACTGAACGCAGTAGCCGCTGCCTTTTTTGCCAAAGCATTTTGCGGTTTCACGCGGAGAAAGAGAACCTATCTCCTCCTTAAAATCACTGCGCGCGTAAACCTTTTCCGTTGTGGAGCCGTTCTGCCACTTTACGGAAGGAACATACGAACCAACCGAATTGGCTGAAGCCGCGCTGTCTTCCACCTTGCTGCGGTCTTTCGGGCGGAGCACGCCGTAAACATCATCATAATCATGTTTAATTCTGCTCATTTCCTTGCCGTTCCAGTTCTGGTCATAGGAATAGAAATACGAAACAGTGCCCTCTCCCGTGCAGATGGCAATATGGCCTGAACCGCCGCCTTTTTTGCCGTTCCACACCATAATATCTCCCTTTAAGGGAATAAATGACGCGGTGTTGCTTATCCTGTCAAACGCTTTTACAAGCTCTGTGTGTTTAGGATAATCAAGCCAGTAATACATAGCATCGCCCCATGAACCGGGCTTGATACCAAACACCTTGTCAAGATAAAGCTTTATAAGATCAACACACTGTGCGCCGTAAACGCCGTCATAATCCGTTGCTTTACCGTTATACGCCGCCACAAATTCGCTGTAATTCATACATTCGCCTCCGTGGTATCGGAGGTATTTGTTTCCGCCGCCTTGAGTTCAGGCAGGCTGATTACGGAAGTTAACAGAGAAAGCACTCCCGAAAGAACAGCCGCTGACGCAACCATTTCCCAGTTTACCTGACCGAGCGTCATTGCCGTTGTGCCTATACCCGCAACTGCGGACTGAGCCATAGTTCTTACTGCTCTGAGTCCCGCCGCTTTGAACCACGGCAGGAACTTGTTTTTAATCCATTCCTTCAAACTGATCTCCCTTTCTTTCAAGGGCATAAATTCTGCCCTCGTGATTTATCAGACTTTTCTGGTGTTCGCTGAGCCTTTCAAAAATGAGCCTGTGCTTATCAGCCGCCTTGCTTTTAAACTCGCTCAGTTCGCCCTCGTCCTTTTCCATCCTGAACACAAGATGATTTATTTTTTCGCTTAGCTGAGTCATTGCCTTTGTGTTTTTTGTGAGCGGCAGTGCAACAGTGCCTATAAGCCCCGCAATGGCTATCATAACAGTTACAACAGTCCATTCCATACTATTCACCGCCCTGCAGTTCCGCCAGCATTTGCATGGCATTTATCTTGTCTCGCAGCAGTTTTCGATGCTCACGAACAGGAGCGTATTCATCCTCGCTGAGGGCGCCGTCCGCAAATTTCAGGCATTTATAATCAGTTTCGCAAAGTTCCGTTTTAAGCTCTTTTATTTTTGACCGGTAATCAACGGGCAGGTTTTTGCATTTTTCCGAATCCTGCGCCACTGTTTCAACATAACAGCCGTTAACATACTTTTTCAAATCAGCACCCCCATACCTGAACAGCACTGCCTGCTCCGAGAACATATCCATCTGCATTTGCCGCAATCTTTATGCAGTTCATCTTTTTTCCGCCTGCAAAATGGGATATTCCTTCTCCTCGCACCGCTGAGCTCAAAGAGCTGTCTGGGTTAAGCGTATCCTGCGGCACACCCGAATAACCGTAAAAAGCATCTTTTTCCGTAAGCGCCGTAAGCCTTATTATGCTTGAAAAACTGCCGCCCTCAGGCTGAAAGATCTGCTGATGCGGCAGGGAGATATATTCTTCGCTTTCGCTGTTTACACAAAGCCTGCACTCTTCTGCGCTGTTATTAGCCGCACTGCCCTTTCCTCTTACAAGAATAAGAATGTTTTCAACGCTGAAAGGGTTTCCCTGTGCATCCTGCGTTATCTCAATTTCAGAAATATCTTCATCGGTTGTTATATCCGCAATGGTCTGCCAATTATTTAAAACAGGCATATCGCTTTCAATAGCGGCAAGCGCTTTTTTCACCGCTTTGTTCTGAACAGGGAATGTGCTTTCCTCGCTCAGTTCCGAATCCGCATCCCTGACCGAAAAAGTAAACACGCCGTGACTGCTGTCATAGCTGTCAACAACAACGATTTTGTTTAAGGCGCTTTGTCCTTTATCGATAATAGGCTGAAAAATGTTTACAAAAGCAATAAAGCTCTGGATAACTTCATCAAACGAATAACTATAAGGCTCTTTATCGCCGCCGCTAACAGGCGACACGCTCACTTTTATATCATCACCTATCGAGATTATATATGTGAACGCCCGATTCACATCGTTATATTCGTTTGACATACCGAAGATTATCAATGCGTTGGTGGCGCAGTAAAAAGGCTTATAAAAATCAAGCTCCGATATAACGGAAGCCTCCTGCCCCTGAGCTCCAACCTGCACCCAGCCCACTCCGGTAGTGCAATAATAACCGTAATTCTGAATTATATACGGCTCATCTTCAGTACCCGGCTTGATGCTTGTGAACGCACCGTCTCCTTTTTCGCCCTGCGGAATAACAAAATCCAGCACGGCAGCATTAGGAGTACCGCTGTTGCTTACGGAGGCGGAAGTTCCCGGCAGGGCTGTGGTTACAGAGCCGACTGTTATAGTTGCCGCCTCTCCGTCATTTCCCGCCGGGCCCTGTGCGCCTGTATCGCCCTTTTCACCCTGCGGGCCTTGCTCGCCCGGGTCGCCTTTCTCACCCTGCGGGCCTTGCTCGCCTGTGTCGCCTTTCTCACCCTGCGGGCCCTGTGCGCCTGTGTCGCCTTTCTCTCCCTGAGGGCCTTGCTCGCCCGGGTCGCCCTTATCGCCCTTTTCTCCTTTGAACTTTCCGCTGTCCGCATCGGATTTAAGCTGAGCCGCAAGCGACTGCGCGCTCTCTGCCGCCGAAACAGCATCCGCCGCAAGGGCAACTATCTGCTGATATTGAGTTTCCTCCGGCTCCTGCTGAGGTTCGCCGCCGTATACTGCTTTTCTGTTCAGCACGGAAACAGCGGCAGTGGTTATCCTGTAATCTTCCTTTTCACCTACAACGGAAAAGCTGAAATATCCGTCCTCCTCAAGCACTGCTGAAGGAACAAGGCATCTGTCATCATTAAGAACAACGCTGTATACATCCCCGCCCGAATCGGACTTGAAATGAGCCGTTTTTACAAGACCCTGCCATTCGGGAGTAGTGAAACTGAACAAACATTCAAGGCAGTTTTCACTATGCTGAGCGGAATATGCGGCGCTGACTATCGACTGCCGCTGTCCGCTGACCTCAATCTCTATAATCATACTCCGTTTCCCCTTCAAGAGGGCATACCCGCAGCCGTAACGGCGCCGGGCAGACCCCGCTTTTTTCTAAGGCGGAACGGTATTTTTTGTTTTACGCGGGAGCGGATATATCCGCCCATGACATTCTATGAATGCGCGAAAAATAAGTTAATACCGCAAACGCCCTTACCCTGCCGCCGCCCCATGGCAGGATAACGCCCGCAACCGTACACCCGCGG
The DNA here is from genome assembly GCA_900539425.1 of uncultured Oscillospiraceae bacterium. Taxonomy (GTDB): domain Bacteria; phylum Bacillota; class Clostridia; order Oscillospirales; family Acutalibacteraceae; genus Eubacterium_R. The sequence continues at coordinate 9,109 of UQBX01000024.1, read as the reverse complement.
AAACGCCGCCGCGCTTTTGCGCATGCGTACAGGGCGCGCCGTGCCGTCCGCCGACGGCATGGCTTAAATTAAAAGACGGCCGCCGCGGAATAACCGCGGATAGCCGTTTCGATTACTGATATTACACACGCTTTCACTGCACGTCAACATAAAAACAAAAACACCCCGAAGCTTTCGCTCCAGGGTGTAATTTTTAAGACTGTTGAATTTTTCGGTTTTGTTTTCATACCCGAAACAGGGTATCAAAACCCATTTTCCGAGTATATGTTTTTATGCGTTTGCTCCTCTTATGGCGTCTTTCATGGATTTTACGTATTCATAAACTTTCTGGGGAGCGTTTTTGCCGTTTTCGGCAACTATTTCAACGATTGCCGAGCCCACTATAATGCCGTCCGCATACTTGCAGACATCAGCCGCCTGCTGCGGTGTGTTTATTCCGAAGCCGACTGCAACAGGCACATCCGTAACCGCCTTAACCGCATCGGTAATAGATTTAAGGTCTGTTTTTATCTCACTTCTCATGCCTGTAACGCCGAGGGAGGACACCTCATAAATAAAGCCCTTTGCGTCCTTTGCTATCATCTGTATTCTGCTTTCGCTTGTGGGAGCTATAAGAGAGATAACGTCAATGCCGTATTTATCCGCAACACTGCTTAATTCTTCCTTTTCCTCATACGGCAAATCGGGAACGATAACGCCGGAGATACCGCTTTTGCTTGCTCTTTTGAGGAACTTATCATATCCGTATTTAAAGAGCACATTAAGATAAGTCATAAACACAAGCGGCACATCGATTTCCTTTGAAACCTCTGCCGCAAGGTCTATCACTTTATCCGTTGTAGTTCCCGCCTGAAGCGAGCGCAGATCTGCCTCCTGAATAACAGGGCCCTCCGCAATGGGGTCTGAAAACGGAATGCCTATCTCGATAAGATCACAGCCGCCGCGCGCCATTTGTATCATTACTTCTTTGCTTGTTTCAAGATCGGGATCGCCCGCCGTAACAAAACCTATAAATGCTTTGGAATTTTCAAAAGCCTTTGAAATATTACTCATATATCTCTTTCCCCCTGTATCTTGCAATAGCGGCAACATCCTTGTCGCCTCTGCCCGAAAGGCAGCAGATAATAATATCATCCTTGCTCATCTGCGGCGCCATTTTCATTACGTGAGCCACGGCGTGAGCGCTTTCAATGGCGCAGATTATGCCCTCTGTTTTGGCAATATACTCGAATGCGTTTACCGCCTCATCATCAGTAATGGCAACATACTGTGCTCTGCCGATATCCTTGAGATTTGCGTGTTCAGGGCCTACGCCGGGATAATCAAGGCCCGCCGAAATGCTGTAAACGGGTGCAATCTGGCCGTATTCATCCTGGCAGAAATATGACTTCATGCCGTGGAAAACGCCGAGCGTGCCCGTTGCCATGGTGGCGGCAGTCTCTTTAGTGTCAATTCCTCTGCCCGCCGCTTCACAGCCTATAAGAGCAACGTCCTTGTCATTTATGAAGTTATAGAACATACCGATAGCGTTTGAGCCGCCGCCTACACACGCCACAACAGCGTTTGGAAGCCTGCCCTCTTTTTCAAGTATCTGCTCACGGGCCTCACGGCTTATAACGCTCTGAAAATCACGAACAATGGTGGGGAACGGGTGCGGGCCCATTACAGAACCGAGCACATACAGTGTATCGTCCACTCTTGACACCCACTCACGCATAGCTTCGTTTACGGCGTCCTTGAGCGTCTGGGTGCCTGTTTCAACAGGATGTACCTTTGCGCCGAGAAGTTCCATGCGGTAACAGTTGAGCGCCTGCCTCTGAGTATCCTTTTTACCCATAAATATCTCGCACTCAAGACCCATGAGCGCCGCCGCCGTTGCGGTTGCAACGCCGTGCTGACCTGCTCCCGTTTCGGCTATAACCCTCGTTTTGCCCATTTTTTTGGCAAGCAGGCACTGACCCAGAACATTGTTTATCTTGTGTGCGCCTGTGTGATTTAGATCTTCACGCTTAAAATAAATTTTAGCGCCGCCCAAATCTTTAGTCATATTCTCCGCGTAATAAAGCAGTGAGGGGCGGTTTGCGTAATCCCTCAAAAGGGTGTTCAGTTCCTCCACAAACTCGGGATCGTTTTTATAATGCTCATACTGCTTTTCAAGGTTTATAACCTCATTCATAAGTGTTTCGGGTATATACTGCCCGCCGTGTATTCCGAATCTGCCTTTACTCATATCTTGCCATCTCCATAAATCTTTTTATTTTTTTATAATCTTTATACCCGTTTGTTTCAACGGAGGAAGAAACATCCACCGCAAACGGCTTTGCCGTATCTATTGCCTGTTTCACATTGCTTTCGGATATTCCGCCCGCAAGGAAAAACGGTTTATCTGTTTTGGGAATATTGCTCCAGTTAAACGCCCTTCCCGTGCCTGTGCCCGAATCAAACAGAAAATATTCAACGTCATATTTATCCAAATCATCTGGCTCGCCGTGTGAGCAGTTGAAATATTTTATAATGGGCGCTTTTATCATTTTGCAGTATTCGGGGCTTTCATCGCCGTGAAGCTGCGCAATGTCTATCACACTGCTCTCAAAAAGTAAATTAATTTTGTCTGCGCTGTCATTCACGAAAACACCGACCGTCTTTATACCGCCGCCGAGCCTTTTTTTAAGCCTCGCCGCCGTTTCGGGAGTTATGCTTCGTCTGTAACCCTCCGTCAGCACAAAGCCTATATAATCGGGATGAAGTGAATTTGCAAAATCAATATCCTCATCCCTGCGCATTCCGCAAATCTTAATCTTTGCCACCTTTAAGTTCCCTCATCTTTGCGCCTGTATCGTCTGCCCTCATAAGCGTTTCGCCTATGAGCACGGCGTCTGCGCCGCTCTTTTCTATATTCTCAATATCCCGCCGTGTTTTCACACCGCTTTCAGATACGAAAAGCACGCCGTCGGGCACTGCCGCCCTGAGCCTTGCTGAATTTTGAGTGTCCACAGAAAAATCACGCAGATTTCTGTTGTTCACGCCGACTACTCTTGCGCCCGCTCTGAGAGCTGTGTTTATTTCGCTTTCATCGTGCGCCTCAACAAGAGCGCTCATGCCGAGGGAGTTGCAGATATCAATATACTCCATAAGCGTTTTTTCGTCAAGAAGCGAGCATATCAGCAGTACCGCGGAAGCGCCGAGCAGCTTTGCCTCGTATATCTGATAATCGCACACCGTAAAATCCTTTCTCAATACAGGGATATTCACGGCAGAAACAATCTCGCTCAGATACCTGTCACTGCCCATAAACCATTTTGGCTCCGTAAGGCAGGAAATGCAGTCAGCGCCTGCCGCCTCATATTTGAGCGCTGTTTCAAGATAGGGGAAATCTTCACTTATCACGCCTTTTGACGGGCTTGCTTTTTTGACTTCGCAGATAAAAGAAAGCCCGTTTTTGGCTATTGCCTTTTCAAACTCAAAGCCGCCTTTTTTTAGACTTAACGCCTGTGCCTTTACTGCGGTGTACGGCTTTTCTTTCATTATCAGTTCATATCTCTGCCGTGTGTTTTCGGCAATGATGTTCAGAATATCCTTACTCATTTGTTATCCTTACAAAATCCTCAAGCGCCTTTAACGCTTTTTTGGAATCTATTGCCTTTTCGGCTTCTTTCATTGCCTGAGCAAGTGTTATGCCGCCTTTCTGAGCAACATATATGCCTGCACCGGCATTCATTATTACGGCAAGCCTCTGAGCATAAGTGCCGCCGCCCGAAAGCACATCTTTTGTGATAGCGGCATTCTCTGCGGGGGTGCCGCCCCTGAGTTCTTCCTTACTGCATCTCTCATATCCGAAATCCTCGGGTGTGATGTTGTAAAACTCTATATTGCCGTTTCTGACCTCCGCCACACTCGTTTCGCCGCAGGCGCTGACTTCATCAAGGCAATCATTGCCGTATACGACAAGCGCATCGGTTACGCCGAGCTTTACGAGGGCATTAGCCACTTTTTCAACAAAATCTTTGCTGAAAACGCCGAGCACCATCATTTTCGCCCCTGCGGGATTTGTAAGAGGGCCGAGAATATTAAACACCGTTCTGATGCCTATCTCTTTTCTGACGGGGCCCACATATTTCATTGCGCTGTGGTATTTCTGAGCAAAAAGGAAACTGATGTTATCCTGCTCAAGCGCTTTTTCCATAACCTCGGGCTGTGCCGTAATATTTACGCCGAGAGCCTCAAGGCAGTCCGCCGCGCCGCTGCTTGATGACGCCGCGCGGTTGCCGTGCTTTGCAATCTTTACGCCTGCACCCGCAAGCACGAATGCCGCCGTGGTGGAAATGTTAAAGCTCTGCGACTTGTCGCCGCCCGTGCCTACTATATCAAGTGTTTCGCAGTCCGTATCCATTTTGAGCGCTCTGCTTCGCATACCGTCCGCACAGCCTGCAATCTCCTCATCCGTTTCGCCCTTCATGGCAAGAGCCGTAAGGAAAGCGGAAACAATTTCAGGCGTACAATTGCCGCTCATTATCTCTTCAACTGCTGTTTTTGCTTCGTTATATGAAAGGTCCTCTTTTGAGGCTACCTTTGAAAGTAATGTTTTAATCATAACTGTCCTCCAGAAAATTCTCAATAATCTTGCCGCCGAGCGGTGTAAGCACCGATTCGGGGTGAAACTGTAATCCGTAAATCGGATAGCGGGTGTGTTCTACCGCCATAATTTCATCATCTGCGTATGCCGTAACTCTGAGGCAATCGGGGAGCGACGCACCGTCTGCCGCAAGCGAATGATAACGCGCCGCCGCAAATTTCTGAGGCAAACCTCTGAATATTGCGCTGTCTGCTACTTTTTCACATTCGCACTGTCTGCCGTGCATAAGCTGCTTTGCGTAGGTTATCCTGCCTCCGAAAGCTTCGCATATAGCCTGATGGCCAAGGCATACTCCAAGTATTTTTGATTTTCCGGAACGCCATCGCACAGCCTCCTCCGAAATTCCCGCGTCTTTCGGTGCGCCGGGACCGGGTGAGATTATTATGTGCGACGGGTTTAATTTATCTATCTCTTTAAGCGTTATCTCATTATTTTTTACAACCTTTATTTCTTTTCCTAAAGCGCCTGCAAGCTGGTAAAGATTGTATGAGAACGAATCGTAATTATCAATCAGCAGTACCATCGCTCTCACCTCCGCTTATTTCAAGCGCCTTCAGGACGGCACGTGCCTTGTTTTTACATTCTGCATTTTCCTTTTCGGGCACTGAATCTGCTACTATGCCTGCACCAGAGCGCACATAAACGCGCCCTTTTTTGGCGTAGGCGAGCCTTATTGCAATACAGATATCAAGATTTCCTGAAAAATCTATATATCCTGCACCGCCGCCGTAAATTCCGCGCCTGTTGTTTTCAAGGCTGTCAATTATCTGCATTGCCCTGAGCTTAGGCGCGCCCGAAAGTGTGCCTGCGGGAAGCACTGCATCAACGGCGTCAACAGCGTCATAGCCGTTGTCAATTTCCGAGGTAACTTCGGAACCGATGTGCATAACGTGGCTGAATTTCAGAATGTTCATATATTTCTGAACTTTTACACTGCCGAATTTGCTTATCTTTCCCAAATCGTTTCTGCCGAGGTCAACAAGCATATTGTGCTCCGCAAGTTCTTTTTCGTCCTCAAGCAGTTCTTTTTGAAGTTTTTCGTCCTCACTCTCGTCGGCGCCTCTTTTTTTTGTACCCGCAAGGGGGTAGGTGAAAAGCCTGCCGTCTTTGAGTTTTACAAGCGTTTCGGGAGACGCGCCCGCAAGCTCTATATCACCTGAAGAAAAGTAAAACATATAAGGACTTGGGTTCAGCCTGCAAAGTTCTCTGTACGTGTAAAACAGCGATCCTTCAAATTCCGCCTCATATCGGTTTGAAAGGACAACCTGAAAAATATCGCCTTCCTTTATGTGCTCCTTAGCTTTGAGCACCATTTCACCGTATTGCTCTGCGTCAAAAAGCGGTTTCATAGCGGATTTAAGGCGAGGTTTTTTAAGCCGTGCGGACTCGCCGTTTTCAAGTATTCCGCGCATTATCTCAATTTCCCTGCACGCCGCTTTATAATTTGCCTGCGGTTCATCTGTTCTCATATTGGCTATCAGGAATACCGTGCCTTTTTTGTTGTCAAACGCAAGCACCTTATCAAACAGCATCAGGTCAACATCTTTGAAATGAGCGTCATCCTGTGACTGCGGCTCAAATCCTTTAACTGAGTATCTTGCGTAATCATAGCCGAAAAACCCTACCAGCCCGCCCGTAAAATCGGGAAGCGCATCATTTTTGGGGCTTCTGTAATCCTCAAGTATCTGCCTGATATATTTCTGAGGACTTGAGCTGAAACGGCGCACGCCGAAAGCGTCTGTAATTTTGACCTCATAATTGCGGCAGCTTATTTCAAGCTTCGGGTCATACCCCACAAAAGTGTATCTGCCGTGGTTTTCTCTGTCCTCGCACGATTCCAGCATATAGCAGTGAGAGCTTACATTTTTGAATTTCAGCAGTGCCTCTGCGGGAGCCGTATCTGTTTTTAACTCGCTGTAAACAGGCACCGAGCCGAAATTGCGTGCCTCTTTTACAGCCTGCTCCATTGACGGATAAACAGCCATAAAATCTCCTCCGTAAAATTTGAATTTTGCAGAGAAAAGGCCGCTGAAAAACAAAAAGCCCCGGCAGTATACTGCATAGCAATATACTGCCGGGGACGAATAAATTCGCGGTGCCACCCCGTTTTGCGGATAAAAATCCGCACTCTCTGCAAGGTACCAACATACCTCCGGCCACTGACGCAGACCTCGCGTTGCGTGATACTCGGCAAAAATGCCTTTGAACGCACCCTCAGCGGTCCATTTAGCAAGCCGTTTACTGCCGCTTTCCAGCTGCCGCGGCTCTCTGTGAGTTCGTATCCTGCTTTTATCTCCGCCTCATCGGTTTAGGGTATTTAGTTTATTTGTAGTTATAATATCAAAGTTCTGACTTATTGTCAAGCATAAAGAAATACTTTTTTATAATATTACTGTTACCAGCCCAGACGCACGATTGTGATATCGCAGCTGCCTGCGCCGCCCTTTAATGCCGCCGCATGACCTTCGGGAGTATAGATATCTATTCTGCCCGTTTGTGAAAGTCTGCTGCCGCCGCGGTCAACTACCGTGTAGTTAGTACCGTCCACATTGATTACTGAGCCAAGCGGAAGCCAGTTGCACGCAACATAATACGGGTTTGGCATTCCTGTATATACTTTTTTACCTGATGCCGTTACGCCGTTTGACTTACCGCAGCATTTTGCGCAGGAGCAGTAATGTGTGTATTTACCCTTGATTTTCTGACCAAGTGTATAGCCGTTTTTGCTCTGCACACCGTTTGGTGTAACATCAGCGGCCTTTGTGCCTACATATTTAACCTCTGTTACAGGCTCTTTTGTAACAGCTGAGGAAAGCTCCTCTCTTGACTGCTCTTCGCCGTTAACATAAGTTATCTTATAGGTAACAAGCCTTTCGCCGTCAACACCCTCGGTCTCAATTCTTGAATCGCCGATCTCCATTGAAGAATCGGTTTTTGTGGTAGTATCATAATCAATTGTTTCCGTTACGGTTACGGTCTTTGTTTCCATTCTGTAAACGGTAATCTGCATACCGTCCGTTACCTCGGTATCTGATGCCGGCTCTGTGTAGTCACTGCCGCCGAGGGTTATGCCTGCAAGAGAAATAATATCTGCAACCGTACCGCCGGAAACATTTATATCATATGTTTCGCCATCCGCAGAAACGGATACCTTAATAGGAGCGGAAACCAAAATTACCATTCCGTTTACAACAGCTTCGTCATTCTGATAGTTGACAGCGCTGTTGATTCCCTGAATACCGATCTCGGCAAGAGCCTCGCCTACGGTATCTGCGTAAACATCATACGGCGTGATAATATCGCCGAGCTGGATATTTACGGTATTTAATCTGTCCACCACTATGGTGCCGCCCTCGCCCGCTGTGAAGCCCGCTATATTGAGCCTGTCATTAGCGCCGAGAGTAATGTTTGCCTCATTAAGGATTTCGATAGGTTCTGTTTCTTCCGTCGCGACCGTAAACTGCTTGCCGTTATCATCAATAACAACATTATACTGCGCTGCCATGCCTGCGAATGCGGTTGTGGCAAATATGCAGAAGATAAGCACGAACGCGATTACCGCTGTCGCCACTGCTTTTGTTACATGTTTGAACGGCGAAGCGTTTGATTCATTAATCATCTTAATCTCCTTTGTTTGCACTTGAGCCATAATATTGGCTGTGCTGAATGTTAGCGCAATCATTTTGTATTTGAACTGCCGAAAGCCGTTCATAATGATTCCGCCGGCGGAATTTTTCCGCCTTCAGAGCCTGTGTTTTATTAGAACACACGCTGCTCTGCCTTTAGTATTTCTCAAGCTTTTGGCATTATAGTTATTTTTGCATAATGTGTCAAGCCGAATAAATCGGCTTTTTTGTGCACTTTGCACAAGACACCAAAAGGTTACATCGCTGTAACTTTTATGCAAACCCAACATCTTGTGGTTTTTTGTTTTAACGATTTATCGTGTTAAAGTGTTTTTTTGGGCATTTTAAAAGAAATCGCAAACAGCTTCTTTATAATTTTGTAACTTTTTAGAACTGAAAATTTTAAAACAACAATATATTGTGTAGTTTTGCAGTAATATGGCATTTCCATGTCAATATATAGGCTTAACTTTTGTAACCTTTTTTGAATAAACTTCTGAAAAAATCATATATATAATAGGTATAATATTATCTATATTATAATATATAATAAAGATAAGTATTTTCACGCCGATTCAGCCCCCCTGATGCCGTGCCTCAGAGGGCATTTTCTTTTTGTGATTGACAATGAAATACCTATAATATATAATATGACATAGAAAAAATCTGTCTCAGTAGCTCAGTTGGATAGAGCGACCGCCTCCTAAGCGGTAGGTCGGAGGTTCGAATCCCCTCTGGGACGCCACATCGCCGCGGACTTATACAGTTCACGGCGATTTTTTATGCCCAAAAGTGAGTTAAACATATCAATATAATGCTCAAAGCGCAGTAAAAAAGCCCGCAGGCAGTG
>UQBX01000023.1 GCA_900539425.1 uncultured Oscillospiraceae bacterium | reverse complement strand
GACGCTGACATCTTCTAAGCCTTACTCATTTCGAGTAAGGCTTTATTTTTGTTATTTATTCTTATTTATTTTATTGAAAATTATATTTACATTTTGTTTTCTATTGACAGACTGCTCTTTATCGATTATTCTTAATTTGTAAAACATTTATTTTACAAATATTTATAAAGGGGATTATTTATGGGGAGATACACAAATATTTTTAATTTTTACGGCGACCCAAGGCCGTTGATGGATGCTATAGGTATGTTCCTTACATCTGAAGGATACACTTATAAGATAAAAAATAATGAGGGCTTTTTTCAAAAGGGTAATGGCATATTAATGGGGCCTACATTTATTAAAATTCAGCCTTCTCAGGGGCAGATGATGGTGCAGGCTTGGATGAAATATGCTTTGCTTCCCGGTGTGTATTTTGGTGAAATAGATCTTGCAAGCCCAATTGGATATGCTATAAAAGGACCTTTAAAAAACAGAGTTTCATATATTGAAAATATGATTATTCAAGCTGGTATGAACTCTGCACCGCAATATCAGCAGAACATTCCGCCGCAGTATGCGCAAAATACTCCGCCACAGAATACACAAAACATTCCGCCACAAAACTACAAATAACTTATTACTGTTCAAAATTAGTTTACCTAAGATTTACATTTTCTTATACATATATCTATAAATATCAGTTATTATGAATATGTCAGTTGGATCTGATATATATTTTTTAAGGGGTGCTGTTTATGGTAGAATACATAACAGGTATTAAAGGTATAGGTAAAACAAGAATTATGGCAGAAGCTGCTGTTGCAACGGCAAGCACAAGTGCAGGTAATGTTGTTTATGTTGATTGCACAGATAAGCTCAACATAGAATTACCGAGTTCAATTCGCCTTATAAACGCCGATGATTATGAAATAGACAGTGTTTTGGCTTTGAGCGGTTTCCTTATGGGTCTGTGTGCAAGTGATTATGATCTTACAGATGTTTTTGTAGATTCTGCGTTAGATCTTTTTGTTGATAATAAGGATGAGATCAATGAATTTCTTCAGATTATTACAAGAGCATCAAAATCAACAGGCGTTAATTTCCATTTTTCAATTTCTGATGTGAAGGAACCTGAACTTGCTTATCAAAGCGTGAGCGAATAAATTAAAAAGCCGGCATATGCCGGCTTTTATTTATGCACAGTTACATATGGCTTATTTATTTTATGCCGATTTTCTATTATAGTCATAGTTTCTGTTGACTTTTTTATTCTCATAATATATATTTAATTTGTGTCTCAGTCAGAAAGGATTTACTATGAAAATAGCAATTATGGGCTTCAGCGGAAGCGGAAAATCCACTCTGGCAAAACAACTTGCCGTGCATTACGGCATACCTCTACTGTATCTTGATACTGTAAACTTTGAAGAAAACTGGCAGATTAGAGATAGGGAAGAGGGCAAAAATATTGTTGCCGATTTCATGCAGAATGATAACTGGGTTATAGACGGAAATTACAGTGAGTTCTATCAAAAAGAGCGTATTGAACAGGCTGATATGATTATAATCCTATGCTATAACCGATTTGTATGTATGAAACAGGCATTCAGACGCAATTTTGAATACAAAGGAAAAGTAAGGGAAAGCATTGCAAAGGGTTGCAAGGAAAAAATGGATCCCGAATTTTTCTATTGGCTTATCTGGAAGCAGTATTCAAAGGCAAGAAAGACAAAATTTGCGTCAATCAAAGCAAAATATCCCGAAAAAACATATCTGTTGAAATCGAGAAAGGAACTGGATGCTTTTCTCAATACACTTTAATAGGTAAAACAAAAAGGCGGTTCACCCCGCCTTTTTTCTATTATAATTCATTTTATCAAAACCAAAGTGGATCTTCATTTTTGAATTCTGGTTCACATCCGTTTTTATACGGATCGTAATTATTGATGTTGCAGCCAAATTCTTTTAATGAGATTATTTTATTCTCGTCATTCCACTCAACAAGCGAAACACCGTCAAATTCTTCCGTTCTGCCGTCTTTCATAGTGTTTTTGAAATACCATTCTACGGCTGTTGCATTTTCGTTATGGAAAAATCGCTTTATATCCCATTTTACAACATCACCGCGTGTGTTCCATTCGTTGAACCAATGTTCTATCTTATTTATTCCGTTATATTTAGGTCCCCAGCTTTCTGTGTATACAGCATCCGCTGAAAATATATCTTCTATTCCCGTGCAGTCTTTCCTGAGCCACATTTCAAACCATAATTGTATCTTTTTCTCTCGTTCTATCATAAATTCTCCTTACAAGCATATTGGTATTCTATGCAATCGTTTATACGTTTTATGTGAGCTTCATCTTCATTTATCAGCGTGTACCCGAAATCAAAAAACAGCCATTTGATATTATTGAACAGCATTTCATATATCCTTTTCAAAAATGAATACTTCGTTCTGATGTTTATTAATGGTTTTGCCTTGATTTATATAACCCATTTTTTCATGAAGTTTTATGCTTGCAGTGTTTTCAGTTCTTATCTGAGCCACTGCTTTTTTATACCCTTTTTCTTCTTCTGTTTTGAGTATCATTTTCATTGACTCAGACGCAATGCCTTTTTGTCTGTACGGTTTAAATACGGTTGGGCCTATGCTTATATTTCCGTCTTCCGTTTCAACTACGCTGAAAAATCCCGCAAGTTTACCTTCGTATTCTGAGCCGAACATCTCAAAATACCTTCCTTGATATTCGTTTTTATTCCACAGCGAAATAAGTTTTATTATTTCTGCAGTGTCCGATTTTTTGTATTCATATAATTTCAGATATTCAGCATCTTCTCCAGTTAATTTTCTTAATTTCACATTCATAAGATATCGTCCCCATCAACGATGTAGTTTTCATCTATAAGTACATAGGGGAGTGAGTGCTTTTTTACTTCTTTAAGATTTTTAAGATTATCTTTAATAAGATCTTTCTTGCTGAAATCGCCGCCGTCAATTCTGCTTTCAATTACGCCCGCTTTTTCTTTTATTTTATCAAAGTTGTTTTCAATGTATTTTTCGGTCATTATCAGGCATATATATTTTATGTTTTTCAGATAGTTACTGCAGAAGTCTTTTTGCCAGTCAAAAGGAATGTAACAGCCTTCGATTATAAGATTTTGCTTATTCTCAACAGCAGTTTTTATTATTTCCCTGGTAATGTTCCAAAGATAAGGCGTAAGAGCTTCATCGTCATAAACGGTAAGTTCGGTATTTTTACTTCTGATAAGTCCCATTTTAAGGTGGTCTTGAGACAGATACGGATATCTGTATTTTTCAAGAAGTTTTTGCGCAAGCAGCGTTTTTCCCGTGTGCGATGCACCTGAAATCAGTATGATCATACGTCACCCTCCATATTGATTTTAACATATATTATTTAATTCTTCAAGTTCTATTGACTTTTTTTAAAACGGCAGTATACTGTTAAAAAAACGGAGGTAAGCAAGATGAAAAATGACCTTCTCAAAGGCAGTCCGGTAAGGGCAATAATCGTTTTTGCCATGCCGATAATGCTTAGTTCTCTGCTTCAGTTTTCGTATAATTTTGTAGACAATATCATCATAGGCAGATATGTCGGCACACAGGCTCTTGCATCTGTCGGCAACATCAGCTCTATAAACAGCTTTATTATCGGCACAGCGCTTGGGCTGACAAGCGGGTTTACAATTCCGGTAGCCCAAAAGTTCGGAGCTCAGGAATATAAAGCTATGAATAAATACGCCGGAAACAGTATCGCTCTTTCGTTCATAATCGGCGTTATTATTGCCGCCTGTGCTCATATTATTTCAGATCCTATCCTCCGTGCTATCAATACTCCGGATGATATTATTGAGCTATCAGCGGCGTACATAAATATTCTCTATTTCGGCGTTCCGATTCAGATGCTCTTCAATAATTTTACGGGTATAGCCCGTGCTCTTGGGGACAGTAAACGCCCGCTCTATTTTTTGGTTATCAGCGTTGTAGTAAATCTGTTTCTTGATATACTTCTTGTTAAAAACCTGAAGATGGGTGTAGAGGGCGCCGCTATTGCTACGGTATTTTCATATCTTGTTGCCGCATTATTTGCCGGCATATATGTTTTCAGAAAACAAGAATTTCTGCGTGTAAAGTTTTCTGATTTAAAGCCTAGTTTGAAAATTTGCTGGGAGCAGATGAAACTCGGAATACCTGTTTCTCTCCAGTTTACAATTACGTCTGTGGGCTCAATGGTGCTTCAGACTGCTATCAACTCTTTCGGCTCCTCAGCTATTGCCGCCATTACCGCAGCGGGCAGGGTAGAGCAGATAATGAACGTACCTATGAGCGGACTGGGTGTAAGTAACTCTACTTTTGTATCGCAGAATTACGGCGCTAAACAGTATGAAAGAATACTGAAAGCGGTTAAAAATATATTTTTGCTTGATATTGTTGTATCATTGTTTTGCAGTGCTGTGCTCATATTTGTGGGCCCGCATGTTGTTCAGTGGTTTGTTGATGAACCGGCGCCGGAAATACTCGGATACGCTAAGCAGTATCTATATACAATAGGCGGATGCTATGTTTTTGTTTCAATTCTGTTTGTGCTCAGAAATACACTGCAGGGTCTTGGTTTCACTTATGCGAATACTATTGCCGGAGCGGGTGAGCTTATAGGCAGAATCCTTGTTTCTTATATTTTTACACCCATTTTCGGTTTTGCGGCGGTTTGTTTTGCAGGCCCGTGTGCATGGGTACTTGCAGACATACCCCTTGTTGTGATATACTTAATAAAAAGGAAGACTTTTAAGGCTTTAATAAAAACGCAGGAGGGTGTTATACCATGCCGTACTACTACATAACCTTATCAGCCGGTCTAATTGTTTCAATCGCATTTCTTTTTTCAAGAGCAAAGGGTGCAAGTATTAAAAATCTTTTCTTTAAGATAGTTTCTTCTCTTTGCTATTTGCTTACCATGGTGTTTGCGTTTAACGCAAATCCGCATAATTATCCCGCTTACGGTTCGTTGCTTATTATGGGCGGTATACTCGGCCTGTGCGGTGATATTGCGCTTGATTTAAAGTATATCTATCCGCAGGACGCCAATTCTTACCTTAAAGCTGGTTTCCTGTTCTTTCTTGTAGGTCATATCTTTTATTCAGGCGCCGTTATGTACCATAACCAGTTTAAATGGTGGTGGGTGCTCTTGTGTATCGCCGTCGCTGTGGTTATTGCGTGCGCAACGGTTTTCTCTGCAAACATAATGAAGGTTCATTACGGCAAATACAGAAAAGTCGTTCTCGCGTATGTAATACTGCTTACGCTTACTACGGTTTCGTCTATTTTTGCCGCCTTTGTTACCCAGGAAAAATCAATGATTGTAATGGCGGTCGGCTCAGTGCTGTTCACGCTTTCTGATGTTGTGCTTAATTTCACATACTTCAGCCGTGGATGGGATAAACCTTTCCACCTGTTTATAAATCATTTCCTTTATTACGCAGGTCAGTACCTGATTGCCGCATCAATAATATTTATTTAAAACAAAAAATAAGCCGCGGAATTTTCCGCGGCTTTTCTTTTTTAAAATTCTTTTTTTCTGTAAACTACAGTTGATATCACCAGAGAAATCGTAAATATCACAACTGCTGCTGCAAAAGCTGTAATTCCAAATGTAGTGTTAAGCATTTTCAGGTTTTCATCTGTAGAAATATATCCGGAAAATATAATTGAAATCATTGCCGCAATTGCAATAATGATGAAGTTTATTATCCTTCCTTTAAGATATCCGAATTTAAAGATTATAGGAAGAACTATGCTTGACGGCAATATACCACATAAAAGCATAAGCGGTGCGCTTGAAAGAACTTCAGCCGTATTTTCTTTGTTCAGCACTAAAAGTATCGCTGAATAAATGAGAGTTGACGGAACTGCCATTATAAGCTCAACAATGTATTTTTCAAGTACAACCTGTTTTCTGCTTATTGGTAACGCGGCTTCATATGCGCTCCATTTGCATTGTTCGTCATAAGCTGAAATAGTTATAGGTATTATTGATAACATTACTACAGAATAAAATCTGAAAAATATATTTGATGAACCTAATATTGACATAATAAAAAACATAATTGATATCAATATATGAAAAATGCAATATTTTTTAATAAGAATACAGTCTTTGACAAAAAGCCCTTTCATCAGCGTTCACCCCTTATCATATATACAAACAGGTCTTCAAGATTTATTTGCTGAGTGTTTTTTACTTTGGCCGCCGCTTTTTCTTTTATAACAGCCGTAATTCCAAAAGATGTCTTTCGGCTTCCTATAATATCAGATTTGTCTATGCTATCAAATTCAGCTTCACTCATTTGCGCAAGCCTGCACTCTGAAAGAAGGCTGTCCTTTTCCTCGCACAGTATCATTCTTCCTTTGTGTATAAAGGCAATGTAATCACATATTTTTTCAAGGTCGCTTACAATGTGTGAGGAAATTATAATAGAGCGCTTTTCATCGCTTATAAAATCATAGAATAAGTCCAGTATTTCATCCCTGACAACAGGGTCAAGAGCGGCAGTTGGCTCGTCAAGCAAAAGCAGTTTTGCGTCATGGCATATTGCGGCGGCTATTGATATTTTCATTTTCATTCCGCGTGAAAATTCACGTATTTTTTTGTCCGTCGGAACATCGAATTTTCTCAGGCAATCAAAAAATTCCTTTTCATTCCACCGTTTAAAAGTGTTTTTCAATACAGAATTTATGTCTTTTGCCGTAAAAGCTTCATGAAATCTGCATTCATCAAACACAACGCCTATATCGTCTTTGGATACTTCGCTCATGTCTTTACCCAAGATTTTTATTGAACCGCCGTCTTTTGATGCCATTCCCAGCAGAAGCTTGATAGTAGTGCTTTTTCCTGCGCCGTTTTCTCCTACAAGCCCCATAATACATCCGCACGGCAGTGTGAAGCTGATATCATTCAGTAAAAAACCGTCATATTTTTTTGTAAGTCCTTTAACCTCAACAGCGTTCATTACTGTTCCTCCTCATTAAGGGTTCTCAGCGTGCTTATAATATCATCAATATTGTATCCGCAAGAAGCGCCAAGCTTTATTGCCGCGTCAAGGTGCTCTTCAATCTGTCTGAGAGTTTCTTCACGCAGAAGTTCGGTGTTTTTTTTAGCAACAAATGAGCCGCGCCCCGGGGCGGTGTAAATAAAACCGTCCTTTTCAAGTTCTTCATAGGCCCGCTTTGTTGTTATTACACTTATATGAAGCTCTTTAGCAAGGCTCCTTATTGACGGCAGTGCAGAGTTCTCCTCTAAATCTCCGTTTATAATCTGCGCCTTTATCTGCTGATATATCTGGTCATAAATAGGCACACCGTTTTGGTTGTTAATAAAAATCAACATGGTTTTATTCTCCTGAACAGTTAACTGTATATACACAGTATACACAGTATAAACACACTTGTCAACACTTTTGAAAAATTATTTGAAAAAAGGACGGCATTGCCGTCCTTTTTCTTTTGCTGCATATGTACTTTTATTCGCTTGCCTGTTCAACATTTATAAGATTGTAATCGTTGTCAACAGCTGTAAACTGACCGTATCCTGTTAATTCTTTTATAGCTTCCACATTAATAGGGGAATCTGTTGTGGCAATAGTGCTTACAAATCTGTTTACATCTGTATCATATACGAATTCCATATGCTGAACGTATTTGCAAAACCATGTTTGGTCAGGCAGTATACAGGAGCCCGAATATATCATTCCGTCAGCTGAAAGATGCTGTTTGTCGCTGTATTTTTCTGCAACGTCCTGAGCAATAGTGTCTCCGTAATCAGCCGTTACAGCACCTGCAGATGCATATCGTGTGTCAATGAGCATATCTGTTGTGTTGTTGTATTCTGAGGTGCAGGGCATTCCGGGGAAACCGTAGCCGCATACGATTGCTACCTCAACCCCGTTGTTTTTCAGTTCGGTAAGATTTTGTTCAAGCCTTCCCTGAATTGCGTGGTAACGGGTGATCTTTTCGTAAAGTCCGCTGTCTGTTTTCAGCCAGCCTATATCTGTCATGGCTTTTACGCAGTCATCAAAATAGTCATAAGGAATACATTCCCAAAGGCTGGGCATATTGCCGATTATCGGCAGTAATACTTCGGTGTAAAGGCTGTCAATATTTTCTTCGTTAGAAATTTCTTTCAGAAAATCAATAAGGTTTTCCGCAGTTCCGTCAAATCTGTTTATCCATTTTGTTATTGTTTCAAAATCTACCGCGCTGCCCTTATAGCACTGTGCAAGTCCGTTAAGAAAGTTGAAAACAACTTCGGTGTCAAGATAAAAATCTTTTTGGAAAAGTCTTGTCATCGAAACACCCTGGAAAGCGCCGTCAAGGAATACAGATCTTTTTATATCGTTTTTATCTTTATACATATCGATATATGAAGATACTATGCAAGTGCCCAGAGAAGCTGATACAAGCGTAACCTTTTCACAGTTTTTCTGTGATTTAACATTATCTATAAAATCACTAAGCTGAATAGCGTAATCAACTACGTCAAGCCTGAAATCATAATTGAATATGTAAACATTTTCGGCTCCTATAGCATCGCAAAGACCTTTTGCAACAGCAGGCTCTGCCGTGTTTCTTGAGTCAAGATATTCAAGATGATTTGAAAGCGGATCCTCCCAGTAACAGTCAATTCCGATGTTATCCGCAGAGTTGCCGTCCTCGTCGCAGGCAAGCGCAGTAAACGGGGTGATTATGGAACTAAGCTTTTCAATGTATTTTTCGGCATTTACGTTCATTCCTGCACATGCGCTTAAAGTTGAGCCGATTATGTTGCTTTTTATTACATCGCCTATAAAGCTGCCGCCTATGGAAAGGGGTGAAGTCTGCTCGTCTGTATTGGGATTAAGATAGAGTGCTGATGAGCCTATACCAGGTACAAGAATTACCGGTGTTACATCTTTGCCGCTTGCTTCCTGAGTTTCGGCAAAAGCGGGTGTTACTGCACCTGTAATAAAGCAGAAAGTAAGAATGAAGCATAAAATTCTTTTTGTCAGTTTCAATTTCATATCAGTTTTGGGTTCCTTTCAGTCTGTCTGTTATTTTTTGTGCATCGTAATACAGCTTTTCAGTGTCCGTACCGATGAATTCTCCGTTTTCATAAAGTATTTTTCCGTTTACCATTGTCAGTTTTACATTGATTTTTGAACCGCTGTAAACTATATTTTTAACTATGTCGTTCAACGGCTGCATGTTCGGTGAGTGAAGATCTATTACAGTGAGATCTGCTGTTTTGCCTGTGTCGATTACGTCGCAGTCATCAAGGCCCATACATCTGGCGCTTCCCACCGTTGCAGCATACAGAATTTTCTGAGCGTCACACGCCGCGGCGTCATTTTCCGCAAGTTTCTGCGTTGCGCATATCAGATACATTTCCCTGAACATATCAAGAGCATTGTTACTGCTCGGGCCGTCAGTACCCACGGCAATATTAATTCCTTTTTGCTGCATTTTAACCACGGGAGCTATTCCCGATGCAAGTTTGCAGTTTGAACCTGCATTCAGTACAGCCCATATTCCATGCTTTTTGTAGATTTCAAGATCATCATCATTGACCCAAACGCTGTGATAAGCGCCGCCGCCGTAGTTGAAAATTCCAAGCTCGTCAAATAATGCCGTTGGTGTTTTTCCGTATCTTTCAATACAGCCCTGAACTTCGCTTTTTGTTTCGCTTGAATGGGTAAATACGGGAGCCTGATACTTTTCTGCTAACGCCGCAACGCCTTTAAGTATATCAGGCGAACACGTGTATTCGGCATGAAATCCGAGTTTGTATGAAACAAGCTCGTCATAGCTGTTAAATCTGTTATAGTAGTCCTCAAGTGCGCTGAGGTCTTCTTTAAAAGAGTTTAAGCCGCAGGTCATTACCGTTCTGAAACCTGCGTCAACGCTTGCCTTTGCCATAGCATCGGGAAAATAATACATATCAAAACAGGCGGATATACCGCTTGTAAGATATTCAAGAAAAGCAAGTCGGGAAAGCGTATAAATATCTTCAGCCGTAAGCTTTGCTTCAAGCGGAAAAATCTTCTCGTTGAGCCACTTGTCAAGCGGCAAGCCGTCAGCAAGGCTCCGCGCAAAAGTCATTGCTGAGTGAGTGTGCGCATTCTTAAAAGCAGGCATAAGCAGGTTGCCTTTGAGATCGATTTCTCTGTCCGCTATTTTATCACAGTTATTGCCTATGTAAACTATTTTACTGCCGTCAGTCCATACTTCATTATCGGTAATATCAAAACCGTTTTTCAGGGTCAGCACCCTGCCGTTGTAAAACCTTATCATAGGTTCAGCCTCCAATGATTTTTTTCAGATTTTCAGTGTACGGCGGGCGCACAATGCCCTTGTCTGTAATGATTGCCGTTATGAGCTTTGCATCTGTAACGTCAAAAGCGGGGTTGAGACATTTTGTTTCGTTGAGTGCCGTCGGCTTTTCAAAAAACATCTCTTTGATTTCGTCAGATTTTCTCTGCTCAATATTGATGCCGTCACCGCTTGCCGTGCTGAAGTCTATTGTGGAATAAGGCCCAAGAACATAAAAGGGGATACCGTAGTAATTCGCAAGTACTGCAAGAGAAGAGGTGCCTATTTTATTTGCTGTGTCACCGTTTGCCGCAACTCTGTCACAGCCTACAAGCACAGCATTTATAAGGCCTTTTTTCATAACATATCCCGCCATATCGTCGCATATCAGCGTAACGTCTATTCCGTGCTTTTCAAGTTCATAACTTGTAAGTCTCGCGCCCTGAAGCAGAGGGCGTGTTTCGTCAGAGTATACATGAAAATTATAACCTTTTTCCTTGCCTAGTATCAGGGGGCCTAACCCTGTTCCGTATTTGGATGTTGCAAGTTCGCCGGCATTGCAGTGGGTCAGAATACCATCGCCGTCTTTCAGCAATGAAAGCCCGTATTCGCTTATTTTGCGGCACATTTCTATGTCTTCACAGTGTATTGCCTTTGCTTCTTCAAGCATGTCCCTGCCGTTTTCAGCAGCTTTCAGTAATCTTGCTGTGGCCCAGCTTAGATTTACTGCTGTGGGTCTGGCGCTGTCAAGAATAGTTTTCGTTTTCTGTGGCTCTTCTTTTCCGAATACCGCCATGGCATAACCCGCGAATATTCCTATTGCCGGCGCGCCCCTAACCATAAGCTTTTTGATTGCCTCGCAGCAGTCGTCAAGGCTTTTCATCTCAACATATTTTTCTTCATTAGGCAGCAGGGTCTGATCAAGTATAATAAGCCTGCCGTCTTTATAAATAATATTATCCATTTTAAATTTCCGTTTCATTTATTATTTCTTTTATCAGCGCCCTGAATTTTTCAGAAACTTCGTTGGCTGTTTCCGTAACTTCTTCTGATGTTATAGGTTGGTTGCTTATTCCGCAGGCAAGATTTGTGATGCAGCTTATTCCGCATACTTCAAGCCCGCAGTGTCTTGCCGCCTGAGCTTCTATTGCGGTGCTCATTCCAACGGCATCTGCACCAAGTGCGGCGCACATCCTTATTTCTGCCTTTGTTTCAAAAGCAGGCCCTGTAAGCTGCAGATAAACGCCTCTTTTTAATTTTAAACCGCATTTTTCAGCGCTGTTTATAATGACTTTTTTTAGCCTTTTGCTGTAAACCTCACTCATGTCGGGAAAACGCGGGCCTATACTTTCATCGTTGGCACCTATAAGAGGGGAGCGCACAAAAGATGAAATGTGATCTTCAATCATCATAAGATCGCCGCGTTTAAGCTCTTTATTTATCCCGCCGCTTGCGTTTGTAAGTATTATAACCTGAGCGCCCATTGCTTTTAAAAGGCGTACAGGCATTACTGCCTGAGCGGGAGTATAACCCTCGTAAAGATGAACGCGGCCCTGCATTGCCGCAACCTTTTTGCCGCTAAGTGTTCCAAGTATAAATCTGCCTTTGTGACCCGGCGCAGTAGATACGGGAAAATCAGGAATGTCACTGTAATTAATGATTTTTTCGGCATCTATTTCATCTGCCAGACCTCCGAGCCCGGAACCGAGCACGATTGCTATATCAGGTCTGAAATCAGTAACACTTCTTATATATTCAAGCTGTTTTTCAAGCATCTGAGTGCCTCCTAACATTTCTTTAAAATCTATTATAAATGTTTTTAAAACTTAAATCAATAAAATGCTATTGCAATATTAATTTAATTTTGTTATTATTAATAAGTGATATTTTTTGTCGGAGGGTAAGAAATAGATGAAAAAAATTATTTCGGTGCTTATGTGTGCTGTAATGGCGCTTACCTGTGTTTTTGCTTTCGCAGGCTGCACTAATAATTCTCAGGATTTGACTTATGATATTGTTATGATAACAGACGGCGGAACTGTTACCGACGGCGCTTATAATGAAAGCGCGTGGAACGGTATCACTTCCTATGCAGAGGAAGTAAATGCAAGCGCGGCTGAGGGTGAAGAGGTTACTTACAGATATTATCAGCCTCCTGTAAAAGAAGATGAAACCCTTACAACGGAGCAGGCTATCCAGTATATAGATCTTGCTGTTGAAAACGGTGCAAAGTTTATAGTTCTTCCTACGGATGCTTTTGAGGTTGCCGTTTACGAAACCGCAAGGCAGTACAGTGATGTTAAATTCATCCTTGTTGACGGTATGCCCCATCCTGAGGGCGATGATACAGACGCTTATATTGAGAATGTAATGACTGTGTCATTCGATACTCTTCAGAGCGGCTTCCTTGCAGGATATTACGCTGTTATTTCCGGCAATACAAAACTCGGCTATTTCGGATCTGTAAGTTCTGATACTTCAAGCTCTTACGGCGCGGGTTATGTTCAGGGTGCTCAGTATGCAGCAGAGCAGCTCGGTATTCCCGTAATACTTGATTACGCTGACTATGATTCATCACTTCTTGACTATAATTATGATTTTACCCTTACCGCAAATTATGAAAAGATTGATGCCTCTGACGAGGATATTTACGTTGTAAAAGTTGAAAACGGCTCAGGTTCAGGTATATATACATGGGGTCAGAATGTTACGGTTAAGGCAGATCCCGCTCCTGAGGGTAAGGTATTTGATCACTGGGAATATAAGAGCGACACAGAAGGGGTAAAGGACAGCAAAGTTAACCTTTCAACCGAAAAGGAGCCCGAAACCAATCTTCTTGTTGAGGAGTGCGACTGCACTATTACCGCAGTATATGCTGACGCTCCGTCAACAACATATCCCGTTACGGTAAATAATGAGGACGGTACTGCTTATTCAACACAGTACATAATCGCAGGTGAATCCTGCAACGTAATAGCACCTGCCGCACAGAGCGGAAAAACATTTGATCACTGGGAAATCAGCACAGATGAAGAAGGTGCTATTGACGATATCTATGCAAAAGACACTTGGGTACATGTAACTGATACTACACAGGGAATTACACTTACCCCCGTTTATGTTGAGACCGACGCACCCACATTCGATGTTACTGTAGTAACAGGAGAGGGCGGCAACGGCGAGTCATCAGGCTCAGGCTGCTATGTTACAGGAGATGTTGTTTCCGTAACTGCCGCTGTTCCGCAGGAGGGCTATATCTTCTCTCACTGGTCCACATCAGATGAAGACGGCTTCAGCGCAGGCATCACAATGGAAAATGAATACTTCCCGTCAACAACTTACACTATGGTAAACCGTTATCAGGCAGTTGTTGAAAAAATGTATGATGAAGGCGTTTCTGTAATTTATGCAGGCGGAAATGATGAGTGTAATGCTGTTTCTGACGCAACATGGAATTACAGCTATGAAAAACTCGCAATCGGCGCTGAAAATTGGCAGTCCACATGGGATAATTATCTCACTACAACTATCAAAGATTACGGCTCAGCTGTAAAAGCCTGCCTTTCCGATTTCAAAGGCGGCTTCACATATAACGGCGATTGCTCAAATAAAGGCATTTACCTCAGCACAGTAGATGAGGATTATCAGCAGGCATATGATGAGGTATACAGTGCTCTTGCAAACGGCACAATTAAAATCACGGGTGTAGCTCCCGGTGCTGATGTCCGTCTTGTTGTAAACTCAAATTGTTTCACACTTAACTACTGGATTAATCAAGGTGATAACGCAGAGGGCAATACCGCTTCAGCAGAGACCGCTCAAGTAATTCAGTAAACATTCAATAAATAAAAATTAATCCCGTACTGATTATCAGTACGGGATTTTTTTGACTTTATTAATTAAAGAAGCTTGTCTTTTTCCACAGCTTTGTTCACTGCGTTGTGAACAGCGTTTTCAAATCCGTCTGCCTGCAGTGAAAGCACGCCCTCGATTGTTGTTCCTCCCGGTGAGCATACCATGTCTGTCAGTTTATACGGGTGTTCGCCGCTTTCAAGCACCATTTTTGCACTGCCCATAACGGTCTGCGCAGCAAATTTAAGCGCAAGGTCTTTGCTCATACCGTTCTTTACACCTGCACGTGCAATCGCGTCGATAAACATATAAGAAAACGCCGGTGCACACCCCGCTATAACTCCGAAAAGAGGAAAACTGCTCTCGTCAAGCTCACTGATTTCCCCTACGGCGCTGAATACTTTCTTAACGAAATCTTTCGCTTCCTGTGTCGCTTTTTCGTTTGCGCACATAGCACAGCAGGCGGCGCCAACTTTTGCATTTATGTTTGGCATAACCCTGATAACTGCGCAGTCTGAAGAAAGATTGCTTTCAATGAATGATATGGTCTTTCCTGCGGCTATTGAAACGATAGTTTTGCCTGGTTTACATACAATGCTGTCTATTTCCTTTAATACACACGCCTGCACATTCGGCTTCACGGCAAGCACGGTAATATCGGCACTTTCAGCCGCCTGAGCAGCACTGCCTGCAATGTTTATGCCTGTTTCATCTTTCATTTCCTGCGTTTTGCTTGTATTTGTGTCAAACACGAATATATCTTCGGGCAGTACGGCTGAGTTTGCCGTTATTCCTTTAATTATTGCGCCGGCCATATTGCCGCAGCCTATAAATGCAAGTTTCATTTAAACTTCCTCCAAACCTATTGCTTTTTCATTTTGCTGTATTTTTCACGTGTGGCAAGCCCTCCGCGTATGTGCCTTTGAGCCTTGTTTTCCTCAAGCACTTTCTTGACCTCATCATAAAGTATTTTGTCAATGTTTCTAAGGCGTTTTGTAACATCTATATGAACCGTTGATTTGCTTATGCCGAAAACTGCCGCCGCACGTCTTACAGTTGCACCCGTGTCGCGTATGTATTCTCCGATTTCAACGCATCTCTTGTCTACATTACCAATCAAGGCTTTCACCGTCCTTGATAATATATATTTGATTTATGCGTTTTTTATACTTCTTTTTTAATACGCGTACATACGGTTTGATTTTATTTTACTGCAAAAATGAAAATAAGTAAAGGTATTTACAGAGTTGTTTTTATTATGTTATAATAATATGAATGTATAACTGTGCTAAGCAGTCTGTTTTTGAGGTGGCTTATGATTTACGAGTTAAAAAAAGACAACTTTAAAAATTTCAATGTGTTCAAGGATAATGTGCTTGAGCCAAGAGCTTATTTCATACCGTTTTCGTCTGAAAAAGAGCTTGGTGAAACTGATATAAGAACAGAGCGTTATAATTCTTCAATGGTTGCTGTTCTTTCTGGAGAATGGCAGTTCAAATATTACGAAAAACGCTCCGATATTCCCGCATCGTTTGATACGGAGAAAGAGGAGTGCGATACCATTTCCGTGCCGTCTTGCTGGCAGTTTACAGGCTATGAAAAGCCCTATTATGTAAATACCCGTTATCAGTTTCCTTGCGACCCTCCGAACTTTCCTGAGGATTGTCCGGTAGGTATCTATATCAAAAAATTCATGCTTGGCGAAACAAGCGGAAAATATACTCTTACATTTTTGGGTGTTGCTCCGTGTTTTGATCTTTTTATTAACGGCAAATATGTAGGTTACAGCGAGGGCAGCCACAATACAAGCGAGTTTGATATTACGGCATATCTTGCAGAGGGCGAAAACGAGATTGTTGCCTGCGTTCACAAATGGTGTAACGGCACTTATCTTGAATGTCAGGATATGTTCAGAAACAACGGGATATTCCGCGATGTCTATATCACCAGAACGGGAAATAACTCAATTTATGATTTTGAGGCGAGAACAAGCCATAATTCAGACGGTACATATCTGCTTGATGTAATCCCCACTTTCAAGATATGTGATGAGGTGGCTTTCACAGCACAAGTCTTTGACGGCGATAAGCTTATTGCTGAAAAGAGCATAAATGTTTGCCCCGGCAAGGTGGATAAAATTACTTTCGATGTGCTTGATGTGCTTGAATGGAGCGCTGAGATACCTAAGCTCTACAGTTTAATTCTTAAACTTGAAAAAGACGGTGAGCTTTGCGAAATAATCCGCAGAAATATAGGATTTAAGCATATAAAGATAAATAAAAATGTACTTTATTTCAATAATAAAAAAATAAAACTCCTCGGTGTAAATCATCATGATACAAATCCCAAAACAGGTTATGCAATGACTATTGAGGATATGGAAAAAGATGTTATAACCTTTAAGGAGTATAACGTAAACTGCGTTCGTACTTCCCACTATCCTCCGGACCCTGCATTTATTGATTTGTGCGATGAGTACGGCGTGTATGTTGTTGACGAGGCTGATATCGAGTGCCACGGAGTAGGGGAGATACATAAGCCTAACCTTATTTCAGCCAATCCCGAGTGGAAAGAGCATTATTGGGACAGGGTATACAGAATGTACAGCAGGGACAGAAACCACCCCTCAATTACAATGTGGTCTCTGGGCAATGAGTCAGGCGGTTACCGCTGCCAGGATTACTGCTGTGATAATCTTAAAAAGTATACTGATATTCCTGTTCATTACGAAGGCGCGTGCCGCACAAAGCGCTGGTCATATGATGTTCATTCGGAAATGTATACATTCCCCAATGTCTGCAAAAAGATAGCGGCAGGCAAAGGTCTTCCGTCAAAATATTACGAAAAGCCGTTTTATCTGTGTGAATATGCGCACGCAATGGGCGTAGGCGCGGGAGATCTTGAAACTTATGTAAAACTGTTCTATTCGTCCGATATTATGCTCGGCGGCTGTATATGGGAGTTTGCAGACCATGCAGTTTATAATGAGAACGGCCCGTATGAGTATACCTACGGCGGTGATTTCGGCGAGTGGAAACATGACGGCAATTTCTGTGTGGACGGACTTTTCTTCCCGGACAGAACTCCTCATCCGGGCGCTGTTCAGATGAAAATGTGTTACCGTCCCGTAAGAGCCGAGAAGAAAATAGGCGGCGAGTTTGAATTCTTTAACCATATGTATTTCAAATCCGCCAGATATACCGTAAAATATTCTGTGCTTAATGACGGCACGGTTGCGGATTCAGGCTCTTTTGATATCTATGTTGAGCCTCAGAAATCTGAAAGAAAAACCATTTCTCTCAGCGAAAAAGGTCATACATCCGTTGTCTTTGAGTATTATGACGGCGAAAATGAAATTGGCCGCGAGCAGATAGTAGTTCAGCCGAATTATAACGCTGCGGATGTTAATACCGTTACTGCCGAAAACGATAACGGTTGCCTGAAAACTGAGGAAAGTGAGGGCAGGGTAATAGTTTCGTTTAAAAACGGTTCGCTCTGCTTCAATCTCAGATCGGGTGAAATGGAAAGCTATATTTATAATTCAAAAGAGCTTCTTAATCAGATACCTCTCGGAAACCGCCGCGGCTTTGTACCAAGTCTTTACCGTAATCCTCTTGATAACGATAAAAATATCAAGCTTGTGTGGCATAAAGAGGGTCTTGAGCATGTTTCGTGGACTAAGAAAAAATGCTCTTATGAAAAAGCAGGTAATAGCGTTGTTATTAATGCATCTTATCGCCTTAAAACAAGCGCTTATGCAAATGCTGGTCTTTTTAAGGTAAGATATACCATTAATTCCATAGGAAGGCTTGCCGTGGAATACTCTTTCCGCCGCCTTCTTTTCAAGTTTGTGCCCCGTCTCGGCATGCTTGTTGAGATGCCTCACAGCTTTGAAAATATAACGTATTTCGGTTATGATGACGAAACTCTTTCGGACTTCCGCGAACATTCGATTATCAGGCGTGTTACAACACAAGTATCCGATATGAACGTGAAGTATATTAAGCCTCAGGAAAGCGGCATGAGATATAATACTTTCTATGCCGAGATAACTGATAATGACGGTACGGGCATGAGGTTTGAAAGTAAAAAACCTTTTGTTTTCAATGCAAACCATTATAATGCAGAGCAAAGTGCAAAGGCAACGCATAAAGAAGATCTTCTTGATTACAACACAACAAATGTTCAGGTGGACGGTTATATGCTCGGCGCCGGCTCCAATGCCTGCGGCCCTCTGCCTACCAAGGGTCATAAGAAGCTCTTTGTAGGTTCATATTCAAACTCGTTTGTTGTTACGCCGATAGGTGGTTAAATGATTAAAGTCGGAAATGATATCGTCCTGATTTCCCGTATAGAAAAAAGCATAAAAAACCAGAGATTTCTAAACGAAGTGTTTACTGAAAAAGAAAGAAAACACTGTAAAAACGCACAGAGTTTTGCAGGTGTTTATGCCGCCAAAGAGGCATATTTCAAAGCACTCGGTACGGGAATTACAAGACGGCTCAATACTGTTGAGATTTTATATGACGAAAAAGGCAAACCGTATATCTCAGGCGAAAAAAGCTGTGATGTTTCGGTCAGTCATGACGGCGATTATGCGTTTGCCGTAGTCATTATGTGGGAGCAGATATGAGAATTTTAACAGCAGAACAGATAAAAAGAGCGGAAAGCAATGCTTTTGAAAGGTATTTTACTGAAGCTCAGCTTATGAAAAGGGCGGGCAAAAAATGCTTTGATAAAATCATTGAGTATTTCGGTGAGGAAATACGCGCAAAAAAAGTTTCCGTAGTATGCGGAAACGGTAAAAACGCGGGCGACGGTTTTGTTATTGCAGAAAAATTAAAGCAGTACGGCGCTGAGCCTGAAATCGTTATCGCTGATAAATTCCCACGTCTGCCTGAGCCTGTAATGTATCTTGAAGAAGCTGAAAAAGCAGGTGTCAGCGCAGTTCCGTTTGAAGAGGCGGATCTCAGCGATGTGCTTATAGTTGACTGTATTTTCGGTATAGGCTTTCACGGAGAGCCAAGAGAGCCGTTTTCAAAGGTGTTTGATGCTGTTAATAATTCAGGAGCCGCGGTTGTGTCCGTTGATACACCGAGCGGCACAAACGCCTCGGAGGGTACTGTATTTAAAGCGGTCAAGGCAGATCTTACTATTGCTATTTCAACACTCAAATACTGCCATGTTCTTCCGCCCGCAAATAATTACTGCGGAAAAACAGTTGTTGTTAATATCGGAATTCCTGATGACTGTTATGATTTTGAATGTCCGATGACCATAACTAAACAGTTTGTTAAAAGCTGTTTTCATAAAAGAAATAAGAATTCAAATAAGGGGCAGAACGGGCACCTTTTAAATATCTGCGGCAGCTATCTTATGCCGGGTGCCGCTGTTATATGCGCAAAAGCCGCGCTGAAAACAGGCGTAGGGCTTTTGAAATGCGCTTTTCCTAAATCTATCTATCCCGTTATGACTTCCCACCTTATTCAGCCGATTTTTGCTCCCATGAGTGAAAACGAAGACAAAACTCTTTCAATGGGTGCGCTTAATAAAATAAGCGCCGAGCTTGAATGGGCAGACTGCATTGCTATGGGCTGCGGCATAGGCAAAAATGATGATACCCAGGTAATTGTCAATCAGGTCATCCGTGAAAGCGAAGTTCCCGTTGTTCTTGATGCAGACGGAATAAACAGCGTTCTTGCGAATATAGATGTATTAAAGGGCGCGCATGCCCCGCTGGTACTTACTCCGCATCCCGGTGAAATGGCAAGGCTTGTTGATTCAAGCGTTGCGGAAGTTGAGTCAAACAGAATAGAGCTCGCCAGAAATTTCGCTGCCGAAAACTCCTGTGTTCTTGTCCTTAAAGGAGCGAATACAGTTGTAACAAACGGTTTATCCGTGTTTGTAAATACTACCGGTAATCCCGGAATGGCAATGGGCGGCACAGGCGATATGCTTACGGGTATGATTGGCTCGTTTATTGCTCAGGGAATGGATTGCTATTCAGCCGCAAAATGTGCTGTCTATATTCACGGTATGTGCGGGGATATTACTGCTGATGAGATCAGTACCCGCGGGATGACTGTTGAAGATATGCTTGAACTTTGCGGAGCGCTCATAGGTGAATTTGAATAACGGAATGATTGCTTGAAAAAAATTCTTGTCATGGTTGTTACGCTTGCTTTTCTGCTGTGCGGATGTGCTTCACAGCAGAGCGTGAAAACTTTGAAAAGCTTTTCCGCAAACGCAAGTGTTACTTTCAGGAATTTTAAATATGACTGCACAGTGGTCTACAACGGAAAAAGTATTACGGTTTCCGCTCAGTCCACCTCTGCGGCTGGTCTTGTAATTACTTATGACGGTAAAACAGTCGGCATTACTTATGACGATATAAGCCTTTCTCAGATAAACAGTAACTTTGATTCTTCGAATCCTGCCGTTGCTCTTTATGAGGCTTTTGAGTGTGCAAATGAAATGCCGGAAACAGAGATAAGCACTGTCAAAAACGGTTTTCTCGTTCAGGGTGAGACTTCTTTGGGCGGCTTTACCCTTGAAACAGACAGCGATTTTTATCCTGTTTCTCTTGAGTTTAAAGACGCTCAGCTGACTTTTGAATTTGAATAACACATAAAAAAGTATCCGCGTTATGCGGATGCTTTTTTGATTCACTCAGTCTTTTATTTCGCTGTTCTCTTCTTTTTCCACTTCCGTGGCTTCGTTGCCGTCATCTTTTTTTCTTCTGACAAATATATCGGCTTTTTTTACCTGGTTGAAATTGATGCTTTCAGCGTTGGTTCTTTCTCTGAACTCGTCAAGTATTTTATTAATAGTGCTGTTTGGCATCAGTCCCAAGTCTATAGTGTTTACCTTTTTGTCTTTCATTGTAAACATGATAAGAGCATGCCTCATGTCAAAATTTTTTGTAAGACTTGCGGCTGTGTCTTTGTATGCTTCGATTTCACGCACATCTTCATAAGTGATTATGTTGTTGTCATCAACTCCGGTAAATTCCGCTTCATCATCTCTGAAAATAACTCCGTTTGAAAGCACTTCTTTTGATACAAGAACGGCTATTACCAAAGCAAATACCTCAATTACGGCAAAAATTATGCTCAGTGAACTGAATTGCTCAACAAGCTTTACTGCCGCAAAAATTCCGTATCCGAGAACCGCCAGGTCAAGTATGGCAACAATTATTGCAACTGCGGGCGATATGATGTTTATCTTTTTATCTTTCATCAGTATTTTCTCTCCTTGAATTTTTTATATATTTCACAGTCATCAAGAGTAAATTCTCTTCCCTCAAGATAACTCAGCAAATTAAATCCGCTTTTAAATATAAGTTTGTAACTGCATAGAGCCTGGCGAAAACGGCCTGCTTCTCTGCCGTATTTTCCGTCGTCAATAAGCGGATGCCCTATGTGTGCCATGTGAGCTCTTATCTGATGCGTTCTGCCTGTTACAAGATCAATATCAATAAGCGATTTTTCCGAGTAACTGTCTAACACGGTGTATTTTGTTATTATCTTTTTTACGTTGCCGGTATCACGGTCATAAACCGAAACGGTGTTTTTCTTTTCGTCTTTAGTTATGTACGCTTCTAATGTTGCGCTTTTGATTTTAAATTCACCGTGTACGGCTGCAAGATAATGTTTTTCTATATTTCGGTTTTTTATTGCGGCGTTAAGCTCTTTCAGCGCGGCGGCATTTTTTGCGGCTATTATTATTCCGCTGGTATTTCTGTCAAGCCTGTTGGCAAGAGCGGGAGTGAAGGATTCATCCTTCGGATTCCATTCGCCGTTTTCGTATAGCCGCCTTTTAACGGATGATATAAGAGTATTTACATATTCACTGCCGTCTGGGTGGCAAAGAATGCCGGCTTTTTTGTTGATGAGAATTAAATTTTTGTCCTCATATACAATATCAAGTTCTTTAGGAGCCCGCATGAAATCATAATATGTCTTTTTTTCCTGCAGAACATCATCCTTGAGGTACAGCTCAACAATATCGCCTTCGCACAGTGTGTACGCCGCGTCACATCTTTTTTTGTTTATCTTGATGTTCTTTTTGCGTATTTCCTTGTACATTAGCGAGCGGGGGAGGGACGGAAACATTTTAAGCAGTACTCTGTCCAGTCTCTGCCCGCTGTCATTTCTGTTTACGGTAAAAGATTTCATAACGTAATTAATTATATATTATCTTTATCGAAAAGTAAATAATATAAAAAGTTAAACTGAAATGTGCTTTTAAAATTATTTCATCTGTTTCTTATAAAATCTGCATAGATTTGCCGTTTTTTATTCCTTTATTTTTATGTAATTACTTTGCATAAAAGTGTGGAGTAATTCTATCTTTTATGATATAATAACTCCGAATGTGCGCAGAAAAGGAAAAATTTTTATGGATAGATTTAAACTTGTAAGTGAATATAAGCCCACAGGAGATCAGCCTCAGGCTATAGATGCGCTTGTAAAAGGCGTTCTCAGGGGGGATAAAGAGCAGACCCTTATGGGTGTAACAGGCTCCGGCAAGACTTTTACAATGGCTAATATAATTGAAAAAGTCAATCGCCCAACACTTGTGCTTGCCCATAATAAAACACTTGCCGCACAGCTTTGCTCTGAGTTCAAGGAATTTTTTCCCGAAAATGCCGTGGAGTATTTTGTTTCCTATTACGATTACTATCAGCCGGAGGCTTACGTACCCACAACAGATACTTATATAGAGAAAGACAGCGCCGTAAATGAGGAGATAGACAAGCTGCGCCACAGCGCAACAGCCGCTCTTTCCGAAAGGCGGGATGTCATTATAGTTGCGTCTGTTTCCTGCATCTATTCTATCGGCGACCCGATTGATTACCGTAATATGGTAATCTCTCTCAGAAACGGAGCGCAGTATTCAAGAGACGCACTTATTTCAAAGCTCGTTTCTATTCAGTATGAAAGAAATGATATAAATTTTGTGCGCAATAAATTCAGGGTAAGAGGGGATACTGTTGAAATTTTCCCCGCAGGCTCTTCAGGAAACGCTATACGA
Source organism: uncultured Oscillospiraceae bacterium (assembly GCA_900539425.1). GTDB lineage: Bacteria > Bacillota > Clostridia > Oscillospirales > Acutalibacteraceae > Eubacterium_R. Next base: position 12,275 of record UQBX01000023.1, on the reverse strand, counting down.
GTTGAATTTTTCGGTGACGAGATAGACAGAATTGCCGAAATAAACCCGCTTACAGGCAAAGTTGAAGGCATACTCGCCCACGCATGTATATATCCCGCGTCACATTATGTTGTTGGTGCTGAAAAAATGAAAATCGCGCTCAGCAAAATTTATGATGAAATGACCGAGCGCGTAAAATACTTTGAGGAAAAGGGCAAACTCATAGAGGCTCAGAGAATAAAAGAACGCACTATGAACGATATTGAAATGCTTGAGGAAACGGGCTTTTGCAAGGGCATTGAAAACTATTCTGCCGTAATGAGCGGCAGAAAACCCGGAGAAGCCCCGTTCACACTCCTTGATTATTTTCCCGATGATTTTCTTTTGTTCTGTGACGAGAGCCATGTAATGCTTCCGCAGGTCAGAGGAATGTACGGCGGTGACCACAGCAGAAAAGCAAGCCTTATTGAATACGGCTTTCGTCTGCCGTCTGCTTTTGACAACCGCCCTTTGCAATTTGATGAGTTCTACGGCAAAGTAAATCAGGTTATCTTCACATCGGCAACACCGGGCGATTTTGAAAAGGAGCATTCTACTCAGATAGTTGAGCAGATTATCCGTCCCACCGGTCTGCTTGATCCTGTTATTACGGTAAAGCCTACGGATGATCAGATGGATGATTTGGTTTCTGAGATTAATATAAGAACCGAAAGAAAAGAACGTGTTTTGGTTACAACGCTTACAAAAGCAATGGCTGAGGATCTTACTTCTTACCTTGAGGGCTTCGGTATAAAAGTACGCTATATGCATCACGATGTTGACACTATCGAGCGTATGGAGATAATCAGGGATCTTAGATTGGGAGAATTTGATGTTCTTGTCGGTATCAACCTTCTGCGTGAGGGACTTGATATACCCGAGGTATCTCTCGTTGCTATACTCGATGCAGATAAAGAGGGCTTCCTGCGTTCGGAAACTTCACTCGTTCAGACTATCGGCCGTGCGGCAAGAAACGCAAACGGCGAAGTAATCATGTACGCAGACAGCGTTACCCCGTCAATGGAGCGTGCTATTTCCGAAACCGCACGCCGCCGCGCTATTCAGCAGAAGTATAATGAGGAACACGGTATAACGCCTAAAACAATCAAAAAAAGCGTTAGAGACGTGCTTGAGATCACTTCAAAAGAAAAAGTTGAGGGCAAAAGCAAAAAGCGTATGTCAAAACGTGAGCGTGATGTTCTTATTCAGCAGCTTACTGCGGAGATGAAAGAGGCGGCAAAGCTTCTTGAATTTGAGCACGCCGCTTACCTGAGAGATAAAATAAACGAACTTAAAAATCAGTGATTATTAAACATAAAAGGTGATTTTTATGAATAAAAACATTATTGTAAAAGGTGCAAGAGAGCATAATTTAAAAAATATAGATGTAGAGATACCGCGTGACAGTCTTGTTGTTTTCACAGGACTTTCAGGCTCGGGAAAATCAAGCCTTGCCTTTGATACCATTTACGCAGAGGGTCAGCGCAGATATGTGGAGAGCCTTTCTTCTTACGCCCGTCAGTTCCTCGGCCAGATGGAAAAACCCGATGTGGATTATATTGAGGGCCTAAGTCCCGCAATTTCCATTGATCAGAAAACCACTTCTAAAAACCCGCGTTCAACGGTTGGTACTGTAACTGAAATCTACGATTACCTCAGGCTGCTTTATGCCCGAATAGGCATACCGCACTGCCCCGTCTGCGGTAGGGAGATTACACAGCAGACGGTTGACCAGATAGTTGATAAGATATTGTCTTACGATGAGGGTACACGTATTCAGATAATGGCGCCGATAGTCCGCGGCAGAAAAGGTGAGTATACCAAGGAGCTTGAGGACGCCCGCAAGTCAGGTTATTCAAGAGTGCGCATAGACGGCAGTATCTATGACCTTTTTGAAGAAATAAAGCTTGATAAATACAAAAAGCATAATATTGAGGTCGTCGTTGACCGTCTTGTTGTAAATGAGTCCATCAGGAGCAGGCTTACGGACAGTATTGAGACTGCAACACGCCTTTCAAAAGGTATCGTTATCTGCAATATTCTTGATAAGGGCGATGAACTTTTTTCACTTGATTATGCCTGCCCGGAGCACGGCGTTTCAATTGAGGAAATGAGCCCACGTATGTTCTCGTTTAACAATCCTTACGGAGCCTGCAAACGCTGTTCGGGTCTCGGCACTTTTATGGAAATAGACGAGAATCTTGTTGTTCCCAATAAAAAGCTTTCAATAAACCAGGGTGCTATAAAAGCAAGCGGCTGGAATGTTGCAGACGGCTCTTCAATTGCCAAAATGTATTTTGAGGCTATTGCCAAAGAGTACGGCTTTTCTCTTGATATGCCTGTTGAAATGCTGCCAAAAGACGGCGTTAGAGCAATACTATACGGCACAAACGGCAAAAAGATAAAAATGAAGCGTGTAACCGCCTACGGCTCGGGAACGTATACCAATGATTTTGAGGGCGTTATCAATAACCTTAAAAGGCGTTATGAAGAATCGTCTTCAGAGTGGGCAAGAGCAGAGATAGAAACGGTTATGGTATCATCACGCTGTCCTGATTGTAAGGGTGCGCGTCTGTCTCCTATAAGCCTTTCCGTAACAGTAGGCGGAAAAAATATTTATGAGTTCTGCTGTATGTCAATATCTGAAGAACTTGATTTCATAAACAGCCTTGAACTCACCGAAAAAGAACAGCTGATCGGTAATCTGATTATAAGAGAAATCAGGGAAAGACTTACATTCCTCAATTCTGTAGGTCTTGATTATCTTTCACTGGCACGTGAGGCGGCTACGCTTTCAGGCGGAGAAGCACAGAGAATACGCCTTGCAACTCAAATAGGCTCATCACTTATGGGTGTTCTTTATATTCTTGACGAGCCGTCAATAGGTCTGCATCAGCGTGATAATGATAAACTCCTTAATACACTTCGCCATCTGCGTGATATCGGCAATACACTTATAGTAGTTGAGCATGATGAAGATACCATGCGTGCAGCAGATTATATTGTTGATATTGGCCCGGGAGCAGGAATACACGGCGGCGAACTAATAGCAGCAGGCACCGTTGACGATATTATTGCTTGTGAAAAATCAATAACAGGTCAGTATCTCTCAGGTAAAAAGTCCATACCTGTTCCGGACAAAAGAAGAAACGGAAACGGGCATAAGCTTACGGTTTTCGGCGCGGCTGAAAATAATCTTAAAAAGATAGACGTTGAAATTCCTCTCGGCAAATTTGTTGCGGTAACAGGTGTTTCAGGCTCGGGTAAATCCAGCCTTGTAAACGAGATACTTTATAAATATCTTGCCAATGAGCTGAATAACGCAAAAAAACGTCCCGGTAAGTTTGAAAAAATAAAGGGCGCTGAATATCTGGATAAGGTTATAGATATTGACCAGTCGCCTATAGGGCGTACTCCGCGTTCAAACCCTGCGACATATACAGGTGTTTTCAATGATATAAGAGAACTTTTTGCTTCAACTCCCGATGCAAAAATGCGAGGATATAAGGCAAACAGATTTTCATTCAATGTAAAGGGCGGCAGATGTGAAGCCTGCCAGGGCGACGGTATCGTTAAAATAGAAATGCACTTCCTTGCAGATGTCTACGTACCGTGCGAAGTCTGCTCCGGTCATAAGTATAACCACGAAACACTCGAGGTCAAATTCAAGGGCAAAAACATTTTTGAGGTTCTTGAAATGACTGTTGACGAGGGACTTGAATTCTTTAAACAGCAGCCCAAGATTTACAGAAAACTGAAAACCCTTTCAGATGTAGGTCTCGGATATATCAAGATTGGCCAGCCTGCAACAACTCTTTCAGGCGGTGAAGCGCAGAGAGTAAAACTTGCAACCGAACTTATGAAACGCTCAACCGGTAAAACGATATATATTCTTGATGAGCCTACAACGGGTCTTCATACCGCAGACGTTCATAAGCTTATCGAAGTGCTTAATGCTCTTGTAGACAGCGGCAATACCGTCCTTGTAATTGAGCATAATCTTGATGTTATTAAAACTGCCGATTATCTTATCGACCTCGGTCCCGAGGGAGGAAAAGGCGGAGGAAAGATAGTGGCAACAGGTACTCCCGAAGAAGTTGCCAAGTGCAAAAAATCCTATACAGGTCAGTATCTTGCCCCGATTCTCAAAAAAGCAAAATCATAAATTAAAGCCGCGTTCAGATGGCTTTTTCTTATCGGCTGTTTCGAATTGATTTAGAAGTATTAACTTTGTTACTTGTGATCCTTTATTCGTCTTAAAGCATTCTTTTCAAGCCTGCTAACCTGTGCCTGGCTTATACCGACTTCTTTTGCAACTTCCATCTGTGTTTTTCCCTGCATAAATCTAAGATAAAGTATATTTTTTTCTCTCGGGTCAAGGTTCTTTATTTCGTCCTTTATCATTATTTCGTCTATCCAGTCGCCGTCTGTGTTGCTGTCTCCCACCTGATCCATCACATATATCGTATCTCCGCCGTCATTGTAAACAGGTTCATACAGTGAAATCGGGTCTACAATTGCTTCCAGCGCAAGCACCACTTCGCTTTTTTCCATGTTAAGCGCTTTTGCAATTTCTTCTATTGACGGCTCCTGCTTGTTTTTGTTTATCAGTTCCTCTTTTACCTGCATCGCTTTGTATGCCGTGTCCTTCATGCTTCTGCTTACGCGAATAGGGGAGTCGTCTCTTAAATAACGGCGTATCTCTCCTATGCACATCGGTACTGCATAGGTAGAAAATTTTACCTGTAAATCAAGATTGAAGTTGTCTATCGCTTTTATAAGGCCTATAACGCCCACTTGAAATAAATCGTCCATCGATTCGCCTCGGTTCTGAAAACGCTGTATAACCGAAAGCACAAGCCTCAGATTGCCTTTTATGAGTTCATCTCTTGCCTTCATATCTCCTTTTCTTGCTTTTTTCAGTAATTCTATTTTTTCGCTTTCTTTAAGTACTTTAATATCGTTTGTGTTGATACCGCATATTTCCACCTTGTTGAACTGCATACATAAAACCACCATTCAATTTTTATGTACGCAATTATTATTGCCAGAGTTTGGGTGCTTTATAAACGCAAAATAAAAAAAGCGCAGTCAGAGTTATCGCTCTTACTGCGCCTTAATTATTTGATCTTATTTTACTCTGTATGCTCCCGTTGCAACAGGTTCAGCCGTTTTGAGATACGGCTCTTTTCTGCATTCTTCTATTTTTATAGTCAGCGTGTCGGTAACCACAGGCTCAAAAACAGCTATCTTGGAAAATCCTATTATAGTCCCTTCAAACACTTTTTTGCTTCCTGCGTAAATGCTGTATTTTTCAATTCGCTGAGATTTTGTTGTATCTTCGCTCATTCTTATTCTGTCAACGCTCTGCTTGGGAAATTTAAGTTCTGTTTCAAATCCTCCGTTCTTATCAGTACGTTGGTATTTTTTGATTACAAGTTCATCTTCTTTTTTCAGCCATTTTCCGATTTGCTTGAGCCGTTTTACATCACTTTCAGCAAACAGACCGTTTTTGTTTGGCGGTATGTTAAGAAGAAACAGCGAATTGTTTCCTGCTGAATTGTAATATATTTTCATTAGTTTGTTTAGTGATTTAAGAGTCATTCGCTGCATCGGATGATAAAACCATCCAAGCCTAATAGAAACATCCACTTCAGCGGGATACCACATGAATTCATCAAATTTGCTTAAAAACTCTCTTGATCCCATATCAGGCAGCATAACATCCTGACAGCGCTTTTGGAATTTTTTCATATTGTCATCAGTTTGGCAGTTCGCAGCAAAATTCTGCTGGTCATATTCAAACTTAGGTACAACATTCCATTCGCTTTCTCGAGTCTTGCCACTCTCATTGCCGATCCACCGCACATCGGGCGCACAGCCGGACATAACTATATCAGGCTGAAGTTCCACTGCGGTTTTCCAAATGCGTTCGAAATCGTAATCCTGCACTGGCTGCCCGTCTGCTTTTGCTCCGCAGGCGCCGTCAAGCCACAGCATAAAAATATCGCCGTAGTTCGTAAGCAGTTCTGTAAGCTGCTTTATGTAAAAATCATTATATTCGGGTGTTCCGTAGCATTTTGCATTTCTGTCCCATGGGGAAAGATAAACACCGAATTTAAGTCCGTACTTTTTGCAGCTTTCGCTCACTTCCCGCACTATATCGCCGTGTCCGTTTTTGTATGGGCTGTTTTTTATGGAGTGTTCGGTAGTTTCTGTCGGCCATAAGCAAAAGCCGTCATGGTGCTTGCAGGTTAGAATTACACCTTTCATACCTGCAGATGCAATTGCCTCACACCACTGGTCTGTGTTCTGCTTTTTGGGATCAAAGATTTTTTCGCTCTCTTTTCCGGTGCCCCATTCACGGTTTGTAAAAGTGTTTATTCCATAGTGAACAAAAGCGTAGAATTTCATATCCTGAATAATAAGCTGCCGCCTGTTCGGTACGATACTTGTATAAAGATCAATTCGGTTCATGTTAATTTTCAGCACTCAGTAGAGTGCAGCCCCTCTCTTTAATTTGTATAGATTAAGCGTTATGCCTGTATCTGAACTCTTTTTCTGTCCGGATGTTCGCCGCTCCAACCCGTCGGCGGCATTGTCATAAGCCGCATCATGTCCTCTTCTTCAATTTCAAAAGAATGAATGTCAAGGTTTTCAGCCATTCTTTCTTTGTTACAAGTTTTTACAATCGGCATAACTCCACGCTGTAAAGCGTATTTTATGCATATCTGGGCGGGGGATTTACCGTATTTTTCAGCAAGTTCACAAATCAGTTCATCATTTAAAACTCGTGTCCTGCCAAGCGGGCTCCACGCCTGAACAAGTATTCCGTTTTCCTTGCAGTAGTTAAGAGCAGCATCCTGAGAATAACCGGGATGAAATTCAATTTGATTTACCGCCGGCTTTACTTCGCATCCGTCAAGCAGATTTTTCAGGTGGTGAGGCAAAAAGTTGCTGACGCCTATGGCTTTTATAACACCCTCATTATATAATTTTTCGAGCGTCTGCCAAGTGTCAAAATCAAGCAGCTTCCAGTCTTTGTAACCGGGTTCAGGCAGAGGCCAGTGAATAAGATAGAGGTCTATATAGTCTGTGTCAAGCCGTTTTAAAGAGCTTTCAAAAGCGTACATAGTCTTGTCATATCCCATCTCTGTTTTCCAAAGCTTTGTAGCTATCTTAAATTCATTTCTGGGTATGCCGCTTTCTTTTATGGCTTTGCCAACATATTCTTCATTGCCGTAAAAAGATGCCGTGTCAAAATACCTGTAACCTGCTTTTATTGCTTCGGTTATAGTTTCGGCGTTTTGGTCTATCGTTTTGTAAGTGCCGAATGCTGCTGCGGGCAGAGTTATTCCGTTGTTAAGTGTGAATTCGTTTTTCATAATATCACCCAAACTAATTATAATAAAGCAGATTCCTTTTTACAACCTTAAAAATTTTAAATATATTTGAATTTATTCTTGACTTAATGCTCAATCAGTGATATTATATCTAAGTCAAAGATTTGGGCCATTAGCTCAGTTGGTTAGAGCTCCCGGCTCATAACCGGTAGGTCCGGGGTTCGAGTCCCTGATGGCCCACCAAATCTTTAGGGGTATAGCTCAGTTGGTAGAGCAGCGGTCTCCAAAACCGCGTGCCGAGGGTTCAAGTCCTTCTGCCCCTGCCATATGAATACCTATAACAAATCTGAACCCCTTAAGGTTGGACAGTTATAGGTATTTTTTATTTTTCCTCGATTTTATGCGTGTTTCAGAACTTATATATTCTATTATTTAATTGGACACAAAAATCAAAAAAGTTTAAATTAAAAAGTGAAAAGATAAAAACAATATACCTGAACCCCTATGTCCAATTCAAACATTCAATTTTTTGGCTTGATTACTAAGAAATTCAAGCTCTTTTTTTATCGGTGTCTTGTATCCGTTTTTAGCATGAGGTCTTTTCTCATTATAAAATATCATATAGTTTTTAACTGCCGTTCTGAATTCATTTTCAGAGCGGTATTTTGTTCTATATAGTTCTTCTCTTTTTAATGATGAAAAGAATGATTCCATTACAGAGTTGTCATAGGGTATGTGAGCTCTTGAAAATGATTGAGTTACATTTAAAGATTTTAAGTATGAACAAAATGTGTTTGAACGATAATTCGCTCCTCGGTCTGTATGAAAAAGAAGATTATTGTCAGGTTGTCGGTTTTCATATGCTTGTTTAAATGTTCCTTTTGTTAGTTGAGTGCTGTTTTTGTGACTTATGCGATATCCTACAACCATTCTTGAATATAAATCAATGATTGCACATATGTAAAATACTTTTGTTTTTAATTTGAAATATGTTACATCACTAACCCATATTTCGTTTGGATGTGTTGCTGTGAATTCTTGATTAAGGTGGTTTTTGTATTTTCTCTGTTCTTTATCATATAAATCTTTTGAATCCTGTCTAATGCTAATTAAACCCATATCGCGCATTAATTCACGAACCATACCAATACTGATGCGATAACCTTCTTCTTTCATAATGGCAGTGATTTTAGCTGCTCCAAATATTTGGTTGTTATCATTATGAATTTGTTGAATTTTGATTCTTAAATCTTCACGACGCTTGGCATACCAAGTGTTATCTCTTTTATTTCGGAATATGTGGTTGTAGAAAGTACCACGAGAAACTTTCAAAGCATCACATATCATATGTACGCTGTACTTTCCATACAATTCCTCTAATGTATTAAGTTTGATGTTTAAAGGAGAAATTGCTGTGCAGTTTATATTTTGAAGGATCTCAATAATTCCTTCTAAACGAGTGATTTTCTTTTCAAGACATTTAAAATTTCTTGCACTTATTTCTATGCTTTTGTTGCTTTGACTTTCTCGGTTATCTTTTATCCAAGAATAGATCGTGCTGCGTGGAATTTGAACATCAGCTACAATATGTGAAACAGTTTCGCCATTTGCATAACGATTAATTGCATCTTGTTTTTGTTTATCAGTATATTTTTTCATTTTATCATCTCCTTTAAGATGATTATAACATGAAATTTTGCAGTGCCTTTTTTGTGAAAATATGATATAATATTGTAAAAATAGGAAATTTAGTAAAAAAACATGCAAATTGTGTTGCTTTTAAGAAAATGGAGAAAAAATGGAAAATATAAATAGAGATTCTTTATTTAAAGAAATACAAACATATTTAACAGAAACACCTGTTGTTCTAGCAGGTACAGGTGTTTCAATTCCAGCAGGAATTCCTGGTATGAATGAATTGTCAACTTTTTTACAAAACGAATTAAAAGAAAAATACAAAGAAAATACAAAATGGCAAAAAATAACCGATAGATTAGACGAAGGTATTGATTTGGAATCAGCTTTAACAGGTGTAGATGTAAAAGGTGAATTACTAAATGATATAGTTAATTTAACTTGGAAGCTTGTATCTGATTCAGATATAAAATTTTTTTACGAAAATGTAATATTAAGAACTAGACAACCTTTATGTGACTTATTAGAGAAACTTATGTCAACTTGTTATAATAGTGTTAATATAATTACAACTAATTACGATAGATATATTGAGTATTGTTGTGATATTTGTGGAGTAAAAATCGACAATTGTTTTGATGGATTTTATCTTAAAACTCTAAGTAATAGAGATTTAAAAAAGAAAAATGTAGTAAATTTATTAAAGGTACATGGTTCCCTAGATACATTTCATAGTATAGATACTAAAGAAAGTATTTGCATTCCTTTGCAATACGAAATTCCAGTGGGTTTTATTCCAGAGATTGTTACACCGGGTTCGGATAAATATGAAACTTTGTTGACTACTGATACATATAGAAATATCTTATATAAGTCGGATGAAATTATAAATAATGCAAAATGTTATTTGTGCATAGGATATGGGTTTAATGATAGTCAAATCCAACAGAATATTTTAAGAAACATTACTTATGGTAAACCTATTGTTATTGTTACGAAAAAATTGAGTGATTTTGCGTTATCTTTAATTAATAATAAAGCTCAAAAATATGTAGTGCTAATTGAAGGTCAACAAGGAAAAACAAGAGTAATAATCAATAAAAAAGATTATAAAATTGATGGAGAATATTGGAAACTTGAAAATTTTTTAGATATAATTTAGGTGATAAACATGAGCATATTTAAATTTGAGGATACATCATTAATAGGAACTGTAATTGCTGTTGATACTGCTAGTGTTGTTGTAAAGGTTGAAAATGAGGATGTTTTGTCAAAAATACAAGTGAATAATTTAGTTGCTATTAAAGCCTCTAAGCAAAGACAAACATTGATTGGCATGGTGAGCAAGATTATTAGAAAATTTTCAGAATTGTTAAATGACAGTGATGAAATTGAAAAGGATGATGTTGTAAAAATAACATTAATAGGAACTCTTTTAGATAAATTAGGTGAAAGTCAAAATGTTTTTAAAAGAACTTTGGAATCAGTTCCTGAAATCACCGCCAAATGTTATATTATGGATAATGAAGATTTGAGTAATTTTATGAGTGTTTTATCCAAAAATTCAGATGGAAAGGATAATTCATTGAAAATTGGTAATTATACATTAAATAAAGATGCAATAGCGTATTTGGATGGAAATAAATTATTTCAGAAACACGCAGTCATAGTAGGAAGTACTGGTTCTGGTAAATCTTGCACAGTTGCTACCCTAATAGAGGAAATTGCAAAATTACAATCATCAAATGCTGTCGTGTTTGATATACATGGAGAATATGAACCAATTATAGGCCAAAATATAAAGCATTATAAAATTGCTGGGCCTTCAGACAGCGTTAGCGAGGAGTTCATTTATCTTCCTTATTGGCTGTTAACTTATGAAGAAATGATATCTATGATGATAGATCGTTCAGATAATAATGCACCTAATCAAGCGATGATTTTTAGTAGAACTGTCTTTAAATGCAAAAAAGATTATCTCAACAGCATTCATAAACCTGATATTATTGAAGATATCACTATTGATAGTCCTGTTCCGTATGATATTAAGTTATTGTTGGATGAATTAAATGCAATCAATAATGAAATGGTTCCGGGTGCTAAAAAAGATACATTAAAAAAAGGTGACTTTAATGGAACTCTTTCAAGGTTTATTCAAAGACTTGAAAATAAAGTTATGGATAAGCGTTTGAATTTTTTATTTTCAAATGATACATCACTTTTAAATTATGATTATATGTTTAAATTATGTTCAAGACTTATGTCACCGGCATCACATGATGGAGGAGTAAAAATAATCGATTTCTCCGAAGTTCCGTCAGATGTGTTACCGTTAGTTGTATCTTTGGTAGCAAGACTAATATTTAGCGTTCAGCAATGGACAGACAGAGATAAAATTAATCCCATCGCTATTTTTTGTGATGAAGCACATCTTTATATTCCTCAAAATACTAAGCAAGGAATGGAAACGCAGAGCTTAATTAGTTTTGAAAGGATTGCTAAAGAAGGAAGAAAATACGGAATAGGATTAGTAGTAATAACGCAGAGACCATCAGAGGTCGATAGAACAGTACTAAGTCAGAGTAGTAATTTTATTGCTATGCGATTAACAAATGCTGATGATCAAAATGTCATAAAGAAGTTATTGCCGGATAGTTTAGGAAATTTTGGTGAACTTTTACCGATATTGGATGTAGGCGAAGCTTTAGTAGTAGGAGATGCAAGCTTATTACCAAGTAGAATAAATATTAATAAGCCTAACCCAGAGCCTAATAGTGCTACTGTTGGATTTTGGTCGGAATGGTCAAAAGAAAGTACAGTTAACTCTTTAAATGAGGCTATAGAGTCATTAAGAAGACAAACTAAGATATAATCTAAATAGCTATAATAAATCTAAAACTTCTTTTATTAAATAACTACAATAGTTTATTTGGTTTTTTAAAATAGCTTTCTGTTTATAATTATCTTTATAAATTTAGCGTTCGAATCCTTATACTAAAAACTTAAAAATATCTTTTTTGGTAAAGATAGACAAAATAAAAACGGCTGCTTTTAGCGGCCGTTTTATTTTATATAGAATTGGAAAGGACTTGAACCCGTGAGGGTCTGAGCGTTTAGAAAACAGTTAGGTGAACTGTTTTTAGCGAAGAGCGGGGAGGCGGGTACTGAAATTCGCAGAATTTCGGTCGCCGAGCCATCAGTATGCAAGGCAAAGCCGTAGCATACGCCAAGTCCTTCTGCCCCTGCCATAAAAAAAGCCTTTATTTAAGCCAAATTCGG
>UQBX01000022.1 GCA_900539425.1 uncultured Oscillospiraceae bacterium | reverse complement strand
TTACCGTCGGCGGCCTTTTTAATTCTATATAAAACTGTGTTCAACTGTTATTACAAGGAAAATGTTATCTTTTTTTGCATCAACGGCTTTTTGAAGGTCGGTTATGATATCCTGTTTCTTCTTTTGATATTGATGTGGGATAACAAGGTCGAAAATGAAATTCGTTTTCAGCCGTCCGTCAACAACTCTGAAATCGTGGAAAGTAAAGCTTTCGTCATATTCTTTGATTATTTCTGCCATAAAATCACGGTAGGCGTTTACTGTTTCATCGTTTACGGCAATAGGATCCATGTGAATGCACATCATGATTCCGAGCTTTTTGCTTATGATTTTTTCGGTTATATCAATAACATCGTGAACGGCAAGAATATCCGCATCGCAGGGAACTTCCGCATGAGCTGAGGCGATTATTCTGCCCGGGCCGTAATCATGAACAATAAGGTCGTGAACGCCGTAAATGCAGTCCTGCTCAAGCATTATATCTTCGATTTCCTTTACGAGTTCGGGATCGGGTGCTTTGCCGAGCAGTTTTCCGGCAATGTCTTTTAAGATGCCTATGCCTGAAATAACGATAAGTACGGCTACTATGATACCCATAATACCGTCTGCGTACACAAAATCAGTAAAGTAAGAAATAAGCAGTGCAACTATTGTAGCTAATGTTGCAAGGCAGTCGTTAAGACTGTCCTGCTTTACTGCTTTTGCGTTGACGTTTCCTGATTCTTTGTATATTTTATTGTTGAAATACGCCATCCACAGTTTTACCAAAATGGCTGCTACAAGAATAATTATAGACGCAACGCTGAAATTAACATCTTCAGGATGGATAAGCTTTTCTACGCTGCTTTTGAATAGCTCGAATCCCATAAGGAGTATAAGAAATGATATTATAAGCCCGCTTATGTATTCAATCCTGCCGTGTCCGAACGGGTGCTCGTCATCAACAGGCTTGCTTGAAAGTTTTGAGCCTGCTATCGTTACTATATTAGAACTTGCGTCCGAAAGGTTGTTTACGGCGTCAGCAGTAATTGAAACAGAGTTTGTGAATGTGCCCACCGCGAATTTGAAAGCGCTCAGAAGTAAATTGCAAATTATTCCGACAACTCCTGAAAGAACGCCGTATCTTTCTCTTTCCTGAGAGGAGGATAGTTTTTTGTTTTTTATAAATAAATTTATAATAAGTTTACTCATGCTTTTCACCCGCAAATGTATATTATTATATTTATACCACAATTAACTATTTAACTCAATAGAAAAAAGTGATATAATTAATTCGGTGATGAAATGAAGACTTTTTTGATAATTAACGGTTCCCCGCGCAAGGACGGCGTTTCTTCCGAACTTGCAAAGCAGGTAAAACCGTATTTTCTTGACTGCGAGATCAAGGAGTACAATGTTTATGACCTTGCTCCCGCCCCGTGCATTGACTGTAAATACTGCGAGTATCACGACGGGTGTTCAAACAAAGATCTTGATATATTTTTTGAGGATTTTGAAGAAGCGGATTTTATAGCGTTTTTCACGCCCGTTTACAATAATTTCTTTCCCGCGCCGCTAAAGGCGGTAATAGACCGCTTTCAGCGTTATTACAGCGCAAGGTTTAAAAGGGGAGCAAATCCGCCTATAAAAAAGCATAAAAAAGTAGGCGTAGTTATTGTTTCGGGGTCTAATGCCCGTTCAAGCGCAGATTATATGACCAAAACTATCAAGCAGGCGTTTGAAGTGCTTAATGGTGATGTCTGCGCCAGGTATTTTATTCCAAACACAGACCTTGGTATGTATACTTTCAATGTTGTTGAACTCCAGAAATTTATCCACCAGCTTAAAGGATTATCAAAAAATCCCTTGCTGTAAGTTTACGGCTGAATATCATTCAGCCGTTTTTTGTTTTGCTGTTAAATTTCAACAGACAGTAAGTTTAATATTATTTTTATTGATAATCAAAATGCAATATGATATAATTGTTTAAATTATTATGGAGCAGTATGTACTATGGTAATTTTAGGCATAGATCCCGGTTATGCAATAGTAGGCTGGGGAGTTCTTGAATATAAAGCAAATAAGTTCAGAGTGATAGATTACGGCGCCGTTACAACCGAAGCCAAAACACCTTTTCCGTTAAGGTTATGCGATATATATAACGGCCTTTGCGATATTATAAAAAAGTATCAGCCCGAAGTTTTAAGCATGGAAAAACTTTTTTATAATAATAATGCCAAAACAGTTATAGATGTCGCTCAGGCAAGGGGAGTTATATCTCTTGCCGCCCAGCAGAACGGTCTTAAAATAGCGGAGTATACTCCGCTTCAGGTAAAGCAGTCCGTTACGGGATACGGCAGGGCGGTCAAAAAGCAGGTGCAGGAAATGACAAGGATAATCCTTAACCTTGAAAAGATACCGAAGCCCGATGATACCGCAGACGCTCTTGCCATGGCAATCTGCCACGCTCACTGCAGCGGAAGTCTTTTAGGTTCAATGGCGTCCGGCTTGTAAATATATATTAAGAGGAATTTGTTATGATATACAGTCTTACCGGCGAATTAACTTATATAGGAGATCAGTTTTTGGTGATTGACTGCGGAGGCGTAGGTTTTAAATGCTTTACATCGCTTTCCACAGCTTCAACTGCCGGCAGAATAGGCGAACAGGTGCGTCTTTTTACATATCTTTCAGTTAAAGAAGATGCTCTTGATCTTTACGGCTTCAAAACAGAAAACGAACTCAATGTATTTAAACTGCTTATTTCGGTTTCCGGTGTAGGTCCCAAAGCTGCGGTTTCTATACTTTCCGAAATGAGTGCAGATAAACTTGCTCTTGCTGTTGCCGCAGGCGATTCAAAGGCAATAACAAAAGCAAACGGAGTTGGTAAAAAAACAGCGGAAAGAATAGTTCTTGAGCTAAAAGATAAAATGGCAGGCGTTGCTGTTTCAGGTTCAGACAGTTATATCTCAGCAGCCGCTTCGGTTGAGGAGGAATCATCTGCCGGAGAAGCAGTCGCGGCTCTTGTTGCCCTCGGGTACGGTAAAAGCGAGGCTGCCGCTGTGGTTGGTGCAATGGATAAATCACTTTCTGCCGATGAAATGATAAGGCAGGGCTTGAGACAGCTTGCCAGGAATTTATGATAAGAGGGAAAACAGATGCAGGAAACGGATTTTGAAAACAGAATAGTGTCAACGGAGTTTTCCCCGTCCGACGGCGATCTTGAAAACAGTCTGCGCCCTAAACAGCTTTCAGATTATATAGGTCAGGATAAGGTAAAGGAAAACCTTTCTGTATATATCGAAGCCGCAAAAGGCAGAGGCGAAGCGCTTGACCATGTTTTGCTTTACGGCCCTCCCGGTCTCGGCAAAACAACGCTTGCGGGAATTATTGCAAATGAAATGGGCGTAAACATCAGAATTACAAGCGGCCCCGCAATAGAGAAGCAGGGCGATCTTGCGGCTCTGCTCACAAACCTTCAGGAGGGCGATGTGCTTTTCATTGATGAGATACACCGTCTCAACAGAAGCGTTGAGGAAGTCCTTTATCCCGCAATGGAAGACAGAGCGCTCGATATAATTATCGGAAAAGGTCCGTCGGCGAGGTCGATACGTCTTGATCTTCCGAACTTCACTCTTGTGGGTGCAACCACAAGGGCGGGTCAGCTTTCGGCTCCGCTAAGGGATAGATTCGGCGTTATTTTCAGACTTGAACTCTATACACCGAAGGAGCTGGCTGTAATAGTAAAACGCAGTGCGGGTATCCTCGGTATTGATATAGACGAAAAGGGCGCCGCTATGATAGCGTCACGCTCACGCGGCACACCGCGTATTGCAAACAGGCTTTTAAAAAGAAGCCGTGATTTTGCGGAAGTAAAATATAACGGAGTTATCAGCGAAGAAGCTGCAAATGACGCTCTTACGAGAATGGAAGTTGACGACCTCGGTCTTGATTCGGTAGACAGACGGCTTCTCACAACAATGATAAAGAATTATCACGGCGGCCCTGTGGGACTTGAAACCATTGCTGCGGCCGTAGGAGAAGAAGCCGTTACAATAGAAGATGTTTATGAGCCTTATCTGATGCAGATAGGTTTTTTAAGCAGAACTCCGCGCGGGCGCTGTGTATCTCCCGCCGCTTATAAACATCTGGGAATAGAGCAGGACGGTCAGCAGACACTGATTTAAAACATATAAGTATAACATTAAGTCGATTATTCAGCAAAGGAATGAGTTTTATGGGTAGACTTTTCGGAACAGACGGTGTAAGAGGAGTAGCTAATAAAGATCTTACCAATGAGCTTGCCATGAAGATAGGTATGGCGGCGGCAGAGATTCTGCTTAAAACTTCAGAGGATAAACGCCCTACGGTAATGATTGGCCGTGATACACGTGCGTCAGGCGATATGCTTGAGGCGGCGCTTACTGCGGGATTCTGCTCCGTGGGTGTAAATGTTCTTTCCGTAGGTGTAGTACCTACTCCCGCAATTGCTTATCTCGTAGGCAAATACGGTTGTGAAGCTGGCGTTATGATTTCTGCTTCACACAATCCGTGCGAATATAACGGAATTAAAATCTTCCAGTCAACTGGCTATAAGCTTCCCGATGCTCTTGAAGAGGAGATTGAATCAATCATACTTGATACCCCTGATAAGATAGAGCTTAAAACAGGCGGGGAAGTAGGCAGAAGAACTTATTGCAAAACAGCTGTTGAGGATTATATAGAGCATGTTGTTTCAGTATGTGAGGTAAGCCTTGACGGTCTTAATATAGCAATAGATACGGCAAACGGCTCCGCAAGCGTGTGCGCAAAAGAAATATTTACACGCCTCGGCGCAAAGTGCCATATGCTTTCAGATACACCTAACGGAGTAAATATTAATCTCAACTGCGGCTCAACGCATATGGAGGAGCTTTCCGAGTTTGTAAAGGCAAACAAACTTGACCTCGGTGTTGCTTTTGACGGAGACGCAGACAGAATGCTTGCCGTAGATGAAAACGGCGAGATTGTGGACGGAGATAAGGTAATAGCTATCTGCGCAACACAGATGAAACAGGAAAACAAGCTTGCCAAAGATACTGCAGTAGTTACCGTTATGAGCAATATGGGCTTTTTCAAGTTCTGTGAGAATAACGGCATCAAATGCGCAAAGACTGCGGTAGGAGACAGATATGTTCTTGAAAGAATGCTGAAAGACGGTTATAATATCGGCGGCGAGCAGAGCGGTCACGTAATCTTCCTTGATTATGCAACAACGGGTGACGGCGAGCTTTCTGCAGTTAAACTTCTTGAAACCGTAGTTAAGAGCGGCGCCACGCTTGCTCAGCTTTCTAAGGTAATGACCGTTTATCCTCAGGTTCTTATCAATGTTCCCGTAACTCCTGAGGGCAAAATGAAATATAACAACGATGAGTATATAATTTCCGCAGTTCAGGAAGCCGAAATGGAGCTTCACGGAGACGGCAGAGTTCTTGTTCGTGTTTCCGGCACAGAGCCGCTCGTAAGAGTAATGCTTGAGGGTATGGATACAGATCAGATAACCCGCCTCGGAAATTATATTGCAGATGTTGTAAAAGAAAGACTTAGCTGATGAGATTTACAAAAGACTGGAAAGATTATGAGCTTATCGACTGCTCAGGCGGCGAAAAGCTGGAACGGTGGGGAGACGTACTGCTTGTGCGTCCTGACCCGCAGGTGATCTGGAAAAGTAAATATAACGACGGCAGATGGTATAAGCCAAACGCTAAGTATCACCGCTCTCATTCGGGCGGCGGGCAGTGGCAGGTATTCAGCAAACTGCCTCCTCAGTGGGAAATAAAGTACAAAGACCTTACTTTTAATGTAAAAACGATGGGCTTTAAGCATACGGGGCTGTTTCCGGAGCAGGCTGTCAATTGGGATTTTACAAGAGAAGTAATAAGAAACAGCGGCAGAAAAGATGTAAGTGTTTTAAATCTTTTTGCTTATACCGGCGGAGCAACAGTTGCCTGCCTTAAGGAAGGCGCAAGCGTAGTTCACGTTGACGCCTCCAAAGGAATGACCCAGTGGGCAAAGGAAAACGCTGTTTCAAGCGGCGTTGCCGATGCTAATGTTAGGTGGATAGTTGATGACTGTATAAAATTTGTGCAGCGTGAGATCCGCCGCGGTCACAGTTATGATATCATAATCCTTGACCCTCCGTCTTACGGCAGAGGGCCAAAGGGTGAAATTTGGCGGCTTGAGGATTCGCTTTATGATTTTGTTGAGCTTATTTCTCAGGTGCTCTCTAAGGAGCCGCTTATGGTGCTTCTTAATTCATATACAACAGGGCTTTCAGGCTCGGTTATGAAGTATATACTTGACGATATTTTAGTAAAAGAAAAGGGCGGCTTTGTAACCGCGGATGAAATCGGGCTTCCCGTTTCATCCAACGGGGAAGTACTTCCCTGCGGTGCAACTGCCGTTTGGATGAAAAAATGAGTTTAATTGAGTTTCACAATGTTGCCTTTTCCTACGGTACCGAAGAGGGCGAGGAAAAGGTGGATGTTCTTGAAGACTTAAATCTTAATATAGAAAAAGGCAGTTTTGTGGCGGTGCTCGGCCATAACGGCTCAGGCAAATCAACGCTTGCAAAGCTTACTAACGGTATCCTTTTCCCCCAGCACGGCAAAGTGCTTGTGGACGGTATGGAAACAAAACCTGACGACAGTATTTACGATATACGCAAAAAAGTCGGTATGGTTTTTCAGAATCCCGATAACCAGATAGTTGCCTCAATAGTTGAGGAAGATGTTGCGTTCGGCGTTGAAAATCTAGGCATACCTCCCGAGGAGTGCCGCCGCAGGGTGGATGAAGCGCTCAAAACCGTAGGAATGTACGAATTCCGCGAAAAGGCGCCGCATAAACTATCAGGCGGTCAGAAGCAGAGAGTTGCAGTTGCGGGAATTATAGCAATGCGCCCGCAGTGCATAGTGTTAGACGAGCCTACCGCTATGCTTGACCCAAGCGGCAGAGCGGAAGTTATGGAAACCATAAAGCGGCTCAACAGGGAAGAGGGCATAACGATAGTTCTTATAACCCATTATATGGACGAGGCTGTGCAGGCGGACAGGGTTATCGTTATGGATTCCGGAGTTGTAAAAATGGACGATACTCCCAAAGAGGTCTTTTCACACGTTGCTGAGATAAAGGCGCTCGGTCTTGATGTTCCTCAGGCAACGGAACTTATTTACGAAAGCGGGCTTCAATCGCCCGAAACAATACTGAACACAGATGAATGTGTTGAATTTATCAAATCCGCGCTGGAGGGATAATAGTGGCGGTTCTGGTTTGCGAAAAATTAAAATATCTTTACAGCGCCGGCACTCCGTTTGAAACCGAAGCTTTGGATGAAGTGGATTTCACCGCAGAAAACGGAGAACTTGTCGGCATAATCGGTCATACGGGCAGCGGAAAATCAACGCTTATCCAGCATTTTAACGGGCTCCTTCAGCCCAACAGCGGTGTTGTTATACTTGACGGCCAGAATATCTGGTCAAAAGAAAATAAAAAGAAAATCAGAAATGTTCGTTTTGCAGTCGGGCTTTGTTTCCAGTATCCCGAATATCAGATATTTGAGGAAAATGTTTTTAAGGAGATAGCTTTTGGCCCGAAACAGATGGGGCTTTCTGAAGATGAAATAAAATCCCGTGTTTATGAAAGCATGGATTTTGTAGGACTGAAAAAGACTCTTGATGATAAATCACCGTTTGATCTTTCAGGCGGGCAGAAAAGACGTGTGGCAATAGCTTCCGTTATCGCAATGCGTCCTAAAGTGCTTATTCTTGATGAGCCGTGCGCCGGACTTGACCCCAAAGGGCGGGAAGTCATTCTCAGACTTATCAAAGACTATCAGCAAAAAACAGGCAGCACAGTCATCATAGTTTCCCATTCAATGGAAGACGTGGCAAAGCTCTGCTCAAAAGTTGTTGTTATGAACAAGGGTAAGGTGGCTATGTCGGGCACCGTTCCTGAGGTCTATTCTCATGCACAGGAACTTCGTGAGATAGGGCTCAATGTTCCTCAGGTAACAGAAATATTCCTTAAACTGAAAGCTGAAGGAATAGACTGTAAAACAGATATTTTTACAGTTGAACAGGGCACGGCTGAGCTTAAAAGGCTCTTTAAAAAGGAGGGAAAAGCATGATTGGCGATATCACAATAGGTCAGTATTTTCCCGGTAATTCCTTTATTCATAAGCTTGACGCAAGAGTAAAAATATTACTTACGCTTGCAGTAATAATCTCGCTTTTTATCTGTAAAAACTTTTATTCATTGCTTTTGAGTGTTGCCTTTACTCTTTTGATAGTTCTTGTGGGCGGAATATCCTTTAAAACGGTGTTCAAAAGCGTAAAACCGCTTGGTATAATAATTGTAATTACTTCACTTTTAAACCTGTTCTACGGGCAGGGAGAGCCCCTTGTAACTCTTTTCGGCAGGCTCAAAATAACTGAGGATGGCATTTATACCGCAATATTTATGGCGGTCAGAATAATACTTCTTGTTGTGGCGGGTTCAATGCTCACTTATACCACCACTCCCACAGATCTTACTGACGCAATCGAAAGGCTTTTCTCGCCTTTGAAAATATTTAAAATAGATATCCATACAGTGGCTATGACTATGACCATAGCTCTCAGATTTATTCCCACTCTTACGGAAGAAATTGAAAAGATAATGGCGGCTCAGAAATCAAGAGGCGCCGATATGGATTCGGGCGGAATAATACACCGTGCAAAAGCGCTTATTCCTGTTCTTATTCCGCTGTTTATATCTTCTTTCCGCCGCGCAAATGAGCTTGCGTACGCAATGGACTGCAGATGTTATAAGGGCGGAAAGGGCAGAACAAAAATGAAGCAGGTTAAAGTAACGGCAAGGGATTTTGTTGCTCTCGGTGCCGTGATTGCTCTCTTTGCGCTTATTATTTTTGTTAATACTCTTTCGGCGGCTGTAATATGAGAAATCTTTTAATTACCATCAGCTATGACGGCTCTGCCTACCACGGCTGGCAGGTGCAGAAAAACGCGGTAACGGTGCAGCAGGTATTTCAAAAAGCCGTGGAAAAGCTGTTTTGCGAAAAAACAGATATAAAGGGATGCAGCAGAACGGACAGCGGCGTTCACGCCAATATGTACTGCGTCTCCCTCAAAACACAAAAAAATATCCCGTGTGAAAATATAATAACGGGTTTGAATACTTATTTGCCAAAAGATATAGCTGTAATCGGCTGCATTGAAGTCGCTGATGATTTTCATGCGCGTTACAGTGTTAAGTCAAAGAAATATGTTTATAGAATTTATAATTCTCAGATAAGAAATCCTTTTCTCAAGAATTATGCTCTTCATTACAGATATCCTATTGACGCTCAGTATCTCAACGAAGAAGCGCAGGCATTTCTCGGAAGCCATGATTTTTCAGGCTTTTGCTCTGCTAAAAGCGATGTTGAGGATACTGTGCGCACCGTTTATTCTTTCAGCGTTACAAGAAACGGGGACGAGGTAATCTTCTCCGTTGAGGCGGACGGCTTTCTCTATAATATGGTGCGCATTATGGTCGGCACACTGCTTTTTGTAAACGAGGGCAAGATAAAACAGGGCGAACTTGCCGATGTTATCAAATCTAAAGACCGTAAAAGAGCGGGTAAAACCGCACCGGCTCACGGGCTTTATCTTAATAACGTGAAATATTAAAAATTTAATAATTATTTATTGTTTTTTCATTGTTTTATTAATAATCAGTTGTATATTTTCGGAAAGGCTATGTAAATATGGCGTCTGAACAGAGAGAAAAAGAGCGTTTGGAAAGAAAACTCAAAAAGAATAAAAAAAAGCGTATAGCTGCTTGGATAGTTATATGCTTGGTTGTTGCTGCGCTTATCGTTATGCGTGTAGCCGAGATTGATTTTTCCTCAATCGGCGGCTCGGCATCGTCTCAGTCGCAAAACTCCGGATTTCCGTATCAGCTTGCTTCCGGTTCGGATCTTTATTTCGGTTCTGTAGGCAATGATCTTTGCTTGTTGGAAGACTCCACTTATACAGTGCTTGATTCATCCGATGCCGAAGTAAAATACAGTTTTGAACACGGGTATTCCAATCCCATTGTTAAAACGGCAGGCAGTTATTCGCTGCTTTATGACCAGGGCGGTGTTTCATACAGGCTTGATACAAACAGCGAAAATGTTTATCAGGAAAAAACGCAGAGCAGTCTTATATGCGCCGATGTTTCCGATTCGGGCACCGTTGCTCTTGCCACAACTTCAGACAGTGCTCTCAGCACGATAACTGTTTACAATAAATCTTTAAAACAGAAATTCACTTATGATGTTACGGCAGGTTATGTAACAAGCGTTGCTGTGGATTCTCGCGGCAGCAGGGTAGCTTTTGCAGCCGTATCATCTGAGAACGCAAGGTTCAAAACTGTTGTCTATACTATGAATGTGGATGATACAGAGCCGCGTGCTCAGTTTGAGTATACAGGCTCCTCCGTTTTGGAACTTCGTTTTTCATCAACGGATCTTTTCGTTGTCGGAAATGATTTTGTAAGCGTAATAGATTCGCTTAAAACCGAAAAACAGATATATGAGCCGGGCACAGTCGGCCTCGTTTCATACTCGTTTACGCCAGACGGCAGCCTTATTTATGTTTATACTGCATATTCAGGCTCCGCGGATAATAATATATCAGTTGTAAAGCCTTCGGGCAAAGTTATTGAGGTTGCATCAACCGATTCCGCTGTGAAGGATGTAACAGGCAGTTCTACCCGTGTAACAATTCTTACTTCGGAGAGCGTGGTAACCTACAAAATTTCAAATTCAAAAGTGCTTGCCGAGAGCCGTGTTGATGATTCGTATTCTTCCGTAATGCAGATTTCATCCGATGTTTACGCAAGGCATCAGGCGGTCGTTGAACTTCTCGGCAGTGAACAGGAGTAGTCAGTTTGAATATTAATTTTATCGATATAGCTTTGATAGTGGTTTTTGCCGCATGTATAGCAGCGGGATATGCAAGGGGTTTCATCCTGTCGCTTATTTCTTTCGCAAAGCTTATTATAAGTTTCCCGCTTGCATTTTTCGTTGCGGATAATTACAGCTTGGCATTCTATGATAAATACGTAAGTGTAGCGGCGCTTGAAAAAATTTCACAGGGCCTTGCCGATTCTGCAAACATAGATTCTTTTGTATCGTCAGTGCGTGAAGCCGTGGAGGAGATTCCTTTCGGACTTTCAGGCGCGGTTGATCTTTCTTTCCTTGACGGTATTTCAAATGAATCCGCGGCAAGTGCTGTTCTTCAGAATATAGTTGAGCCGGTTGCTCTGGTAATTATCAAGATAGCTCTTTTTGTAATAACACTTGTAATTTTTAATCTTCTCGTAATGATAATTACAAAGATAATAAACAGTATCATGAATAAAAAACATATGCCGCTCAAACGCACCAATAAATATCTGGGCGCGGCTTTCGGCATATTAAAGGGTGTGGCATCACTTGCCGTTTTAAGCGCAGTTTTTTCTTTCCTCAGCGATTTTGTTTTTACCAACTCTCAGAGTTTTGTTTCCCAGGTAGATTCAAGCGTTGTAATGGAATTTATAAATAAAATCAATCCGCTTATGCATTTGATTTAGGAGGATAAAATATGAGCAAGCTTAAAAGTAACGTAAAAGATCTTTTAGAAGGTTGGAACACTATTCCCAACTGGCTTTCCTTTATCAGGATAGCGCTGATTCCCGTGTTTATGGTGCTGTTTCTGAAAGGATATGTGCTTCCCGCTGTAATAATTATGGCATTAGCAGCGCTTACCGACCTTTTTGACGGTAAGATAGCACGAAAGTTCAATCAGGTCTCAAACCTGGGCAAACTGCTTGATCCTATCGCAGATAAACTTTCACAGATGGCAATCGTTATTGTGCTGATAGTTACATACTGGGATAATGCTATTAAATATCTCTTTATGTTTTTTATTGCAAAAGAGGTTATAATGATAATCGGCGGAGTGATACTTCTTTCGCTCGGTATGCGCCCGACGGCGGCGGAAATATGGGGAAAGGTAGCCACAAACGTTTTCTATATCGGTATGATATTTATTCTCGCGTTCGGTCAAAACGGCGCGCTGTGTGACGTTACGGGCTTTACTCTTCCGAATACAGTTACATGGATACTTGTATCAATCTCAGCTGTATGCACGCTTATTTCACTTCTCGGCTATGCACCGGGATTTGTGCGTCAGCTCAAAGAGAATAAAAAGGCAAAAGGCAGCAAATAATTTTCAAGGAGAACTATTTATTTAATGAAACAGCAGATGTGCAGCAGGTGCCATGAGCGCCCTGCGGTAGTTTTTATTCAGAAAATGGAAAATGATAAAGTAGTTCCTGAGGGGCTTTGTATTAAATGTGCAAGGGAACTCAATGTCGGCTCTATCAATCAGATGATAGATCAGTTAGGGCTGTCAGACGAGGAACTTGAGCAGGCAAGCGAACAGATGAGCCAGTTTATGGAAAATATGCAGGATTTCGATTTCGGCTCACTGGGTGAAATGTTCAATCAGGAAAATATGGACGGGGCGCAGACTTTGCCGTTTACAAGTCTTTTTGAAAATGACGGTAAGGATGACAACACCTCCAAAACAGATAAAAAAGGCGGCAAAAAGCGCGGTAAAAGGGGCAGACAGGAGGATCCGAGAAAATTCCTCGGCAACTACTGCACAAACCTTACACAGAAAGCTAAAAACGGAGAGATAGACGCTATTATAGGCAGAGAAAAAGAAATTTCACGTGCCGTTCAAATTCTCTGCCGCCGCACAAAGAACAATCCTTGTCTTATAGGTGAGCCGGGTGTAGGTAAAACTGCAATTGCCGAGGGTCTTGCCATCAAGATAGCAAAGGGAGAAGTCCCCGCTCGTCTTGCCGATAAAGAGATTTATCTGCTTGACCTTACAGCTCTTGTTGCAGGCACACAGTTCAGAGGCCAGTTTGAGGGCAGAATTAAAGGCCTTGTTGATGAAGTTAAGAGTGAGGGCAATATCATTCTTTTCATTGACGAAGTCCACAATCTTGTAGGTACGGGAGACAGCGAGGGCACGATGAATGCCGCAAATATCTTGAAACCCGCTCTTTCAAGAGGAGAAATACAGGTAATAGGTGCCACAACATTTAATGAGTACAGAAAATATATTGAAAAGGATGCGGCTTTAGAGCGACGCTTCCAGCCGATTAAGGTTGAGGAGCCGTCTGTTGAGGAAGCTTACAGAATGCTGCTCGGCATCAAAACCTATTATGAGAATTATCACAAGGTGCAGATATCAGACAGTCTTGTTTATAAAGCGGTAACCATGTCCGAGCGCTTTGTTACTGACAGATATCTGCCTGATAAGGCTATAGATCTGCTTGACGAGGCGTGCACTTGCGCCAACCTCAGAAATCCTGCCATTTCGGAATACCAGCTCAAACTCAATGAAAAGAACTCTCTTCTTGAGAGAATAGACACTCTTTCCGAACCAACTGAGGAAAATGAGGTAATCGATTACGAACTTATTTCAAACCTCAAGGCACAGACGATGAAAATCGATGAGGTTCTGCCTGCTCTTGCCGAAAAAGCAAAAGATAATCAGGTTATAGAGGCAGACCTTGCAAAAGTGGTTTCTCTTTGGACGGGTATTCCCGCTTCAAAGATAGAGGCGGGCGACATCAGAAAACTCGCATCTCTTGAGGATGAACTCAAAAAGCATATTATCGGTCAGGACGAGGCAATCTCAAAGCTTGCGGCAGCAGTGCGCAGGGGCAGAGTACAGATCAGTCCGCGCAAAAGACCTCAGTCATTTATTTTCGTAGGGCCTACGGGCGTCGGTAAAACAGAGCTTGTAAAACAGCTTGCAAGTTACCTGTTTGATTCTCCTGACAGCCTTATAAGACTTGATATGAGCGAATTTATGGAAAAATTCAGCGTTTCAAGAATTATAGGCTCTCCTCCGGGATATGTAGGTTATGATGACGCAGGTCAGCTCACTGAAAAAGTAAGAAGAAAGCCTTACAGTGTTGTTCTTTTTGATGAGATAGAAAAGGCTCATAAGGATGTCCTGAATATTCTTCTTCAGATTCTTGACGAAGGCAGAATTACGGATGCGCAGGGCAGAACAGTTAATTTTGAAAATACTATTATTGTTATGACATCAAACGCAGGCTCAACAGATACAGCATCTCTCGGTTTCGGTATGTCTGAAAATGAGATTAACAAGGATGTTACCATGAAAGCGCTTGAGCGTTTCCTGCGCCCCGAATTTTTGGGCAGGGTAGATGAGATAATCACTTTCAATACTCTTACTTTCAATGATTTTGAGAAAATTGCCAAAATCACGCTTGATGAACTTAAAGAAGGGCTCAAGGATAAGGCTATTGAATTGGTATATGATGATTCTGTTCCCGTATATATTGCAAAGAAAACATACGGCTCAAAGAAAAACGCAAGAGGTATAAGAGACTGCGTGCGCCGTGAGGTGGAAGATCTTCTTGCACAGCTCATCGTATTCAATCAGGATAAGGAAATAAAAAGCTTTACAATTACCGCGGGAGAAAAAATTGATGCGGTAATCAATTAATTTTTAAAAAAGTACTTGACAGTTGCACGCTCATTGATTATAATAATGAGCGTCGCCATGCGGGTGTAGTTCAATGGTAGAATGTCAGCCTTCCAAGCTGAATACGAGGGTTCGATTCCCTTCACCCGCTCCATTATGCGTTTGTAGCTCAGCTGGATAGAGCAACCGCCTTCTAAGCGGTGGGTCGGAGGTTCGAGTCCCCCCAAGCGCGCCAAAGCGCCTGAGCAACTCGGGCGCAGATATGGTGGGATTAGTTCAGTTGGTTAGAGCGCCAGTTTGTGGCACTGGAGGTCGTGGGTTCGAATCCCACATCCCACCCCACTTTAAATAAGCAACCCTATATTGGGGTGTCGCCAAGCGGTAAGGCAAGGGACTTTGACTCCCTCATGCGTAGGTTCGAATCCTGCCTCCCCAGCCAAGCGCCCTCAATGAATGAGGGTGTATATGGTTCATTAGCTCAGATGGCAGAGCACTTGACTTTTAATCAAGGTGTCCGGGGTTCGATTCCCCGATGAGCCACCAGGAAAAAAGCTTCTTATGCGCGTAATGCGTTGTTTGAGGCTTTTTTCTTTTTTTATTTCAATATTATTCAAAGCGGTATGTACTATGGCAAGCATTCAGTTTGAAGATCAGATAATAGATTATACTCTCATCAGAAAAAATGTTAAAAATATCAATCTGCGGATAAACACGTGCGGTGAAGTAACGGTTTCTGCACCGCCCTATGTTCCTGCTGATGTTGTTAAACGCTTTGTACTTTCAAATGCGCAGAGAATTATTTCTGCAAGGAAGCGGTTTTCACAGCTCAGCGATATGACCGTGAAATATGAAAACGGGGATTTTCTTTATATTTTAGGTAAAAAGTACCGTCTTCAAATTACGGGCGCTGATAAAAACCGCTGTGTCCTGAATTCTGACGATGTGATATTTTACGTCGGTGAAAACTCAGATGTTAATTTGCGCAGGGCGCTTTATGATAAATTGCTTGCTGATACTGCGCAGAGGGTGTTTCCTCAAGTAATGCAGGATTGTCTGCCGCTTTTTTACGGCAGAATAAACAGTGCTCCGTGTCTTAAAATACGCCGAATGAAATCGCAGTGGGGCAACTGCCGTGCGGCAAAGAATACGGTAACACTTAATTCACGTCTTGCCGCATATGATGAAAACGTCATAAAGTCCGTAGTTTGTCACGAACTTTGTCATTTTATTCATCAAAATCATTCAAAGAAGTTTTACTCTTGTCTTTCCCGAGTTATGCCGGAATGGAAAAAGTATGACGCAGTTTTAAAAAATAAATTAATTTATTGTTATTTTATTGACAATTAGTGATTTTACCTCCTATAATGAATTTGAACTTAGGTTCAGATTTTTAGGAGGTAATATTTATGTCTAATCGTTTTGTACTAAATGAAACAAGTTATCACGGTGCGGGTGCGATAAATGATATTGCTCCCGAAGTTATGGGCAGGGGATTTAAAAAGTGCTTTGTCTGCTCGGATCCCGATTTAATTAAATTCGGCGTAACCAAAAAGGTTACCGATGTGCTTGACGGCGCGTCTATTCCTTACGAGATATACAGCGAGATAAAGCCTAATCCTACCGTAGAAAATGTTAAATCAGGCGTTGCGGCGTTTAAAGCTTCAGGAGCTGACTGCATTATCGCAATCGGCGGCGGTTCATCAATGGATACCGCGAAAGCTATCGGAATAATTATAAAAAATCCCGAGTTTGAAGATGTTGTATCGCTTGAGGGTGTTGCTCCCACAACTAATAAATGTGTTCCCATTATAGCAGTTCCAACAACTGCAGGCACTGCCGCTGAGGTAACAATCAACTATGTAATCACAGATACTGAGAAAAACAGGAAAATGGTTTGCGTTGATCCCAAGGATATCCCCATTATCGCCGTTGTAGACCCTGATATGATGTCTACAATGCCCAAAGGACTTACAGCCGCTACAGGTATGGATGCCCTTACACACGCTATTGAGGGCTATATTACAAAGGGCGCATGGGAACTTTCCGATATGTTCCATCTCAAGGCAATAGAAATCATCGCCGCAAATCTGCGCGGAGCAGTTGAGAATACAGCAGAGGGCAGAAAGCAGATGGCTCTCGGTCAGTATATCGCAGGTATGGGATTTTCAAATGTAGGTCTGGGCCTTGTTCATTCCATGGCTCACCCTCTCGGTGCGGTTTATGATACTCCGCACGGCGTTGCTAACGCTATTATCCTTCCCACGGTTATGGAGTACAATGCTCCGGCAACAGGAGAAAAATATAGGGATATCGCCAAGGCTATGGGTGTTGAAGGCGTAGACGCAATGAGCCTTGAAGATGCGAGAAAAGCCGCAGTAGCAGCTGTAAAACAGCTTGGAGCCGATGTGGGAATCCCTGCGGATTTAAAAGAAATAGTTAAAGATGAGGACGTTGATTTCCTTGCTCAGAGCGCTTACGATGACGCCTGCAGACCCGGCAATCCGCGTGATACTTCCGTTGAGGAAATAAAAGCCCTTTATCGTTCTCTCATGTAATTTTATAATAAAAATCGTAAGCTCCGCCCGAAAAGGGCGGGGCTTTTTTGCTGTTTACAGTTTTGTAACCATTTGTAAGTCGCTTTTTGTTGAATAAAGGCGCTCCTTGTGGTATCTTATTATGGATATAGAGGTATAAGTCATTACAGACGAAAGGAGTTTTTTATGGAAAGAAAAGTAGTAATTATGGATCATCCGCTGATCCAGCACAAGCTCTCAATTCTGCGTGATGTAAACACAAGCACAAAAGAATTCAGGGATCTTGTAAATGAAATTGCCATGCTTATGATTTATGACGCAACTCGTGATCTGCCGCTTCATAACAAGGATGTTCAAACACCGTGCGGTGTTGCTCACTGTAAGGAGATAGCAGGCAGAAAACTTGCATTTGTTCCCATTTTGCGTGCCGGTCTCGGTATGGTGGAAGGAGCTCTTATGCTTGTTCCGTCCGCAAGAGTAGGTCATATAGGGCTTTACAGAGATGAATCCACCCTTGAGCCTGTTGAGTATTACTGCAAGCTTCCTAAGGATATTGAGGACAGGGATGTATTTGTTCTTGATCCTATGCTTGCAACCGGCGGTTCAGCAATTGACGCTATCGGCCAAATCAAAAAAAGAAATCCCCGTTCAATCAAATTCCTGTGCATAATTGCCGCTCCTGAGGGGCTTGATGCACTTGAAAAAGCTCACCCGGATGTTGATATTTTTGCCGCGGGTCTTGATGATCATCTTAATGAAAACGGCTATATCGTTCCCGGTCTCGGAGATGCGGGAGACAGAATTTTCGGCACAAAATAATACGTGCCTTGGGTGATTTACGTCTTTAACGGAGGTTATATTTTATATGGCAAAGAAAGATAAAAGCAAAAAAACCGTCCTTGGTGAACAGGGTATTTATGATGCAAGAGTGCTCGGCAAACCTAAAATGATGATACTTGGTTTTCAGCATACTTTCGCTATGTTCGGCGCAACGGTGCTTGTTCCGCTCTTAACCGGACTGAATATGCAAACCACGCTCCTTATGGCAGGTCTCGGCACTTTGTTTTTCCATCTCGTAACAAAGTTTAAGGTTCCGGCATTCCTCGGCTCATCCTTCGCGTTCCTCGGCGGATATGCCGTTGTGGCTCCTCTTCTTGAGGACGGCTCCCCGAATACCGAAATGCTGCCTTATGCAAATCTGGGCGTTGTGTGCGCAGGTCTTGTTTATCTTGTGCTCGCCGCACTTTTCGCTATATTCCCGGTAGAAAAAGTAATGCGCTTCTTCCCGCCGGTAGTAACAGGCCCCATTAT
The DNA here is from genome assembly GCA_900539425.1 of uncultured Oscillospiraceae bacterium. Taxonomy (GTDB): domain Bacteria; phylum Bacillota; class Clostridia; order Oscillospirales; family Acutalibacteraceae; genus Eubacterium_R. The sequence continues at coordinate 20,864 of UQBX01000022.1, read as the reverse complement.
TATCGCAATAGGTCTCAGCCTTGCAGGCTCTGCCGTTGATAACTGTAAACAAAACTGGCTCCTTGCAATTATTGCTCTCGCCGTTATCGTTGTCTGCAATATCTGGGGCAAAGGAATGCTCAAAATCATTCCCATTCTTGTAGGTATTATCGTGTCTTATATAGTTGCTGTTTGTATAGGCGCAGTCGATTTCCAGCCTATTATTGAAGCGGACTGGATTGGTTTGCCGATAACAAAAGAGGGCATGGTATTCGGCAATATCCATGACAGAGGAATGGCTATAAGCGCTATTATAGCTATTATGCCTATCTCATTTGCAACAATGATGGAACATATAGGCGACGTTTCCGCTATCAGCGCTACTACAGGCAGAAATTTCCTTGCCGATCCCGGCCTTAAAAGAACTCTTGTCGGCGATGGTCTTGCAACTTCTTTCTCCGCGTTATTCGGAGGTCCTGCAAATACAACTTACGGCGAAAACACAGGCGTTCTTGCTCTTACAAAGGTATATGATCCCCGTGTAGTACGCATTGCCGCTGTAGTTGCAATCGTTCTTTCGTTCTCACCTAAATTTGCAGCTGTTATAAATACCGTTCCCACCGCAATTATAGGCGGTATCTCTTTCATACTTTACGGTATGATTTCCGGAGTCGGTGTTCGTAATGTTGTTGAAAATAAGGTTGACCTTACTAAATCAAGAAATCTTATCATAATTGCCGTTATTCTTGTAACGGCGCTGGGTGTAGGTTCGGTTGACTTCACTATCGGTGAGTTCAACATCAGCCTTACTGCACTTGCAGTTGCAGCTATTGCCGGCATACTCCTCAATGCTATTCTTCCGGGTAACGATTATGTGTTTAATCCAAACCCGGTTACAGCTGAGGAAGGCGCTAAAGAAGCTGTTACGGAAGATGCAAACGCATCTGCTGAAAAAGAATAATTTAATCAGTCAGAATGTAGATACAAAAACGCCCCGGCAAGTTGCCGGAGCGTTTTTCTTTATAAAGGAGATATTCAGCTTTCGCTGTTCTCATCATTTCTGCTTTTTATTTTTTCTGCTAATTCATCTATTCTGCTCATTACTTCAGGCATTGAGCGTTCCACTATTTTTTCAACACTCATCGAGTCTACCATGCTCTTGGCAAGCGTTCTCACTATTACGGGAATGTCATCCGCATCACTGTCAACAAGTTTTTTCATTTCTGCGGCGGCAGGTATAAGACTTCGGTAATTTTTGATGTTGATGTCTTTAAGCGATTTAATGCCGCTGTTTTTCGCTATTTCAAATACTGCGTTTGCGGCGTCCTTCATTCTTTCGGGCTCAAGTGTTTCAAGACTCTGAGTCAGCGTGTCTTCCATGTATTCTGAAAACATGCTGAATCTTTTTGCGGCTTTAAACCCTTCACCGCTTATTTCCCACGTAAAGATATTATGCTGTGCCGCACCCGAGGCACCGCTTTTTATTATTTTCGTCTTTCCGCCGTCACTAAGCATTCTGCCTATGATAGAATCCTCAGGCATAAGATTGTATATTTTTTCGCAGTTTTTTCGGGTGAATAATATGTCTGCTATTTCCCGGGGAAAACCGGGCCCGTCGTTATTGTAGACACGTATTATCCTGTCCTTTTCCTCATCACGAAGAAACAGAAAAGCAAATACAGCCAGATTTCCGCCTTTGGAATGGCCGCCTAAAAAGAATTTTCCGTCTCTTAGCTGCAATTCTCCCGTAACATAACTCAGCGCCGACGTTTGGCTTGCCACGGGGAATGCATATGCAAGCTTGGCGTCCTCATAAAAACTTACGATCTTGTCGTCAGTTCCGCGGAATGCGATAAAGAAAGTCTTTTTGTCAGCAGCAAATGTTACGGCGTAAAATGCCGTCTGCATATCTTCGCTCACTATCTCTCGGCAGCCTTCAATCGTTATGTATCCGAATCTGATCGTGTTTCCGGCTTCTTTAAGCAGGTCGCAGGTTTCGCTCAGTATCTTGTTCGAATCATCGCCGCTCTCATATTTTTCTGCCGCTTCACTCAGTGTCATTCCGGCGAACGGTGTAAGGTCAAGGTATGCAAGCCTGCTGAATACGGCGTTGTCCGCCTCAGTTATTCCTATTTCCGAAAATCTGAATGAACCAAATCTTTTTATATAGTCCGAAATGTTTTCCATTTAGTCACCGCTTTCAGTATCTGTATTGTATCTCATTTTTTTGATTTTCACAATAAGCGCGTACAATTTTTATGCGGATTTTTCCGCCTTTATTACAAAGTTCAAAAAAGGTTAAAATTTGGTGTCAAAACTCGTCATAATGTTGAAAACATTTAAGCGTTAGTATATTATATCTGTGTTATTATTTTTAGTTTTAAAACGTTGTGTCAAGCGGAGAATTATATGGATCTTTTAAAGCAAAAAATCAAAGATGAGGGAGAGGTCTACGAGGGCAATATCCTTAAAGTTGACTGTTTCCTCAATCATCAGATAGATATTCCTTTTCTTCGTGAGGTCGGCAAAGAGTTTCATCGGCTTTTTAAGGATGACAATGTCAATAAAATCCTCACAATAGAAGCTTCAGGTATCGCTATCGGCTCAATGGTGGCTCAGGAGTTTCAGTGCCCCCTTGTTTTCGCAAAGAAAAACAAGACAAAAAATATAGCCGGCGATGTTTATGAAACACCTGTTGAGTCTTTTACACACGGTACAACGTATAATGTAATGGTCTCAAAACGCTTTCTCGGCAAAGGAGACAGAGTCCTTATAGTAGATGATTTCCTTGCAATCGGGAACGCTATGAGGGGGCTTATCAAAATAGTCAATGACAGCGGCGCACATCTTGTCGGATGCGGCGCGGTTATTGAAAAGGGCTATCAGCACGGGGGAGATGAAATGCGTGAAAGCGGAGTGCGTGTTGAAAGTCTTGCTGTTATAGAAAGTATGAACAGCGAAACGGGCGATATCGTATTTCGCGATTGATTTGGTTATCAGGCATACGCCTTATAATATTAAAAATTTTCGGAGGTAGAAAGAAATGAAACTTGCAAAGAAGATTGCCGCAATTTTGCTCGCAGTTGTTCTTGTTTTCTCTTTTGCAGCCTGTGCTGCCGATGAGAAAGAGGACACAAGCATCAAAATCGGCGTAATCGAAATCGGTGATGACACCGAAACCTACACAAAGGCACATGCGGACGGCATCAGAGCTGCTGCAGAAAAGCTCGGAATCCCCAGCGAAAACATCAGCTGGAAAGAAAAGGTTCCCGAGACAGAAGAGTGCTACACAGCTGCTGAGGAGCTTGTTGCTTCCGGCTGTAATCTTATCATCTCAAACAGCTACGGTCATCAGGACTTCATGGCTGAGGCTGCAGAGGCTTATCCGGATGTAACATTTGTTGCCATGACAGGTGACTATGCTGCTATTTCAGGTCTGTCAAATTTCTACAATGCGTTCACAAACATCTATCAGGCAAGATATGTTTCAGGCGTTGTAGCAGGCATGAAAATTAAAGAACTCCAGGATACAAATGCACTTGGCGATAATAATTTTGATGAAAACGGCAATGTAAAAGTCGGCTACGTAGGAGCATTCCCCTATGCAGAGGTTGTTTCCGGCTACACCGCTTTCTACCTCGGAATTAAATCCGTAGTTGAAAATGTTGTTATGGATGTTCAGTACACCAATTCATGGTTTGACCTTGAAGGTGAGGCTGCCGCTGCTGAAACACTTATGGCTCGCGGCTGTGTAATCATCGGTCAGCACGCAGACTCAACAGGTGCTCCTACAGCTGTTCAGGATGCTCACAATGAGGGCACCGTTGCTTACAGCGTAGGCTACAATGTTGATATGACTGATGTTGCTCCTGATGTTGCACTTACATCTTCAACAAACAACTGGGAAGTATATTATGAAGAGCTCTTCTCAAACGTTATGAACGGAACAGAGATTACTCAGGACTGGGCAAAGGGCTACGAGGCAGATGCAGTAGGCATCACTCCGCTCGGTTCCGCTTGCGCAGAGGGTACTCAGGAAGCTGTTGACGCCGCTATCGAAGGTATCAAGAACGGTACACTTCAGGTGTTCGATACTTCTAAATTTACCGTTAACGGTGAGCAGGTAACAACTTCAACTGTTGATCTTTCATATTATGACTTTTCTTCAGGTTCACCGGTTGCTGTTTACCAGGGTGCTACTGAAGAGGCTATTGTTACAGCTAACAATGTAACTTACTTCGAGGAGTCTGTTCTCAGAGCCGCTCCTTACTTCCAGCTCAGAATAGACGGTATCACAGAACTTAACGCAAACGAGTAATTTGCATAACAATTCATTAAAGGGAAGCTTTTCGGCTTCCCTTTAATTTGGTTTTATAAAGATGGTGAAAAGGAGCGATATTTTGGAACAGATTGCCGTTCAGCTTAAAAATCTCACAAAAACTTTCGGCAGCGTTGTTGCAAATAAAGATGTTACTCTTGATATCCGCCGCGGGGAAATACTTTCACTGCTCGGTGAAAACGGCAGCGGAAAAACAACGCTTATGAATATGCTCTCGGGAATTTATCTTCCTGATGAGGGCAGGATTTTTGTGGATTCAAAAGAAGTGTCAATACGTTCTCCGAAAGATGCGTATGACCTTGGAATCGGTATGATTCACCAGCATTTCAAGCTTGTTGATGTTTTCAACGCAACTGAAAATGTTGCGCTGGGACTTGATAAAAAAGAAAAATACAATAAAAAAGCAATATCTTCAAAAATAAAAGGAATATGCAATAAATACGGTTTTGAGATAGACACCAATCAAAAAGTCTATGCAATGTCCGTTTCCCAAAAGCAGACTCTTGAAATAGTTAAAGCGCTTTACCGCGGTGCAGATATTCTTATACTGGATGAACCTACCGCCGTTTTAACGCCGCAGGAAACGCAGAAACTTTTTAAAGTTATCAAGAGCATGAGGGATGACGGTAAATCCGTAGTAATTATAACTCATAAATTAAATGAAGTTCTTGAGGTTTCAGACCGTGTTGCAATCCTGAGAAAAGGGGAGTACGTAGGCACGGTTGAAACGAAAGATGCCAATGAGGAACTTCTTACCGAGATGATGGTAGGCAAGAAAGTAGAGCTCAATATAAAACGTGATGAGCCCGTTAATCCTCAGAAAAGGCTTGAGGTTAAAAACCTCTCCGTTAAAAACAGCGACGGCGTCCTTGTGCTTGATAATGTTTCGTTTACCGCAAACAGCGGCGAAATACTCGGTATAGCAGGCATTTCGGGATGCGGTCAGAAAGAACTTCTTGAATCCGTTGCCGGCCTTCAGAAAACAATGAACGGCAGCAGTATCATGTATTATCCTCCGGACGGTGAGGAACAGCAGCTTGTCGGTAAAACTCCGAAAGCTATACGCAATCTGGGCGTTTCTCTTTCTTTCGTCCCTGAGGACAGGCTCGGTATGGGCCTTGTCGGTTCAATGGGTATGACGGGAAATATGCTCCTGCGTTCGTATGATAAGGGCGGAATGATTATTTCAAAGAAAGAGCCCAGAAAACTTGCGGAAAAAATCAAAGAAGATCTCGGTGTAAATACACCTGATATAAATACTCCTGTAAGGCAGCTTTCAGGCGGAAATGTTCAGAAAGTACTTGTAGGCAGAGAAATTTCAGGCTCACCGTCAGTTCTTATGACGGCTTATGCAGTCCGCGGCCTTGATATCAACACTTCTTACGCCATTTACAATATTTTGAATGACGAAAAGAAAAAAGGCACAGCGGTCATTTATGTTGGTGAGGATTTAGATGTTCTTCTTGAGCTCACTGATAAGATAATGGTTCTTTGCGGCGGCAAGGTAAACGGCATAGTTGATACCAGAACTGCCACAAAGGATGAGATAGGTCTTTTGATGACAAACATGAGAGAGGAGGTATGAGTGCGATGCAAAACGAAACATCTGCAAAAGTTAAGGAGCCTTTAGTAAGACTCACAAAAAAAGAAAATGTTTCCCAGCTGAAAGCATGGGGTTACCGCGGTATCGCGCTTGTGCTTGGTCTTATCACTGTTGCCGTATTTATGAAATTAGTTATCGATATCAGCCCTATAGAGCTTTATTCTACTATGATTAAAGGCGCTTTCGGCAATAAGATCTATCTTTCAAGCACACTTATTTACAGTGCAAAACTGCTTTGTATAGCGGTTGCTCTTGCGCCTGCTTTCAAAATGAAATTTTGGAATATCGGCGCCGAGGGCCAGCTCCTTGCAGGCGGCCTTGCAACAGCGATAGTTATGGTCTATTGCTCAACATCGCTTCCGTCTTGGCTGCTGTTTGTAGTAATGATAGTTGCAGCTGTAGCGGCGGGTGCGTTTGTCGGCTTTCTTCCGGCTCTGTTCAAGGCTAAGTTCAATACAAACGAAACTCTGTTTACACTTATGATGAACTATGTTGTAATCAAACTTGTAGATTTCTTCTATGATAAGTGGAAAGGCTCCGCGTCATCACTCGGAAAGATAAACAGAGCTACTAAAGCGGGTTATCTGCCCGATTTGTTTGATACTTCGTGGGCACTCAACGTAATTGTTGTCCTTGTTCTCACAGTGCTCGTTTTCCTTTACCTCAAGAAAACAAAGCACGGATATGAGATAGCCGTTGTCGGCGAATCAATAAATACCGCAAGATATGCAGGTATAAATGTTAGTAAGGTAATCATCAGAACAATGCTTATGTCAGGCGCTATATGCGGTGTCTGCGGCTTTCTTACCGTTGCCGGTCAGGATCATTCCATTTCTTCAGGCACAACGGGCGGCGGCTACGGATTCACGGCTATCATCGTTGCCTGGCTTGCGAAATTCAACACGCTTCAGATGGTGTTTATTTCACTTTTCATAGTCGTGCTTGAAAGAGGTACGAATCTTATTGCAAATTCAAATGACGCTTTTGATTCCTCGGCTTCCCAGATCGTTATCGGTATAGTTTTGTTCTTTGTTATCGGCGCGGAATTCTTTATCAATTATAAACTGAATTTCCGCAAGAAGAACGCATAAGGAGGGTCGTCTATGGAAAATTTGATTGTTTGGCTTACCAGAACTGTGATTTTCGGCTCCGTAATTATGTACGGCGCAATAGGCGAGACCTTAACTGAAAAAGCGGGCAACCTCAACCTTGGTACTCCCGGTATTATGTGTATCGGTGCGGCCTTCGGTTTCTCAGGAGCCTATCTTTACCAAACGAATACCGATAATCCAAATGCCGTTGTGATAATAATAATCGGATTGGGCTGCGCTTTCCTTGCTTCATTCATTGCCGGCGCGCTTTACAGTCTGCTTACAACTACATTAAGAGTAAATCAGAATATTACAGGTCTTACCCTTACCATTTTCGGTGTCGGTCTTTCAAAGTTTGTAGGTACTTTCATTATCCCCGAGGGCTCAACATCAACAAAAGCCGATTTTGCGAATGAGGTATTTTCATTTAAGATATTCGGCGCTCTCAGCAAAGGCTTCGGACAAGTATTCTTTTCCTACGGCTTTATGATGTATCTTGTAATCATCATTGCAATCGCCGCCACACTGTTCCTAAATAAAACTAAAGCCGGTCTTAACCTGCGTGCTATCGGAGAATCTCCCGCCACCGCAGACGCTGCCGGTATAAATGTTACAAAATATAAATATCTTGCCACCTGTATAGGTTCAGGCATTACAGGCCTCGGCGGAGTTTATTATGTGCTTGATTACAATTACGGTACATGGGCAACTGCCGCAGGAGATGCCATTGAAGCGCTTGCTTGGCTTTCCGTTGCGCTTGTTATATTCGCAACATGGAAACCCATAAACCTTATATGGGGCTCATATATCTTCGGCTTCTGCTATTGGGCATACAACTATGTGCCCAGCGTTCTCGGCTGGAACATTAATTCATTCATAGCCCAGATGCTGCCCTATGTTGTAACTATCATCGTGCTGATTATCGGCTCAATGAGAAAGAAAAAGGAAAATCAGGGCCCGGCATCGCTCGGTCTGTCATACTTCAGAGAGGAAAGATAACCTATGCATAATGATGTTGAAAAAATTCTTGTTTCCGAGGATGAACTCAGGCAGATTAATGAGAGACTCGGTAAACAGATAACAAAAGATTTCGAAGGTAAAAATCTGCTTGTGCTCGGCATTTTAAAGGGCTGTGTATTCTTTATGACGGATCTTGTCCGTCATATCGAACTGCCAATGGGTATAGATTTTATGTCCGTTTCTTCCTATGGAAGCGGCACAGAGTCCACCGGCAGAGTTAAGATTACAAAAGATATTGATATTGACCTCAATGGCTGTGATGTGCTTATAGTTGAGGATATTCTTGACAGCGGCAGAACTCTTAAATACGTTTCAGATATTCTTAAAACACGTGGAGCAAAGTCAATCAGCATCGTAACCCTGCTTGATAAGCCTGAAAGGCGTGTTGCGGATATTACTCCTGATTATGTAGGATGCAGCGTACCTGATGAGTTTGTTGTTGGATACGGACTCGATTATGACCAAAAGTACAGAAATCTCCCTTATATTGGGGCTTTAAAGCGCAGCATTTACGAAAAATAAATAATTATTAAATAATAACCGCTCTGTTTTAATCTTTGATAATAAAACAGGGCGGCTTTTTTATATGTGTTTCAATTTTGGTAAATATTCATATTAAATTATAACTAAATTTGTAATATTTATTATAGAAATATATAAAAAAGATGTTTATTTTGTAATTATTTAATGATATAATATTACAAATATAATGGATTATTAGGCGTATATGCGCCTTGATGTGGTGGTGAAAGCTTGAAATGGATTAAAATAATCGCTGTTGTTGTTCTTATGTCGTTAGTTCTCAGCGGCTGTTCATTCAGGCTTGCCTCATCTGTGGACGAGCTTATCTCGCCCGTTTCACCCCAGGGTGATGACGCTGATGTTCAGAATGCTCTGTCATCTTTTGTCAGCGGCGGATATTCTCTTAAAACTCCTTCGGCGGGTGATTTCACAACGGCTTACAGCTTTTTTGATGTGGACGGAGATTCTGCCGAAGAGGCTGTGGTTTTCTATGAGGCTGAAAAAACTCCCGGCAAAAGCAGTATGGCTGTCATAGATAAAGTCGGCGGAAAATGGACTGTCGTATATAATATAAACAGCGAATATTCCGATGTTTACTCTATTTCGTTTTCCGACCTTACGGGGGACGGCGTAAATGAGTTCATAGTTTTGTGGGATGTCATCAGCAATTCAGTAAATCACGTTCTTTATGTGTATGCCCAGAATCTAAGCGGGGAATATTCTCTTTCGCCTATAGGATCAGAATTGACTGTTAATAATTGTATAACTGTTGATATGGATCTTGATACCGTAAACGAGATGCTTGCTTTTACGATTGAATCAGGCGACAGTGTTTCTTCCACCGCCACTCTTTACGAGTATTCTCTTAACGGCAGAGAAACTCTGGGCAGAACAAAGCTGGACGGTCATATCAGTTATTATTCTGATATACAGTACAACGTAGATGAAGACAGGGTCTATATTTATGCCGACGCCGTAAAGTCCGACGGTACGCAGATGCTCACAGAAGTGATATATTGGTCTGATTACTATGACACTATCATTTCACCGTTTTACAGTTATTCAAACGGAACAACAAGTTCAACTGTGCGTTCGTCAATGATAAGCTGTGACGACGTGGATGATGACGGTATAATCGAGATACCCACTGATGTTCAGATGGATGATATTCCGTCCGATGTCAAGGCGGTTGAATGGAATAAATACAATGACTCTGTGCTTGTAACAGCGTGCTATTCGCTCGTTGTGCAGAAAGACCAGTATCAGCTTATAATACCCGATGAGTATTTTGATGAAATAAAAGTTCTTTATTCGCCTGAAAGTTCACTTCTTACCGTTACCGATGATAATGATAATTCGCTGTTCTCGGTAATGTGTGTTCTAAAGGCTCATTATAATCCGTCTTCTTCCGCTTATAAAGGCTTTTCCGAAATAGATGAAAGCTCAGGATATGTTTATCTTGCGCAGGAAGGCGAAAGCGGTAACGCCGATTTTTCGGTGCAGTCCGTTAAATCAATGATAAGAACCGATAAAGGAGAATAGTCTATGAAAAAGGTGCTTGTTGCCGAGGACGAAGAATCGATCCGCGAATTTATAGTGATCAATCTTACCAGAAGCGGCTATGATGTTGAGCAGGCTGAAAACGGTGCTGTTGCCCTTGATCTTTTTTCAAGAGATGAAGCGTCGTTTGATGTTGCCATACTGGATATCATGATGCCCGAGGTAGACGGACTTACTGTCTGCAAGGAGCTTAGAAAAAGATCTTCAGATCTCGGTATAATTATGCTTTCCGCTAAAACGCAGGAAATGGATAAGGTAACAGGTCTTCTTGTCGGGGCGGACGATTACGTTACAAAACCGTTTTCCCCCAGTGAACTTATGGCAAGAGTTGACGCCGTTTACCGCAGAGTTGAGATGACGCGCGGCTTCAGAAAGTCAGATGCTTCCCTTGATGTAATAACGCTTGATGAGTTTGAGCTCAATCTCAGAAACCGCACGCTTTCAAAGGCGGGTAAGCTTATTGAGCTTACACAGGTAGAGTTCCAGATCATAGAATATTTCTTTAAGAATCCCAACGCCGCTTTGAGCAGAACTAATATTCTTAAACAGGTCTGGGGCGATAATTACTACGGCGATGAAAAGATTGTTGACGTAAATATCCGCCGCCTCAGAATGAAGGTGGAGGACAATCCGTCATCCCCCACAAGGCTTGTAACTATATGGGGACTCGGATATAAATGGATAACTTCCTCAAAATAATTAAAAGAAGAGTTGTAAATGAAAAATAAGCTTGCGCAAAAATTACATATTCTCAGAATAGACGGACTCACAAAAAGGTATCTTCTGAATATTCTGCTTGTTGTTGTGGTCCTTTTGGTTGCGGCATTCGTTGCGGCAAGCGTTTTTATCAAAAATTATTATTACGGTTCTGTCAGGAATATCCTTGAATCCGGTGCGTCAGCCAATTCGGTAGAGTATTTTTCCACAAATCTTGATTCCGGTATGTCGCTCGAAACGTCGGCGGCAGGATTTATTGACAGCTATTCATATAAGGACAAAACCACTGTATGGGTTATAAACAATGACGGTGAAGTTATAGCTTCATCAAACGGATTTCTCGTTGAAAACAGCAATATGCCTGATTTCACAGAGGCGATGTCAAGCAGTGAGGGAACCGGTGAGTATATCGGCAGAATTACTGAGGACGGGGATAAGATAATGGCTCTTTCACGCGTTATCCAAAATTCCCGCGGCACAAATGTGGGAGCAGTCAGGGTTATGACCTCTATCGGTGAGGTTGATGCCCAGATAGGCGCAATTATAGTTATACTTTTCCTGCTGGTGCTGTTTATTTTCGCCATAATATTGCTGTCAAATCTGTTTTTCATAAGGTCTATTATCATTCCTATCAGGGAGATCACAGAGACCACTAAACTTATAGCAGGCGGAAATCTTGATGCCAGAATTGAGAAAAAGTATGATGACGAGATAGGTAATCTCTGTGATTCTATTAATTCCATGGCTTCAGAGATTGCAACAGCGGATAAAATGAAAAATGATTTCATATCCACTATTTCCCACGAACTCAGAACACCGCTGACTTCAATAAAAGGTTGGGCGGAGACGCTGTTTTACAGCAAGGAGATACAGCAGGATGAACTTACCGTAAAAGGTCTGCAGGTTATCGTAAAAGAATCGGGCAGACTTGAGGGTTTTGTTGAGGAGCTTCTTGATTTCAGCAGGCTTCAGAGCGGAAGAATGATACTCAGGCTTGTCAAAACTGATATTTTTGCCGAGCTCGACGAAACGGTTTTCACATTCTGCGAAAGAGCAATGAGAGAGGGAATAGAAGTAAGATACAGTATTCCCGAACTTGCGGCGCCTGCTAACGCAGACCCCAACAGGCTCAAGCAGGTGTTCATGAATATTCTTGATAACGCGCTTAAATATTCACGCGCTCCAAGCAAAATATTCGTAAAAGGCGAATTTTCAGAATTTAACGGCGGGCCCGCAGTAAAAATATCAATTGCTGATCAGGGCTGCGGAATTTCAAAAGAAGATCTGCCACATGTTTTTGATAAATTTTATAAAGCAAATGTTTCGGTAAGAGGCTCGGGTATAGGCCTTGCCGTTACAAATGAAATAGTAAATCTTCACAAGGGTAAGCTGGAGATAGACAGCGAAGAGGGAAGAGGTACTCTTGTAACTATATATCTTCCCGTTGAGAGTGTTCCTACTCAGCAGGAGATAGTTATGGCTTCTGCCGGTCAGCAGCAGGTAACGGATGAAGATATAGCACTGAAAGGTGATAAATAATAATGAGCAAAAAAACTCACAAGACCTCCGTAGGCGGGCAGGCCCTAATTGAGGGCGTAATGATGCAGGGTCCGCGCGGAATGGCAACCGCCGTTCGCAAGCCGGACGGAGAGATCCTTACGGAGTATCATACAATAAAGCTTCTCAGAAATAAAAATAAATTCTTCAATATACCCATAATCCGAGGTATTTTCGGTTTTGTGGAATCAATGATAATGGGATATAAAACCCTTATGTATTCCGCCGAGGTCTCGGGTATGGAAGATTTTGAAGAGGAAAGCATGAGCAAATTTGAGCGCTGGCTCAATGATAAAATGGGCGAAAAGCTTGTCAGCGCAGTTGCGGCAATAGGTTCGGTGCTCGGAATTGTTCTTGCGTTTATTCTTTTCTTTTATTTGCCTGTTCTTGTTTTTAATAAGGCAAACGAATGGGCAGGCGGAGCTATTACCAATTTTCAGGGGCTTATTGAAGGCGGAATGAAGATAATCATCTTCGTTATATACATTGCCGCCGTAAGCCGTATGAAAGATGTCAGACGTTTATTTATGTATCACGGAGCAGAGCATAAATCCATTGCCTGCTATGAAGCGGGTCTTGATCTTAATGTGGAAAACGCAAAAAAGTGTACTCGTTTTCATCCAAGATGCGGAACTTCTTTCATCTTTGTAGTTCTTATTTTCAGTATAATTTTTTACACCATTATTGCAAAAATCTTTCCCGTAATAGCCGCAGAAAGAATTTTGTGGTTAATATTAAAACTCGTGTTTTTACCCATTATCATGGGCATTTGCTATGAGTTCATAAGATACGCCGGCAGGCATGATAACCTTTTTGTAAAGATAGTATCCGCACCCGGTCTATGGATGCAGAGACTTACAACCAAAGAGCCTACGGATGATATTCTTGAAGTGGGAATAGCAGCTATAAAAGCTGTTATTACTGACAATCCTGAGGATGATGAAATTAAGTGACACTGAAAGATGCTTATAATTACTGTGTTTATTTCCTGAGCGCAAACGGTGTGGATGAGGCTGAGTTTAAAGCGCTTTGTCTTGTCTGCAATGCTGACGGTATAAAAAACAGCGAGTATGAAACCCATAAAGAAGATACCCTGATGCCTAAGGCGCTTGCAGATAATTTGTGGCGCTTAAAATGCGGTGAACCGCTCCAGTATGTGCTTGGTAAATGGGATTTTTATGAATCTGAGTTTTACGTAGGCAAAGGCGTCCTTATTCCTCGCCCCGAAACCGAGGAGCTGACGGATCTTGCCGTGAAATACGCAAAAAAAACTTCTTCGCCGCTTGTATATGACCTTTGTTCAGGCAGCGGATGTATAGGAATAAGCATTGCAAAAGCCGTTCCGCAGTCAGATGTTTACTGTGTTGAAAAAAGTGCCGATGCTATGGCATATCTTCTCAAAAACGCCCAGGGTATTCAAAACGTACATGCCGTATCAGGTGATGTTCTGAATACCGCTTCTTTTGAAAATATCCGCGAAAACAGTATTGATATTATCGTATCTAATCCGCCTTATATAAAATCTTCCGAAATTGAAGGACTTCAGCGTGAAGTGCAGTTTGAGCCGCGCGAGGCGCTTGACGGCGGTGCCGACGGTCTTGAGTTTTACACGTATATAGCACGTGAATGGAAAAAATATCTCAAGCCAAACGGCATTCTCCTTTTTGAAATAGGAAACGAACAGGCAGATGAAGTGGCTTGCTTGCTTGAAACGAACGGATATAAAAATATTGAAATTAAAAATGATATGTACGGCAATCCGCGTATTGCAGCATCACAAAAATAAATGAGGTTGTTTTATGTTGTCATTATTCAACGCAATTAGAAACGGAGAATTAGTTATCGTTCTCTACTATATAATAGCAAGATGTATAGTCGTCTTTGTTTGTCTGCCCGTGCATGAACTTTGCCACGGTCTTGCGGCATATAAATTCGGCGATGATACTGCAAAAAAGCTCGGAAGACTTACATTCAACCCCTTTGCTCATCTTGATCCTATAGGAACTCTTATGATATTTTTCTTCGGAATAGGTTATGCAAAGCCGGTTCCGATCAATCCGCTGAAATTCAAAGATTACAGAAGAGATACTGCGCTTACCGCTCTTGCGGGGCCGCTTTCAAATGTTGCAATGGCTTTTATTGCCGCATTTATTTCAAGTGCAATATCTTTCTTTTTCCCATCATCTGCAGTGGCTTATGTAATAGCTTTGCTGTTCGAACTTACAGCAAGTATCAATATAACACTTGCCGTGTTCAATCTTATACCTATACCGCCGCTTGACGGCTCACGAGTTTTAGGCATGATATTGCCGGACAGACTTTATGAAAAATATTTCCGTTATGAGCGTTATATTATGATAGCGCTTATGGTGCTTCTGTTTACGGGAGCGCTTAATACTCCGATAGCATTTCTTTCAAATATTTTATCTAAGTTTATATTTTTTATTCCAAATCTTATATTCGGTTAAAGAGGATTTATGCAGCAGATAAATTATAAATTAGAGGTGTTTGAAGGCCCTATGGATCTTCTTTTGCACCTCATAGCAAAGCATAAACTTAATATCAATGATATCCCTATTGTGGAGCTTGTAAACCAGTATCTCGATTATGTTCGTCAGATGGAAAACGCGGATTTTGAGATAGCAGGCGATTTCCTTGAAATGGCGGCAAGGCTTATTTATATAAAAACCGTATCTTTGCTTCCCCGCCACGAAGAAGCCGAACAGCTGAAAAAAGAACTCACGGGAGAGCTTATTGAGTACCGTGACTGCAAAATCATGGCAAAAAAACTCAGCGAACATACAGACGGCTTTGACCGCTTTGTACGCGAACCGCAGGAGGGTTATATAAATCATAATTACGAGCGTTTCCACGAGGGAGAGGAATTGCTCAACGCCTATATTTCCGCCGCAGGCAGGGCGCAGAGGAAGCTTCCGCCTCCCGTAGATTCGTTCAGGCAGATAGTGGCGCGCAAATTTGTGAATGTTGCGTCAAAGATCGGCTCTGTGATGGGTAAACTCAAAAAACACAGAAAAGTAAAGTTTTTAAAACTTTTTTCAGACGCTCAGTCAAAGAGCGATATTGTGGCAACGTTTCTGGCAGTGCTTGAACTTGCCAAAACTAAGCAGATCACACTTGAGGGCTCAATGGAAAATCCCGAAGTTGAAATGGTAAGCGAGGTGCAGATTGATGGATAATAAAAACAATGTGCTTGCCAGGCTGGAGGCAATGCTTTTTGCCTGCGGCGATCCTGTTGAGGCTTCAAGACTTGCCGATGTGCTTGAGCTTGATGTGGAAAGCGTAACAAAAATGCTTTCAAGCCTCGGCGATTCCTATGAGGAGCGCGAAAGCGGCCTCAGACTTATCAGAATTGACGGAAAATATCAGCTTTGTACTCGTGAAGAGTACGGTCAGGATGTCAGAAAGCTTCTTGAGATTAAAAAGAATACTCCTCTTTCACAGGCTGCTTTTGAGGTGCTTGCCATAATAGCATACAATAAAACGGTTACAAAAAGTTTTATTGAGCAGATACGAGGTGTTGACTGCTCAGGTTCTATATCAAACCTTGTGCAGAAAGGGCTTATAGAGGAAAAGGGCAGGCTTGATCTTCCCGGCAGACCTCTTGTTTACGGTACTACGGACAGATTTTTGCGCTGTTTTTCTATTTCAAGTCTTGACGAATTGCCAGATCTGCCTCAATCTGATGAAGAAAATAAAGAAAATGGGCAAACAACCTTGTTTGATGAAGATAAAAATGATACAATGTTAGATGAAATCAACAGGGAAGAGGGCGAATAATGACAGCATTAATAGTAATCGCAGTAATAGTTATCATTATCGCGCTGATACTTTCCGTTTCTGCAACTTTTACAATTACTTATACTGATAAATGGAAAACAACAATCAGTGTTCTGTGGTTTGAAAAGGACATAGAGCTTACAAAAATACTTGATTTCATTCTCTTTCCCCAGAACAAGGCAAATCAGATAAAGGCGCAAAAAGGCAGCGGCAAAGAGAATAAAAAGCCTGAAGAGCAAAAAAAGACCCAGGAAACAACGGCTCCTCAACACAAAGCCGAAAGTGTTCAGAAGCCTGTGCAGGCAGACAAAAGCAAAACCGCTTCCTCTCCTGCAAAACAGCCGCAAGGCAGTAATGCTCCGGCGCAGCAGAAAGAAAAAAAGCCCAATTATTTCAAAAATATCTGGGACAAAGACGGTATTGTGGGTATAATGGGATTCTTTTCAAATATGGTTGAATCTGCTTCAAGCGCTATCTCCGTTTTGATAAGGGGCTTTCATATTTATTCACTTTATGTTAAAATAATCGTAGGCGGCTCGGATGCTGACGAGATTGCCCGTGCATACGGCAGAGTGTGCAGGTATTATTATCCTCTGAAAGGCGCTGTTTTGGGCGGCATGAAGGTTGATAATTACGATGACTGGATAACTCCCGATTTTATTGCTCCGCGCAATGAATACGGATTTCAGTTTATCGGCTCTATAAGCATAGGGCTTTTACTTAAAGTTGTCCTTTCCGCGGGCAAAACATTTCTTGTTAATTTAATTAAAAATAATAATAAATAATTTCTTTAAGGAGAAAATCATTATGAAGGAAACACCGGTAAACAAGATTATGGAAAACACGCTTGATAAAATGCGTGAAATGGTTGACGTATCTACCATCATCGGCGACCCGATCAAAACCGGCGATACCACTTTGATCCCCGTATCAAAGGTATCATACGGTTTCACAAGCGGCGGAACCGACCTGCCGTCAAAGCAGAATAACGAGCTCTTCGGCGGAGGCGGCGGAGGTGGTATCACCATTACCCCCGTTGCGTTCATCGTTATTCAGAACGATAAGGTAAGAATGATGCAGATCAATAACTACACTTCTTCCGCTGATCGTGCTATCGCTATGATTCCCGAGCTTGTTGATCAGATCTCACAGCTTGTTAAAGCCAAGGATGCAGATAAGCCGGCTGACGAAGCTGCGCCTTCAGAAAAATAAATATATAATTTTAATCACCTGCATATAATTAGCAGGTGATTAATTTTGTTACGCAGGTTTTCATTGCTTTTTGCATTTTTGTTTGTTTTTGTATCATTACCGCATTTCAGCCTCAGCGCGGCGGAGATTTCTGCTGCAAGCGCTGTGGTTATAGATGCTGATACTATGGAAGTGCTGTATGAGAAAAACGCTGATGAAAAGCGCCCCATAGCTTCAACCACAAAAATCATGTCTGCGCTGATTGCGTGTGAAAGCGGCAAGCTGAGCGATACTGTAAATATCACCTGGGAAATGGTGAATACACAAGGCTCTCTGCTTGGCCTCAGAGTTGATGATAAAATAACGCTTTATGATCTTGTGGTGGGCATGATATTGCCGTCGGGCAATGACGCTGCAAATGCCACGGCGATATATCTATCCGGCAGTATTGAAGCCTTTGCCGCAGAAATGAATAAAAAAGCCGCTCAGTTTGGAATGACCGATTCGCTTTTTGTTACTCCGTCTGGTCTTGATGAGGGCGACCACCATTCAACGGCAAGGGATATGGCAGTGCTTACTGCAAATGCTCTTAATAATAAAGATTTTGCAGAGATATTTGCAATGTCGTCTGCGGATGTGAATATTAACGGCGAAACGCTTACGGTTTATAACCATAACCGACTTTTGAATGAGCTTGACTGCTGTATCGGCGGAAAAACAGGCTATACTGATAAAGCGGGCAGATGCCTTGTTTCAGCCGCCCGGCAAAACGGCAATACTCTCGTTTGCGTAACACTCGGCGCTCCTGATGACTGGAATGACCATAAAAAGCTTTATGAGGAGTGCTTTGCGAAGTATGAAAAAATGCCTCTATCGGGCAGTCTTGAAGTTGCCGCTGTCGGCGGAACTAAAAATACTGTAAAATGTGAGTATTCAGGCGAAGTAAGCGTTCTGAATAAAAACCTTGTAACAGTTGAGCTTTATGCTTATCCGTTTGTTTATTGTCCCGTAAATGAGGGAGATAAAATCGGAAAAGCAGTTATCAAATATAAAGAAAAGGAAATCCTGAGCGTTGATATAACCGCCCGGGAAAGTGCGGAATATTATTATGCCGAATCAAAATGAAATCAGACTTCAAAAATATATGGCGGACTGCGGCGTTGCCTCCAGACGAAAATGTGAACAGCTTATAGAAGAGGGCAAGGTCAAGGTAAACGGTCATGTTGCGACTATCGGTTCCAAGGTGAATCCTAAAAAAGATTTGGTTACCGTTCGCGGTAAAAAAATCGGCAGAAAGGAAAGTCTGCGTTATCTTATGCTCAATAAGCCGCGCGGATATGTCACAACGGTGTCCGATGAACTCGGCAGAAAGACCGTGATGAACTTAATTCCGGGCGTGAAAGAGCGTGTCTATCCTGTTGGCAGACTTGACAGGGATTCAGAGGGACTTTTGCTTCTTACAAATGACGGAGCTCTTGCAAATGCACTTATGCACCCGTCATTCAATGTTACAAAAACATACCGTGTAACAATACGCTCTGCAGTCAGTGATGAAGTGCTTCAGTCAATGCGAGAGGGTGTTGAGATAGACACGGGGAAAACTGCGCCTTGTGAGATTTTTCCCCTTGTTGAGGAGGATAACAGAACCGTACTTGAGTTCAAGATACACGAAGGCAAAAACCGTGAGATTAGAAAAATGTGCGAGCATTTCGGACTGGAGGTAATACGCCTGAAAAGAATTGAGACCGCAGGTGTAAAACTCGGTATGCTCAAAACAGGTGATTTCCGTGACCTTAACGAAGCTGAGCTGAAAAAATTGTTTCATGCCTGCGGCATGACATATCAGCCAAAATAGTATTAGTGCGCCCTGCTTTATGCGGGGCTTTTTTCTGTGTTTCGTGAATTACAGTTATTTTAAACTGATTTGTCAATAATATATACAGAATATAAATATTATAAAAACTAAAATAAAAAATAGTTGTAATTGCAATTCTAAAGTGGTAAAATACCAAAGAATGGATAATTATATAAATAACAAAGTTTAAATAAGGAGGACATTCGTGTGGGTGAACTTGCAATGAAAGATACCGAAGCACGTAAAAGACTTGCATCTCTGTTTGATGACGGCATTTTTACAGAAATTGACGCTTTTGCCAAATCTGCAGATTCTGATGTTGAGGTAGTGGCAGGTTTCGGTACGGTTAACGGAGCTCCGGTGTATGCCTTTTCACAGGATGTTACAGTTAACGGCGGAGCCGTAAGCGTTGCTCAGTGCGCGAAAATCAAAAAAATTTATGATCTTGCCAGCAAAACAGGCTGCCCCGTTGTAGGAATTTACGATTCAAACGGTATGAGCCTTAAAGAGGGCTTTGAAGGCCTTTCGGCTTATGGTGAGATAGTTAAGGCTTCAACCTGTATTTCGGGGGTAGTTCCGCAGATCTCTGTGGTAGCCGGTGCGGCAATCGGCACTACTGCTCTTATTGCTGATATGGCAGATGTTGTTATAGCAGTAAAGGATGCAGATTTTTATGTAACCGCTCCTTCTGAAATTACAGCAGAGGCATGTGCTGAAGAGGGCACTGTTGATATTCTTGCTGATGATTTTGATTCAGCTTCAAAAGCAGTAAGGGATATTGTTGCGCTTTTGCCTTCAAACAATCTCAGCACTGCTCCGGTATATGATTTTAGTGATCCCGCGTCAGCTGCCGAAACAGGCATGAGCGCGGCTGAAATAATCAGTGCATGCGCAGATGCAGGTTCTGCTGTTGAACTCAAGGCAAAGTATGCCGAAAACTGCAAAACTTTTCTTGCAACAGTTGCAGGATCAACAGTTGGTTTTGTAGGATTTGACGGCGCTTCAGTTTGCCCTGCATGTGCTTATAAAGCAGAGGCTTTTGTAAAATTCTGCGATGCTTTCAATATTCCTGTTGTAACTCTTCTCAGCGCAAACGGACTTTGCAAAGAGCGTGAAAATCAGATGCTTATTGCTTCTGCCAAACTCACTTCAGCATATGCTGCGGCAACATGTCCCAAACTTTCCGTAATAACAGGCAAAGCCGTGGGCGCCGCTTACATTATGCTTGCCGGCAGAGGTTCAAACGCTGATCTTGTTTATTCATGGGATACTTCAGTTGTTTCTCCGCTAGATACAAAAGCGGCAGTTGCGTTCCTTTTCAATGACAGACTTGCAAAGGGCGAAAAGAGAGAAGAACTTGAAAAAGAGTATGAGGATACTCTTGCTTCTCCGTTTACAGCTGCAGCCTGCGGAGCGATAGACGATATCTTTGTTCCTGCAGAAACAAGATCTAAAATAATTGCGGCACTTGATGTGCTTGCAGGTAAAAGGGAAACTACTCTTCCCAGAAAACATTCTGTTAAATAATTAGGAGGATTAAAATATGAAAAGATATACAATCACAGTAAACGGTACAGCTTACGATGTAACAGTTGACGAAGCAGGCAGCGCACCTGCAGCAGCTCCCGCACC
>UQBX01000021.1 GCA_900539425.1 uncultured Oscillospiraceae bacterium | reverse complement strand
CTCAAGTGAAGACCAAAGTAGAGGTATACGAAATGCTCGGTGATAAGTGTTGTCTGTACTGTGAGAAAAATGGTGAAACACTTACAGCAAGTCTCCGATCAGATACAAAAGCAAGACGAGGTGATGATATTACACTTGTGTTGGATCTTGATAAAATGCACGTATTTGATAGAGATACACAGATGGCAATTCTGCATTGAATAATGAAGTATCAGGAGAAGCTTATTTCCTTAAGAAGTTTCTCCTGATTATTTTAAGATGAGGCTGGATATCTAAACGGAATGCTTGTATTTGGTATGGAATACCTATGCAAACAAAGTTACGTTATTAAGGACAACGTTTTTTCGGGAAAAGACTTGACTTTACGCCGGATGGTATGGTATTCTGATATGGCGAATGGAAGTATAGGTCTTTTTTTTATGCCTAATTTTATTTAAAAGACGCTTAAACGCTCTTGATAATCTGTTGCCGAAACTCTCGTTCAAAACACTCACTTGTTTTTTCAGCGTTTCTATCTCCTCTTTAGAAGCAGAAAGTTCGGTATTCAGTTCGGATATTTGATTTTCGTACTGCTTGCGCTTGATTAAGTGATTATAGCGCTCAAACCAAAAATCATTGACCGACATGGCAAGTATATTTGCTTTATCTACTGACATCCCGTTAGAAAGACCGATAACGATCTCAAAAATCATTTTAAATATTGATACAGAATCGAAAGAGTTGTGCGCGTCTGAAACACCCCATGCGGAATATGTCCAAAAGAAAGCATTTTCCGACTGAGCTATACCGTATTTGTGATCAAAATCAAAATGTTTTTTGAAATACGGTATACTGTTGTTTGCATCTTTTGCCGAAAAAATATTTGTAATAAACAAATATGTATTTTCAGGGTTGCGCTTTATAATTCCGGCAACATCATCTCTCTTTTTAAAGTTTTCATCGGTTTTTACATCTATCTTTGAAAACTTTGCAAACTCCTCTACGGTGTACGGAAAATTCGGAGTATCGTACTGCCCGTTTACAGTACAGGTACAAGAACCTTTGATATAATCAGACATAGCCACTGCTGACGGACCTCCGCCTGAGCGGCCGTACAAAATTATATGTTTGTTCTCTATTCCGAGAAGCTGTGCGATTTTTTTTATAAGTACAGCGGTATCCTGCCTGTAATCATCAGTTTCTGTGCCGTAGTACAGACCTACAACCATATCAGGATATGTATTGTACATAGGATCATCAATGCACAGCAGAGAGGCGTTTATATCCTTGTACCAAGACCAGCTTGAAAAGGTGGGATAAGGTGCCACGCCGTCAGAACGTGTACGGGCGCCGGAAAGAAATACAACAAGATAATCTGCCGTGCCTCTTTTAAAGAAACACTCCAGATGAGCGGATTTAACATCTGCATAAAATCTGTCTTCAGGAATTTCATCACTGTCAAGCAGAAATTCAACAGGTTCTTTATTTACAAGTGAAGCATCCGCTTTCTTTTCAATGATTTTCTTTACTTCCTGAACAGTCTCTTTCCACTCTTCCCTTTCAGGTATGGTCTGTGGCTGTGTAAAACTAAGTTTTTCGATTTCTTCTAAAATTGAGTTCATACAAATATCAGCCTTGTGATTTATCTGTTTCCTGTTGTTTTTTTGAAGCGGCAGTTTTTCCAAGTATCTCTTTTTCCTCTTGCATAGCTTTTGCTTTGCTGTCCTTGACGCCTCGTGTCATCTTATCATAAATATCAGAAACCTCTTCAACGTCTCCCTTGGCAATTATTTTGCCGTGATCAAGCAAAATAGCTGTATCGCATATTGCTTTAACCTGCTCTATGCTGTGAGAAACAAAAATCACGGTTACGCCCTTTTCAAACATGGACTGAACCTTTTTCAGGCTCTTTGTACGGAATTTTGCGTCTCCGACGGAAAGAACTTCATCAAGGATAAGAACATCAGGCTCAACCGCTGTTGCTATTGAAAATCCAAGACGAGCACGCATACCTGAAGAATAGTTTTTGAGGGGCACATTTATGAATTTACCAAGTTCGGAAAACTCCACTATCTCATCATACTTTGACTGTATATATTCCCTTGTATAGCCGAGAATAGCACCGTAAAGGAAAATGTTTTCCTTACCGGAATAATTCGGGTCAAAACCTGCTCCGAGCTCAAGCAGAGGCGCGATAACGCCCTGCTTTTCAACTTTACCAGAAGAAGGCTTGTATACGCCTACTATAGTTTTGAGCAAAGTACTCTTGCCTGCTCCGTTAAAGCCAAGAATAGCCAAATGCTCTCCTTTTTTTACATCAAAGCTTATGTTCTGGAGGGCGTAAAACTTTTTATACTCAAGCTTATGCGAAATAAGTTTAATTACATATTCTTTTAAATTATCAACCTTTTCTTTATTAAGGTTGAAGGACATTGTTACGTCCTGTACCGATATAGCTACATCATCACGCATGGCTGTACCTACCTTTTTATGTTTGATTGATTTCACAACACGGCGGTGCCGCGGTAAAATCAGTCGTCAAAAACAGCGCCTTTGGCTCCGCTTGTAACATGCTGAGCATATCTCTTAATATATCCGGTAAGCTCCTGAACAGGAGGATGCCAGTTAGCTTTTCTCTTTACAAGCTCTTCATCAGAAATATTAACTCTGAGAACTCTTGCCGGGATATCGATTTCGATCTCGTCGCCGTCCTCTACAAGAGCAATATTGCCGCCTGCCGCAGCCTCAGGACTTACGTGACCGATACATGCACCTCTTGTTGCTCCGCTGAATCTGCCGTCTGTAAGAAGAGCAACAGAATTGCCGAGACCCATTCCGATAATGGCGGATGTGGGAGAAAGCATTTCACGCATGCCGGGGCCGCCTTTTGGTCCTTCATATCTGATAACTACAACATCACCGGCTTTAATCTTGCCGCCGTTGATAGCTTCAATTGCCTCTTCTTCGCTGTTATAGCACTTTGCAGGGCCTTTGTGCTGCATCATTTCAGGAAGAACCGCGCCCTTCTTTACTACTGAGCCTTCCTCTGCAAGGTTGCCCCAAAGAACAGCGATACCGCCGTCAGCAGAGAACGGATTATCTACAGTGCGGATAATCTCTCCGTCAGCATCAGGAGCTTTTGCAATTCTGTCCGCAACGGTGCCGCTTACAGTAAGAGCATCGGTATTGATCATGCCGCCTCTTGCAAGCTCTTTCATAACAGCCTGCATACCGCCTACCTCGTTAAGATCTGTAATGAATACAGATGAAGCAGGATTAAGTTTGCAGATCTGCGGTGTTTTTCTGCCGTAATCATCAAGACCTTTGAGGTTGATATCATGACCGGCAGCGTGTGCGATAGCAGTTAAGTGAAGAATGGTATTTGTTGAGCAGCCGATTGCCATATCCGTACGGATAGCGTTTTCGATTGCTTTATCAGTAATAATATCGCTTGGCTTGATATCCTCTTTAAGAAGATCCATAACCCTTTCGCCTGTCTCTTTGGCAAGGCGAAGACGAGCGCTCATAACTGCGGGGATTGTACCTGAACCGGGAAGTGACATACCGATTGTTTCAGTAAGGCAGTTCATTGAGTTTGCTGTATACATACCGCTGCATGATCCGCATGTCGGGCAGGCAGTGAAAGCACAGCTCTCAAGATTTTCAAGGCTCATATTGCCTGCAAAGTATTTGCCTGAATACTCAAACATTTCAGAAAGGCCGATACCTGTCTTAGTTTCGGTGCTCTTGCCGGGAAGCATCGGGCCGCCTGAAACAAAAATACAAGGCAGGTTAAGACGGCAAGCCGCAAGAAGCATACCGGGAACAATCTTATCACAGTTAGGAATGAATACGATTGCGTCAAGAGGATGTGCAGTAAGCATAACCTCAATAGAATCAGCGATAAGCTCACGGGAGCAAAGGCTGTACTTCATACCTTTGTGGTTCATTGCGATACCGTCGCAAACGCCGATTGTATTAAACTCAAACGGAACACCGCCGGCATTTCTGATACCGGCTTTTACCTGCTCCGCAATCTTATCAAGGTGCATATGACCGGGAATATAGTCGCTCTTTGAATTTACAACGGCTACAAACGGTCTTTTCATTTCAAGCTCATCAATGCCGAGAGCTCGTAAGAGAGAGCGGTGAGAAGCCCTTGACGGGCCTTCTTTGATTAAATCTGATCTCATAATTAAATCTCCTAATCAACCGCAATTGCGGATTAAATAATTTATAAAAACACTAATTTACAGCAGCACTGAAGCTGCAAGAATACACATAAGCAAAGTAAAAAGCGAAATGCCGTTAACTAAATATGAAAAGCCCTGATATTCCCTGCGTATCAGGAAAACGGAGAGCGGCAGTGCCGCAGCAGCAAACACCATGGGGATTATACCTAAGTGATAAAGCTCTGACTTTTTGCCCCAGCCGTCTATTCCGACACCTGCTGTCCAATGAGTAGGAACATTTTCAGGCAATGTATCAACCACCGCTATAAAAACGATCAGAAAACACAGCGCAGC
Source organism: uncultured Oscillospiraceae bacterium (assembly GCA_900539425.1). GTDB lineage: Bacteria > Bacillota > Clostridia > Oscillospirales > Acutalibacteraceae > Eubacterium_R. The sequence continues at coordinate 37,831 of UQBX01000021.1, read as the reverse complement.
CGCAAAGCTGAAAACTGTTAAAAAATACGGGCCGAAATTATAAGGAAGCATAAAGCTCTTTGAAGCTGATAACTTTTTCATAATGTTTCTCCTGATTAAAAGAAGAATTAACGCCGGCTTATTAACTTTTACTTTTTTTATATTACTTTTCTATGGGTTTCATTGTGGGGAACAAAAGAACATCTCTTATGCTGTATGAATCAGTGAGCAGCATTACAAGTCTGTCCACGCCTATGCCGAGACCGCCCGTAGGAGGCATACCGTACTCAAGAGCGGTAACAAAATCATGGTCGATCATATTAGCCTCGTCGTCCCCTGCTTCACGCAGTTTCATCTGCGCCTCAAAACGCTGCATCTGATCTATCGGGTCATTGAGCTCTGAATAAGCGTTTCCGTATTCGCCGCCCATAATAAACAGCTCAAATCTTTCCGTAAGAACAGGGCAATCCGGTTTTCTTTTGGTAAGCGGGCTTATCTCAACGGGATAATCCATAATGAATGTGGGCTGAACAAGGTTCTTTTCTACATACTCTTCAAAGAAAGAATTAAGCACATCGCCCCATGTTTCTTTGCCGTTTTGAACTTCTATACCTTTTTCTTTCGCAACAGCAACTGCCTTTTCATTATCTGACATAAATTCAGCAAAATCAATGCCGCTGAATTTTTTAACAGCCTCAACCATAGTCATTCTTGCGAACGGAGTTTCAAGGTCTATATCTGTTCCGCAGAAGCTGATATGAAGAGTGCCGCAGGCTTCCTGAGCCGCATTTCTGATAAGAGCCTCAGCTATATCCATCATACCGTGATAATCGGTGTATGCCTGATAAAGTTCAATACAGGTAAATTCGGGATTGTGCCTTACGTCCATACCCTCATTTCTGAAGTTTCTGCCTATCTCATAAACTCTTTCCATACCGCCGACGATAAGCCTTTTAAGATAAAGCTCCGTTGCTATGCGGAGATACATATCAAGATTTAAAGAATTATGGTGAGTTATAAACGGTCTTGCCGCGGCGCCGCCGGGAATTGTGTTGAGCATCGGTGTCTCGACTTCAATAAATCCGTGGCTGTCAAGGTAATTTCTTATTGATGAAATTATCTTGGAACGCTTGATAAATGTATCCTTTACTTCAGGATTCATTATCATATCAAGATAACGCTTTCTGTATCTTGTATCGGTATCCGTAAGACCGTGGAACTTTTCAGGAAGCGGAAGAAGTGATTTAGAAAGAAGCCTGATTGTTTTAGCGTGAACTGATATCTCCCCTGTACGGGTCTTAAATACGAAACCGCACACCTCAACAATATCGCCTATATCCCACTTTTTGAAAGCGGCATATTCTTCCTCGCCTATATCATTCATGCGGACATAGACCTGGATTTTTCCGTTTCTGTCCTGAACATCTATGAAATTGGCTTTGCCCATATCACGCCATGTCATTATTCTGCCGCAGATATTGACATCCTTATTTTCATACTCTTCATAATTTGACTTGATCTCGTCGCTCTCAACAGTCTGTGTGGCTGTTGTAATGGCGAAAGGATCTTTGCCGGCTTCCTGAAGCGCAGTAAGCTTGTCCACACGTATCTGCCTTAACTCATTTTCAGAAAGCACAACTTCTGCAACCGTCATAGGAGCGGCATTAGCGTTTTTGCCTATAAAATCTATATTCTGAAGAGCCTCTTCCTCAGTATCCGCACTGCCTGTGCAGGCAACCGCGCCTGTCTGGAGAAAGAGTGTATATTTAACCTTATCCCCATCCTGTTCAACAAGAAATTTGGGATTAGTTTTTTCCTCATCGTTCTGCAGAGTATTCTGCACTTTCATGCGGCTGTTCTTCTTAACCGCCTTAACGCCTCTCTTGCACTCATCCTCTTTTTCAAAGACGGGAGATTCTGCGTATATCTTATCCTCATCCTTGAACGCAAAAGCAAAAGTGCCGTTGGCGTTTTTGCTGATTTCAAACTTTCCAGCCATATATTCTACCTCTTATTCAATATTAAGAATTTCATATTCAAGATTTCCGATAGGAGCTTCAACCGTAACGGTTTCGCCTACTTTTGAGCCGATGAGCGCTTTACCTACCGGGCTTTCATCGGAAATCTTACCGTTTGACGGATCTGACTGAGCGAAGCCTACTATCTCGTAAACAGACTCAACGCCGTCTGAAAGACGCTTTACGGATACTTTTTTGCCGATTGAAACAGAATCCATATCCTCTATATCAATGATTTCGGCATGGTCTATCTGATATTCAAGTTCATTGATTCTTGCCTCAATCTTTGCCTGCTCGGATTTAGCTTCATCGTATTCACTGTTTTCGGAAAGGTCACCGTAAGAACGGGCAACCTTAAGTTTTTCCGCTATATCAATACGGCCCTGTGTTTTGAGAGCCTCAAGTTCTTTTTCAAGTTCCGCTTTGCCTGCTGCGGTCATTTTAAAGGTTTTAGCTGCCATAATAAAATGATACTCCTTTACCATATTTTAATCACTTAATTATATATTATAATATATACAATGTCAAGTAAAGAAAACACGCGCAGTGCTTATAATAAGCAGTCTGCGCGTGAAATTTTATGAAATAAAATAATTTTTAAATATCTGCCTTGCCTTGCGCCTGTTCAATAGCAATAAGTGCCGCGCCTAGCGCTCCGCAGAATTCGGGGTTTTCTGGAACAAAAATTTTTGTGTTTAAAATTTTTTCAAGTTCGCTTACAACCCCTTTGTTGTTGGCAACGCCGCCTGTCATCATAACAGTACCTTTGTTCACAGAATTTCCTACAAGAGCCTTTGTTTTTACCGCAACGCTTTTGTTTAAGCCGTGAACAATATCTGCGGCGGAATGATTCTGCGCGATAAGAGAAACCACTTCACTTTCGGCAAAAACGGTGCACATGCTTGAAATAGTTAAATCTTTTTTATAATCAAGGCCTTTCAGTGCCATATCACCCATATCAAGCTCAAGCACTTTTGCCATATTTTCCAGGAATCTGCCTGTGCCTGCAGCACATTTATCATTCATTACAAATCCGCACACCTTGCCGTTTTCGTCAAGACGTATAACTTTGCTGTCCTGCCCGCCGATGTCTATTATTGTTTCAACTCTGTCAAAAAGGTGCTTTGCGCCTTTTGCGTGGCAGGTTATTTCCGTAACGTCTGAATCGGCAAAATCAATATTTTTTCTGCCGTACCCCGTGGCAACGGTAAGCACTATATCATTTAAATCAACGCCTGATTTTTCAAGTGCTTTTTTTGCACCTGAAGCGGCATTTGCACCTGTGCGCACCATAACATTACTTATAATTTTTCCGCTGTTATCTGCCACAACAAGTTCTGTTGAGGTGGAACCGCTGTCTATTCCTGCGTAATATTTTCCGGCTGAATTCATTTTTTTGTGTTCCCCCTTGGTTTTACCAACTGTTTCCGCAAAGCCCTCTATGCGCGTCATAAGCTGACCGTATGACTGATTTGTGAAATCAGTTTCCACCCTTATCATAGGAATTTTGCCGGTTTTCAGGCGTGAGTATTCAAAATCATAATAATCACAGAACTTTACCGTGCTGTAAATTATACCAACGCAGTTTTCATTTTCGGTTAAATCCGCCCTGCGGTCTATATTTCTCATTCTCATACAGGGCGACTGTGAAAGCAGTGCCCTTGCGTATTTTTGTATAATGCTTTCAATCGGTTCGTTTTCTTCAGTTTCAAAAAGCGGTACTTTTCTGTTGTTTGAGCACGTCATATCACATACGTCAACATCTGAAAAACAGTTCTTTGCAGCTTTTATAAGTGTTTTGCTGCTGCGCGCTCCGAGAACAGCAACATATTTATTCTGACATGGTTTTTCATGGCTTTTAAAAGACGAAAGAAAAGAGCTTACATCAAAAGGTTTGCCTGTTTTGTTTTCAAGTTCTGCAATAAGACCGAGCAGCTCATTTTTAAATCTTTCAACTGCACACTCAGATGAACAATCCGGCAAATCTAAAAAACAAGAAATGCCGGGCTTTTCATCGTTAACTGCATCTGCTGTTCGCCTTGAACTGTCACAGCAGTTCATTAATAAAAGTCCGTCGTAGCCGCCTTTATGTATATCCTCAAGCATCGCCTTTGCATGTGAACACATATTAGGGTGCAAAACTGAAGATGAATAATCAAAATTATCAGCTTCATTATTTATAAGAACGCAGTCTTCGCCAAATCCCGCCATGATTTCAACGGGGGCATATTTACAGTTATAACCTATCATTTTCTGTTCTCCAGCAGTTCAAGAAAAGCTTCTGTACGTGTTACAGTCTGCCCGTCATTCACATTTTGTGAATTACAGCCGTCTCCGTCTAAAACGAGTGTGGGAAAGCCATTCTCTTCAAATACTTTTTTGGCATAAGAGCTTGTACCGGCAGTCTGTTTACAGCCCCAATGGCAATACCAAACAATGCCGTCAGCTCCCAGCTTTTGAGCATATTTGAGTACAGCATTAACTCTTTTATCCCTGCTGCCGTTTACGGTATTTCTGAGAAGCCTGTCCGCCATAAATCGATATGGATTTTTCTCCTGAGTATTAACATCAAGAGCATCAAAGACCATATCGCAAGCCGCTATTTCACATCTGTCTGTAAAGTTGATAAGATCACGCAATGCGTCCTGCCAATAAGGAAGAGTATGCACCCAAAGCAGGCGCACTCCTTTTCGTTCGGCAGGCAATGCTGAAAGCTGTTTTATCATATCCGCGCTGTACTTTTCTGCCTCAGGCGTGCCGAGCATAACATGAGTTGCGAAAACGGAAAGCATTTGAGAAGTCATTTCGTCCGAAAGATACCTGTTTGCTCTCAAATCAAGTATTTTTCTAAAGTTTTCTATAGTGTTTTTACTTCGCTGAACTGTTTCAAGCAGTCTGTTTTCATCAAGCCTAAAACTGCTGTTTTCTTCAATGAAAGAAACCATACCGCGGAGCTGTTTTTCAACATAATCAAGATTTTCAGCGCTGTAAGTATTAGGCACGTCTATCATATATTGAGGAACTTTGTAATAATCGGCTATACGCCTGAACGAAAGATGATTAACATCACAGGCAAGGCTTGTATTTATAACAAATTTCGGCTTAGGAAGAACACCCGATTCAGCCATGCCCACAAATGCTTTATGATATGAGCAGAGCGTTTTGGGAATGCCGTTGTTCTCCGCCGTTTCTATAAACACCCTCTCGCTTCCGGCCGCCGCAAGATAGCATGCAAGCGCCTCCGGAAACAACTGATAGATACCCATTGCGTGCAGAATCTCACAAGGCAGATAAAGGCTTACTATTGCCGATTTATCTGCTTTACCAAGCGGTTTTATAGCCGAATCAGCAGCCGCCCACTGCATATACTGCCTTGCGGGCAGCAGAATTTTGGCAGGGAAATATTTGCACTGAAGCCCGGCAGCCGTAAACACGAACGATAGCTCCTTCAAGGCTCTTTTTGGGTTTTTCCCTGTTAAATTATATATGTGGTTTCCAAACAACTCTATTGCTTTATTCATATCTTTTCCTACAGACTCACAAAATAAAAGGCATTAAAAATCATAACCACCGGCATAAACCGGTGGTCTGAAATCATTTTTATAAATTTAATCAGTCGTTGGGGATAAACGCCTTGTGTACTGCAGAAACAGCTCTGTCAGCGTCCTCTGCGGCAATGATTACAGAGATCTTGATCTCTGAAGTTGAAATCATCTGGATGTTGATGTTCTGGGCATAAAGAGCCTCAAACATCTTTGAAGCTGTGCCGGGGTGAGATTCCATGCCTGCGCCTACGATAGAAACCTTTGCAACATCGGTAGAACACTTGATCTCCTTATCGCCGACAGCATCCATCTCTCTGAGGGCTTCTATAGCTACAGGGCCGTTATCCTTTGAAACGGTGAAAGTAAGATCCTTTGTGCCGTCTCTGCCGACTGACTGAAGAATGATATCAACATTTACATTCTTCTGCGCAAGTTTTGAAAAAACTTTAAATACCACGCCGGGGATATCTTCAAGACCTACTACAGAAATAAGAGCAACATCCTTATCTTTTGTTACACCTCTTATGAGCATTTTTTCCATTTTTACTTTCTCCTTAACAATAGTTCCCGGAATGGGATTTAATGATGACAGAACTTCAAGTTCCACAGAATATTTTTTAGCCATTTCAACCGAACGGTTATTGAGCACCTGCGCACCGAGTGTGGCAAGCTCAAGCATTTCATCGTATGTGATTTCCTCAAGCTTTCTTGCTCCCTCAACCTTGCGCGGGTCAGCTGTGTAAACGCCCTCTACATCGGTAAAGATCTGGCATTTATCCGCATGCATTGCAGCTGCTATGGCAACAGCGGAAGTATCAGAACCGCCTCTGCCGAGCGTGGTAAGGTCATCGTATCTGTTGATGCCCTGGAAACCTGCTACAACAACAATATTGTGCTTTGCGATCTCCGCCTGAAGGCGGTTAGTTTTAATATTTTTTATACGTGCGGCTCCGTAAACGGAATTAGTATTGAAGCCCGCCTGCCAGCCGAGAAGTGAGATAACAGGGAAACCGAGGCTCTCGATTGCCATTGCAAGCAATGATATGGATATCTGCTCACCTGCTGCCAGAAGCTGATCCATTTCCCTCTTTGCGGCTTTTGGATTGATTTCCATCGCCTTTTCAATCAGATCGTCTGTTGTATCGCCCTGGGCGGAAACAACTACAACAACATCATTTCCTGCCTTATAGGTATTGGTAACAATGCGCGCAACATTCATTACACGCTCGGCATTCGCAACAGACGAGCCGCCAAATTTCTGTACTATAAGTGACATAAAATACTTATCCTCCGAATTAATAATTTGTTACTTTGATTACGTTGAGTACTTTTGAATCTCCGAGTGTTTTATAAAGCTTTTCCTGAGTCATTGAATCAGTAATGAAAGCCACCTCATCGGAAGGCTGACCTTTTCTTGAAAGGAATTTAACATCACTGAACATGCTGAGAACTTCACTTTCAGAAAGCTTTGCCCTTACATAGAACGGCATCTCAAGCTGAGTTTTGTAATCCACAACATAATCTTCCTCGCCGGGACCCCAGCCGAAAACTTTTCTTCTGTCCACATGTTTGGCGCAGTCAACCATATCGGCAACAACAGCTGAAGCCGTGGGAAGTTTGCCGGCGCCTCTGCCGTAGAAGCACACATCGCCCACTGCATCTCCTCTTACAAGGATAGCGTTGAACACATCACGAACGCTTGCAAGCTGACTGCCGTTATAAACAACAGCAGGGCTTACAAAAGCCGCAATATTGTTTTCATCAATATATTTTATCTGGCCGAGAAGCTTTATAACACCGTTTGCGGAATGAATGTATGAAACGTCCTCAAGCGTGATGTTTGAGATACCCTCTGTTTCAACCTGAGACGGATAAACATGTTTTCCGAAAGCAAGAGACGCAAGTATGCACACTTTGCGGCATGCGTCATGACCCTCTATATCCGCAGTTGGGTCTTTTTCTGCATAGCCGTTTTCCTGGGCAAGTTTAAGAGCATCGTCAAAGCTCATATCATCCTCAATCATTTTGGTAAGGATGAAGTTTGTGGTGCCGTTAAGAATACCCGCAATACCCTCAATATGGTTTGCGGCAAGGCACTGAGACATAGGACGGATTATCGGAATACCGCCGCCTACGCTTGCTTCAAACAGATAGTTTGTGCCGTATTCCTTTGCCGTTTCCAGAAGCTCAAGACCTTTCTGGGCAACAAGTTCCTTGTTTGAAGTAACAACGGATTTGCCCGCCTTGAGAAGCTTCATTGTAAAATCATAAGCGGGATTTATTCCTCCCATTGTTTCTGCTACAACCATGATTTCAGGGTCGTTAAGAATCTCATTGAAGTCCTTTGTTAATTCGCCCTCGTGCTTATCGCCGGGAAAATCGCGCAAATCAAGTATTTTGGCTACTTCGAGTTCAATACCGCCGGAGCGTTTGGATATTACATCTTTATGGGTATCAATAACCTCTGCAACACCGCTGCCGACTGTGCCGTAGCCCATTACTGCAACTTTCATATTATACCTCCTGCATCAGCTGTTTATATTTACGGCGCGAACACCGTTTATATCATTAAGGCAATCAATAAGGGTATCCACATCAACAGTCATTTCCGCTATATACGCGGCAAGGGAAACATCCGCCACCCCGTTTTTGGGAACGCTCTGATTGATAGAGAGCACGTTTGCACCAAGCCTGTAAAGCTCTGCCGTAACGGCTGAAAGCACGCCTTTTGTGTCTTTGAGCTTTAATGAAAGGGTAAGTACCTCGCCCTCATTCTGCGGGTTATATTCAAAAATTCCGTCCTTATATTTATAATATGCGGAACGGGAAATACCCGCCATTTTTGCAGCCTGTGTGGCATTAGCCGCCTCTCCCGAAGCGAGCAGTGACTTGGCGTATATCACTTTTGAATATACCTGAGGCAGGATATCCTGGTTTACAAGAAGATATTTAAATTTAGCCAAATCTGTTCACCACCCGTGTACAACTGTATTACTGTGAAATACACTTGGAATATAATATCACTATTCAACTCAAGATACAAGTATTTTTTTAAATTTTTTAAAAATATTCTTTTTTAATATTGATATTGAATAATTATTGGATTAAGATATATCTGTAAAAATAAAGTAAATGAGGATGTCTTAATGAATTCAAGAACAGAAAAAAAGCGCGCTTTTCTGATAAATCTTCTGTTTATTGCGGCTGTTTTGGGGCTTGTATACGTATTTTTCAAATACCTGTTCTGGCCCGTTGCACCGTTTCTGCTTTCGTTTTTCTTTGCAATGCTGATTCAGCGGCCGCTGAGGTGGCTGACCAACAAAACGCACGGCAAAGGGCGCGGAATATGGTCTGTGGTGCTTGTATTGCTGTCAATAGCGATTATCCTTATACCGATAATACTTTTGATTGGCAATCTGCTCGGAGAGCTCAGAGAATTTATATCCTATCTTATAGGTCAGCTATCCGATTTCCCGAAATTTCTTGCAGATCTGCAGGAACTGCTTCTCAAGGCGCTGAGTTTCCTGCCGGATAATATTTACAGTGCGGCGGCACAAAAGATAACGGAACTCATCAGTGCCCTGTCAACTGATTTTGACCTCAGTGCATTAGGGCTTACGTCAGACACTGTTAAGAATACTATCTCAACAGGTGTAACGGGTATCTATAATGTTGCGCGTAACGTACCGTCCGCTGTGCTCGGAATAGTTATCGGCATTATTGCGTGGATACTTTTCGCAAAAGATTACCGCTCAGTAGTTAACTTCATTCAGCTTCAGCTGCCTGATAACAAAAAGAATCTGCTGGTTGAGATAAAGCAGGTATTTTCCAACACAATACTTAAAATGGTAAAAGCATATCTGCTGATAATGTTTATAACATTCTGCGAACTTTCGCTTGGCTTTACCATATTAAGCATTGCGGGAATAATGAGCAACAGTTATATATACCTTATTGCACTCGGCATATGTATATTTGATATTCTCCCTGTTGCAGGCTCAGGCGGAATACTTATTCCGTGGGCGATTGTATCGCTTATTATGGGCAACACAGCGCAGGCAATCGGTCTTATTGTTATATATGTTATAATCACAGTTGTAAGGCAGTATATAGAGCCTAAGATTGTTGGCGATTCACTGGGTGTAAATCCGCTTATCACTCTTGCAGGTCTTTACTTCGGATTAAAGCTTTTCGGCGTTTTAGGAATGTTTATAGTTCCGATACTGATAATGACTATAAAGGCATTCAACGATACAGGCAGGATAAGCCTGTGGAAAACCATGAACCCTATTCCTATAAATGAAGTAAGCACCGAAAAGACCAGTACAGGATTTTTTAAAAGATTCAAAAAGAAAACTGATAAGGAAACCTCGGAAAACGAGAAAGATTGATGAAAAAAGCCGTGCTCGGGAAACCCCGTGCACGGCTTTTTTATGTCTTACTGTTATTATACATTGATAAGTTCAAGCACCTTATCCTTACTAATAAGGCCTATGCTTTTATTGACCGTCTGACCGTTTTTGATAACGATGAGCGTGGGAATGCTCTCTATTCCGAACATTGAAGCCAGGTCTGCGGATTCATCTACATTTACCTTGCACACCTTTACATCGCTCACAGTATCAGCCACCTCGTCAACTATGGGGCTCATCATGCGGCACGGGCCACACCACTCTGCCCAGAAATCGATAAGAACAGTCTTATCGCTCTGCATGACTTCGGTTTTGAAATTGTTTCTTGTAAGATTAACAACAGACATAATAACACCTCGTTTTAATCCTTCGATTTATAATACAGCATACAGTGGCAGAAACCCTCGAAATCAGGATCAGCTATCTGCTCTCTGAACTCACGGCAGACGCACTTGAAATCCTCCGTACGCTGAATGCGGCACGGGCAGTAGCCGCCCGTCCTTTTAAGCCCTTCCTTAACGGTTTTTACAACCTCTTTGTCAGGATTAAGTTTTACAGCCAACAAAGACACATCCTTATTATTTAATTACTCCTCGTATCCCTGCAGAAATTCTCTTGTGCGCTCGTATTTCGGTGAGTCAAACACCTGCTGCGGCGTACCCTGCTCAAGAATAACGCCTTCGTCCATAAATATGACCTTATCGGAAACATCATGCGCAAATTTCATCTCATGTGTTACGATAACCATGGTCATATTATCAGCGGCAAGGCTTTTTATTACTTTAAGTATCTCGCCGGTAAGTTCGGGATCCAAAGCGGAAGTAGGCTCATCAAAGAAAAGCACACGTGGGGAAAGGCAAAGCGCCCTTGCAATTGAAACACGCTGTTTCTGACCGCCTGAAAGCTCACAGGGGTAAGCGTCTTTCTTATCTGAAAGGCCTACTTTCTGAAGCAGCATTTCCGCCTTGGCTACTATTTCCTTGTTTATTTCATCTTTATTCTTTTTATAATCAGGTGATTCTTTGGCAAGAAGCTTAGGTGCAAGGAGCAGATTGCCCATAACGCTGTACTGAGGAAACAGGTTAAAATCCTGGAACACAAGTCCGAAATTCAATCTGTTTTTCCTGATCTCCTTTTCGGACAGTCTGCTTTTATTTGACGCGTCAAAAATAACATTGCCGTCAACTGCGATTGTGCCTTCATCAGCTCTTTCAAGGAAATTCATACAGCGAAGCAAAGTAGTTTTACCGCTTCCTGAAGAACCGATTATAGACAGTACCTCGCCCTCCTCAAGAGAAAAGGATATTCCGCGGAGCACCTCATTATTTGCAAATTTCTTTTTTATATTATTTATTTCAAGAACAGACATATTGATTAACCCTTATAATAATCCATTTTCTTTTCGATGAAGTTGAACAGCAATGTAAGAATACCGCAGAATACAAGATAGAATACGGCGGTGTAGAACAGCGGCCAGATAAGACCCTGAAGCTTGATATAGTTCTGAGCCATCCATATAATTTCGTAAACGGCGATGATTCTTGCAAGAGAGGTATCCTTTACAAGAGTGATTATCTCATTGCTCATTGGGGGAACGATTCTCTTGATTACCTGGAACAGCACAACCTTAAAGAAGATCTGTGATTTGGTCATTCCGAGAACCTGACCCGCCTCATACTGCCCTTTCGGGATAGCCTCAATGCCGCCTCTGTAAATCTCAGAGAAATAGCATGCGTAATTGATTACAAACGCAATCAAAACGGCGTCAAACCTTTCAAGCAGATCCCATCCGAAGATAAGACCCGGCCCGTAATATACAACTATAAGCTGGAGCATAAGCGGGGTTCCTCTGATTACCCACACAAATGCCTTAGTAACTATTTTAATCGGTTTAAATTTGCTCATAGAGCCGAAGCTTACAATAAGACCTAACGGCAATGCGAACACAAGAGTGAGCGCAAAAAGCTTGGTGGTCATTCCAAAGCCCTCGAGCAGATCCTTTGTAACCGAGATAAACAAATCCATATCCATAAGAATAATTTACCTTTCAAAACCTGAGGGCAGAGGGATTACCCCCTGCCCCCGGTTATTTCAGCAATAATTTTAGCAATGTGTGCGCATGGCACTGCTTATGCTTTAAGCAAGAGTAAGCTGATACTTGTCGGCAAGAGCCTGAAGTGAGCCGTCCGCTTTCATTTCCTCTATAATCTTGTTTACTTCGGCAGCTGCATCTGAGTCTTTTCTGAAACCGATGCCGTATTCCTCTGAAGTGAGCGCAACACCTATAGCAAGATCCGCATAGCTTGTTCCCTCGCCTGTCATAGCCTTAGCCATAGTACTGTCTATAACGCACGCCTGTACGGATCCGCTTTCAACTTCCATAAGAGCATCTGACTGAGCTGTAACTGTTGTGCAGTTATCCATATAACCTGCGCTCTCAATAGCAGCTGCGCCTGCTGAACCGCTTTCAGCGGCAAATGTAACGTCAGCAAGGCTTGCAACATCGGGATAATTTCCGATAACATCGCTCTTCATAACAAGAACCTGCTCGTTCTTTACATAGGGATCAGTGCAGCTCATTGCAGAAGTAACTTCATCTGTAAGAGTCATACCGTTCCAGCAGCAGTCGATAGCTTCTGAATTGAGCTCCATAATCTTGTTGTCCCAGTCGATTACGATAAACTGAGCTTCAACGCCGAGCTTTTCACATACAGCCTGGGCAAATTCGGTATCGAAACCGGTAAGAACATCGTTTCCGTTCTCGTCCTTTACATAATAGTTCATCGGCTCATATTCAGTAATACCGATAACCATTGTTCCTTTGTTCTTTATGTATTCGAGGTCGCTTGATGTTTTTGCAGTCTGTGAATTAGAACAAGCGGCAAAACAGCTTGCAACAAACAGCACTGAAAGAAGCACTGCCAGAAGTTTTTTAAATTTTTTCATAATGTCTACTCCTTTTATTTGATATTCTAATTTTATCGTATTAGCGCGCTAAAGTCAATAGTTAATATGCTTATAAAAAGAGCTGCTAAAACGCAGATATTTATTGCAAAGGAATAAAAAATCTTGTTAGCGGACACTGAAACAAAAAAAGAGCGGAACTCCGCTCTTTTTCTTTCTGTTATGAGATTACAGTCCTGTGTTCTCTGCAATATACTTTCTTGCTTTTACTGCATATTCAAACGGGTTTGCCTTTGCGGGATCCTGCTCCGCCTCAACAACTACCCAGCCTTCATAATCGTTATCTGCAAGAATATCGAAAATAGGCTTAAAATCAACATCGCCGTCCCCGGGAACTGTAAATACACCCGCACGTACAGCATCAAGGAAGCTCATGTGATTGGGAACAACCTGATTGTTGTAAACATCCATGCGTACATCTTTAAGATGAACGTGCTTTACACGGTTTACATATTTTTTGAGAACAGGAACAGGGTCAATACCTGCGAATGTAAGATGGCCGCTGTCAAAAAGAAGATATACAAGCTCGGAATCTGTTATCTCCATAAGCTTATCAATTTCCTCAACAGTCTGCACGCCCGTTCCCATGTGATGATGAACGGTAAAATACATACCCTTAGAACGTGCATACTCGCCCATTTCGTTGAAGCCTTTAGCAACCACTGCCCACTGCTCATCAGTGTAGCACGGCTTTTCATCAAGTATTGATTTATCAAGACATCCTTGAATAGAATTGCCCTGTTCGGACGCTCCGATTACCTTTGCGCCGAGTTCGCAGAGCATATCGCAGTGCTTTTTGAAAGCCTCAATAGTTTCTTCATACGGTTTTGAAGTGAGATACGAAGAAAACCACGCATTGCACACCTGAAGCCCTCTGATATCAAGATACTTTTTGAGCACCTTGGGATCTTTCGGATATTTATTGCCTATCTCCGTGCCTTTAAAACCTGCAAGAGCCATTTCGCTGATGCACTGCTCAAAAGAGTTTTCAGCGCCGAGGTCAGGCATATCGTCATTTGTCCAGCCGATAGGCGCAATAGCAAGCTTAACTTTATTTTTATCAAGCATAATTTATGTTACCTTTCAGAATATTAATAATCGAATGTTTCCTTGATATGTTTCTGCATATCGTCATAAGCCGCCGCAACGGTCTTGCTCTTTGATACTTCAGCAACGCCTACTCTCCACCAGGATTCAAAACCGGGTGTCATGGTTTTGGGAAGTACCTTTATATCGAACAGAACTGTTTTCGTCTGCTTTTTGGCGTCCTCAAGTGCTGCCCTGAGTTCGTCCGAAGTGCGAATAGTATATCCTTTAGCACCATAGCCCTCAGCTATTTTAGCAAAATCAACGGGGATATCATCGCCGTCAAGCATACCAGTTTCGGGGTTTCTTGCACGGAAAACAGTGCCGAATGTATCTGTGCCCTGATTATTCTGAAGATTTTCAATACATCCCCAGCCCATATTATCAAAAATACAGATATTGAGCTTTAAGCCTTCTTGAAGTGAGGTATAGAGTTCGGAGTGAGCCATAAGGAATGAGCCGTCACCGCAGAAAGTATAAACTTCCTTGTCGGGCTGAGCAAGTTTAACGCCCAAAGCGCCGTTGATCTCATAACCCATATTTGAATAGCCGTATTCCATATGGTAAGTTTCGCGGTTTTTGGGTCTGAAAAGTCTCTGCATATCGCCGGGAAGTGAGCCTGCTGAACCGACAGCAATATCATCCTCGCCCATAAACTCGTTGATTATGCCGAGTGCAAGAGTCTGGTTAAGTCCGCCGGGAAGCTCTGTTGAATAATATTCATCAACAATAGCATCCCACTCTTTTTTAGCGTTTTCAATTTCATTTGTGTACTCTGTTTTATATCCTTCGCAGGCGCCGATAAGGGCTTTAACCGCCTCTTTCGCGTCAGCCACAATAGCCTCTGCATCCATTTTATAAGCGTCAAACGGGCAGATGTTTATACCGAGCACTTTTCTGTTTTCATTGAACAGCCACTTTGAGGAAGTGGTGAAATCGGTAAATCTTGTACCAACGCCGATAACAAGATCAGCATCCCTGCCGATAACATTTGCGGCTTTACCGCCTGTTACGCCGATACCGCCCACATTGAGCGGATGGTTCCACGCAATAATGCCTTTACCTGCCTGTGTTTCGCTGATAGGGATATTATATTTTTCGGCAAACTCAAGAAGTTCTTTTTCTGCGCCGCTGTAACGAACACCGCCGCCGCATACGATAACAGGCTTTTTGGAAGCTTTGATAAGAGCAGCTGCTCTGTCAAGCTGTGAAGCAGTTATCGGTCTTCTGTCCATATGCCATACACGCTTTTGAAGGAAGTGCTCCGGATAATCGTAAGCCTCACCCTCAACATCCTGAGGCATTGCAAGGCAAACTGCGCCCGTATCAGCCGGGTCGGTAAGCACACGCATAGCATTGATACATGCTGTCATAAGCTGTTCAGGTCTTATAATTCTGTCAAAATAGTGGCATACACCCTTGAATGCGTCAGTAACCGTTCTGCCGTAGTTATCGAAAAATTCAGCCTGCTGCAAAACAGGGTCAGGCTGACGGCAGGCAAAAGTATCGCCCGGCAAAACAAGAAGCGGTATTCTGTTCGCCGTTGCACAGCCGCAGGCTGTTACCATATTTGTTGCGCCGGGGCCGATAGAAGAAACGCAGGGAATTATTGCTTTTCTGTCCATCTGCTTTGCGTAAGCAACAGCGGCAAGAGCCATATTCTGCTCATTTTTGCCCTGATAGAATTTAAGATTGTGGCCGCCCTGTTCGAGCGCCTGGCCTACGCCTACTACACAGCCGTGGCCGAAAATCCCGAATATTCCGGAAACAAATTTTGTTTCAACGCCGTCGCACTCGATATACTGATTATCAAGAAAGCGGACGAGCGCCTGTGACATAGTTAATCTTTCTCTTTTCATCTCAGCAGCCCTCGATTTCGGAAAGTTTAACAGGTCTGTGCTCTTCTACTGATTTCTTTGCCGCAAGACCAAGACGAAGCGCCTCAAGGCCGTCATAAACAGTGGTCTGGGTAGGCTTGTCATTAATTACGCAGTCAATGAACTGAGTCATTTCATCTGTGAATGACTGCATATATCTCTCAAGGAAGAAATAAAGCGGCTTGTCTGTTACACTGCCGTTTGCATCAATAAAAGCAACATTTGTTGGTGTATCATTTGCTGCGGCAGCCTGCCCCTTTGAACCGAATACTTCAAGGCGCTGGTCATAACCGTAAGCGGCTCTGCGGCAGTTATCAATAACACCGATAGCGCCGCTCTTAAATTTAAGGGCAACAAGCGCTGTATCAACGTCGCCTGCCTCACCGATAGCGGGAT
Organism: uncultured Oscillospiraceae bacterium; assembly: GCA_900539425.1. Taxonomy (GTDB): domain Bacteria; phylum Bacillota; class Clostridia; order Oscillospirales; family Acutalibacteraceae; genus Eubacterium_R. The sequence goes on along the minus strand of UQBX01000021.1, from coordinate 21,554 downwards.
CTACCATAACGGTGGCATTTGCATATACTTCTTCAACTTCACCGCCGATAAAGCGAGCCATATCGAAATCATGAACTGTCATATCAAGGAAGATACCGCCTGAAACCTTTACATAATCAATTGAAGGCGGCTCAGGGTCACGGCTTGTGATCTTAATTGTCTGAATATTGCCGATCTTTCCTTCGTTTTCAAGTTCTTTTATGTAAGCGAAATTATGGTCATATCTTCTGTTGAAACCTATCTGAAGCTTTACGCCTGCCTTGTCAACAGCGTCAATAACTTTCTTAATTTTTGCAACTGTAAGATCAACAGGCTTTTCACAGAAGATGTGCTTGCCCGCCGCTGCTGCCTCACAAGCAATATCAGCATGAGTATCTGTTGATGAACAGATAAGAACAGCGTCTATTGATTTATCATTAAGTATCTCGTGATAATCTTTATAGTAATTGGGAATACCGAGTTCCTGTGCTACTTTCTTTGCTCCCTCTTCATAAATATCGGAAATTGCAACAATCTCGGCCTGGGGAATATGGTAGGTAATTGACTTTGCGTGAACCTGCCCTATTCTGCCTGCGCCGATAATGCCGACTTTGATCTTTTCCATAAACAATACCCCTTTTTTATTATATTTTAACAGAAATGCGTATCAGAAAGCCCTGTTATATAGGCAAAATAAATACACATTTTCTGCATTTTAAATTATTTTAATAATATCACAGTGACATATCCATTTCAAGATTAAAGTAAGCAGAATTTTGATAAATTCAAAAATAAGTAAAATTTTATTATTGAAAACATGTATAATATTGATTATAATTATAAAGTGTTATATTATATAATTTAATAAATATACAAATTCAGGAAGTGTGATGAAAATGACTTATACATATAAAACTCAGGGAACCTGCTCAAAGGCAATAACCATTGAGATAGAGGATGACGGCCAGACAATAAAAAGCGTCAGCTACACAGGCGGCTGCAACGGCAACCTTAAAGGTATTGCAGCACTTGTAAAGGGCAAAAAAATAGATGAAGTAAAAAACACCCTTGCAGGCATAAAATGCGGTTTCAAGCAGACTTCATGCCCTGATCAGCTTGCAAAAGCGCTTGATGAAATAGAAAAGAAAAACAACCTGTAAACACTGAAAAAAGGGATAGAATATGTTTAAACTGAAAAGCAAAAAGCTGGAAAGAGAATTCAACGTAACTGACGGATATCTTTACGCCTCACAGATAAAAAACACATATTCAGGCATGGTATTCATACCTGACGGAAGCGGCAGTGAATTTGAGATAAAATTCAAGGACGGAGATTCTATCTCCTCCAAAAACCTTGCCGTAAGCGAGGCTGTTGAAAAGGACGGAAAGCTTTTTTTCCGTTTTAAAGAAGACAAAGGCACAACGGTTACTATGAGTTACCGTATAGGATCTGACGGTGAAACGCTTGAAAAACAGATAGCGATTGAGCAGAGCCAGCCGAAAACGATTGACTATATAATGCTTGAGAGCATAGGCATAGTAAACTCAAAAACATCATATACTGCAAACGGCGGGGCTACCGAAACGGACGAGTTCTACTCAAATCTGGGCCAGCCGTTTTATATAGACAGCCTGTTTTTCGGATGTGTATTTCCCGGCACAAAGAACGGGGTTTTCCACGGCAGAGGCCAGGTGGTATACTTCATAGGCAAAAGCGCAGAAAGAAAGATAGTATGCCCCACCACCGTAATGGGCGCTGCAAAAAGCCTGATGATGGTGGATCTGAGAAAAGCATTTTTCGAATACATTGAACGCATATCTGTAAAATCTGATTATCGCGTACAGTACAACACCTGGTATGACAGGATGATGGACATTGACGCAGATAACACCGAGGCGGCTTTCTATAAAGTTGAAAGCAAATTATCATCAAACGGAGTACCTCCGATTGACGGATATGTTATGGACGACGGCTGGAATAACTACAAAGCCGATTTCTGGAGTATCAACCAAAAGAAATTCCCTAACGGAATGCTGGATTTGAGCAGTCTTGCAAACAAGCTTGGAAGCAGTTTCGGTCTTTGGCTCGGCCCGCGCGGAGGATATATATATAACTCCAAATTCGCAAAAAGGATAGAACGTTCCGGAAAAGGATTTTACTGTGAGGAGTCTGACGACATTTGCGTATGCTCAAAGACATACCTCAACAATCTTAAAGATTTCCTTGTGCAGATGACAAAAACGAATGACATTGCATACTGGAAACTGGACGGATTTGCGCGCAAGCCTTGCAAAAATCAAAAGCATGACCATATAACCGGCGGCGACCACGACATGTATTATATTACAGAGCTGTGGCGCAGATGGATAAAGATATTAAAAGCCGTAAGAGATGTACGCACAGCCCAGGGCAAAGATATATGGATAAATCTTACCTGCTATGTAAGTCCTTCTCCTTGGTGGCTTCAGTATGTAAATTCGGTATGGCTTCAAAACAGCGGCGATATTGAATTTGCCAAGAATTATCCAAGAGGACAGCAGGCACAGGTAGATGCCGAAATGACTTACCGTGACGGCGTTTATTACGATTTCATCGTAAACAGAGGTCTGCAGTTCCCGCTCGGCAATATTTACAACCATGAACCTATATACGGTCGTGAAGCTCATCTTAACTATACAGATGATGAATTTGAAAAGGCATTTTTCTGGAACGCCTGCAGAGGCGCGGCACTTAATGAGCTTTATATATCCCCTTCTCTCATGAATGATGAAAAATGGCGCATTCTTGCACGTGTTATCAACTGGCAGAAAGCGAACCACCGTATACTTAAACACGCAATGTTTTTGGGAGGAGACCCGGTACAAAACAACATTTACTGCTACGCATCATGGACTGAGGACGGCGAGGGCGTTATCGCGCTGAGAAACCCCACCCACGAGGCAGCTCCGCTTACGCTGACGCTCAATAAACTTATGGGATGCCCCGAAAGTCTTAAAAACGCAAGGCGTTTCAATGTGCTCAACAAAAGCGGCGCGGAAAGCTCTGACCTTTATAATTATAATGATAAAATCAATCTCACTCTGGCTCCGTTTGAAGTAAAGATATTCCAGTTCGGAAAAACGGATAAAAGATATACCAATGCTGACGAGGCTAACGACTTTACAATCATTTTCGAATATGATGAAAACGACGGTATAATCTGCCAGAATGATGATATTATGATACGCGTTGACAAAGGCATTATCACTGTAAACGCAGGTACTCTGAGACTGAAATCCGAAAATTCAATCAGTGCATCCAGCCACACAGTAACCGTTGTAAGAGAAAAGAACAGAATGGTTAAGATATACGTTGACAATTCACTTGACTGCTCCGGTTATGAAGAACGCGGCAAAGCCGTGCTTTCGTGTGAGCTGACAAGCGACGCCGAAGGATTCAAGGTAATCAACTCAGCAACACCATACAGTGATATAGTTGAGCTTGGCGGGGTATTAAAAAAATCGAGAAAGAGGCACAGAAAATAAATGAAATGCAAAAAATGCGGATTTGACGGCATTGAGGAAAACGGCGACTGGATCACCTGCCCAAGCTGCGGAGCAAAGTATTTTAACACCAGCATATCGCCTGAACTGAGCGCCACCAAGCAGATATATGAAATAGAAAATAAAAAATCGGCAGAAAACATACAGCCAAGGCAGGATTATGAAAATCCCACAGAAACTGTCATTGAGGAAAGTAACGGAAAAGGCAAGAAATCAAAAAAAGCAAAGAAAAAGAAAAGCAAATTTGCTGAAACCGTAGACTTTTTACTGCCGATAGTAATTGCGGTAATAATCGCTCTGCTGCTGAAATATTTTGTGTTTGCGAACGCGGTTGTGCCTACTGGTTCAATGAAAAACACGATAAACGAGCACGATAGGATAATAGCAAGCAGAATTGCCTATATAAACGAAACACCGCAGAGATATGATATTATACTTTTCTATTACCCCGATGACGAATCTCAGATATTTGTTAAAAGGGTTATCGGTCTTCCCGGAGAAACTGTTACTGTTGTTGACGGTTCTGCATTTATAACTGACAAGGACGGCAACACATACGAAACAGACCAAAGCTTTGTCACTAACGGAGAACCTATAGGTGACTACGGACCGTACTACATTCCGGAAAAAGGCGAAGTTATTACAACAGACGGAATTTACTGCTACGCAGAAAACGGAATGAAAGTAGGATATACGCAGTTCATTGACAAATACTGCAAAGTAAGTGACAGCGGTGAATACACCGTTGCAGAAAATCTGTACTTCTGCATGGGAGACAACAGAAACGAATCCCATGACTCACGTTTCTGGGAAAACACCTATGTTGCGGAAAACAAGATTTTGGGCGAAGCCAAATTCAAATATTATCCTGAATTCAAAGTTCTTGACTGAATTAATTACTGAACTTAAAACTATATTCATTTAACGCAGTCACAACGAATAACAGAAAACGGCGCTGATATTTTATCAGCGCCATCTTTTTATATCTTTTTATTCAATTAATCTTCGCTTTTATTTTCCTCGAATTTTGCTCTCATTTCAACAACTTTTTCGTGAATCTCCTGCTTGCGTTTACCCGTAAGCTTATAGAAGAAGAACGGAACACCTGCAAGGAACATCATTATGCCGTGGAATACCGTGTAAAAGAACAGCAAAAGTATCTTTGTCTTTATACTCTGCACAGGTTCTGGTATAGCATCTGTAGGCTGGATATAACCTATTATTGAATTCTGACCATAAAGTATCATCGGAGCAAGCGCAGTTGCAATAGTGCCGCTGACCATTGTAAAGATATTGATTACAAAAGGCAGAGTGGCATCAAGCCTTTTACCTGTTTTTACTTCAATATCCTCAATAACATCCGCCTGGAACATACTGGGCAAAAGATTTGAAGCGCCGAACTGAAGTCCGATAAGGAACAGGAAGATTATAAACACTATCTGAAGTGCGGGGCTGGGATTATTGAAATAAACATAACCGACAGCGAAAGCAGCTGAATTTATAATAATTGAGTAAATTCCGCTTGCTATGTAAAGAACCTTTGAATTAAACTTCTTGAGCAGGAAGTTTATTACAAGCATTCCTACCGCTGTACCGATACCGGTAGGCAATCCGAACCACAGATATTTGCTTGTGCTGCCGAGAAGTGCTGCCGCAAGAAATACACCCATATATGTGGCTATCTGCCTGAAATTCTTGAGAAATTCTGAAATCAGGATTACCCACGCATATTTATTTACAAGTACATCTTTTATTCCGATAAGCGGGTTTTTCTTTTCCTGATTATAGGCTACACGCTCCCTTATAGACTTGGTGCCTACAAGCATAAGTATAGTTCCTATAACACCGCACAAAGCCGCGCCTATAATATACTGCGTGCCTTCGTCTTTCCAGATAAGTCCGATAACAAGAACTATTACGAGAGGAGCAGAGTTGCCAACAGCAGAACAGATACTTCTAAACGAAAGCACAGTATCTCTTTCGTTGAGGTTAGGCGTCATAACATTTGCTACTTTGTTTATAGAATCGCCGAAATTTGTAACCACTGCCCATAAAACAGCGATAGTAGTTACATAAATTAGCAACAGTGTGCCAGAAAGCTGAGGTGGCGCCCAAAAGCTGAGTACAAGAAGCACACCGCACGGTATTGCAACCGCCATTGCAAGAGGGCGGAATTTGCCTCTCTTTCCTGCCCTTCTGCCGTCTATATACATTGTTATAAAGAAATTCAGAATAAACGGTATCACGCTTACAAGAGTATTGAACAGTGATACCTGACTGTCACTAAGTCTTAAAACATTTACAAGATAAGCACTTCTGTAAGAGCCTATCATACCCGTCATATTTGTGTAGAAGAAAACGGCAAAAAGATACAGCACGAATTCTTTTACATTTACATATTTTTTATCCTGCGTTGACGGAGGCGCTATAACATTTTCCATAAATTTTTACCCCTTAAATTATTTATAAAGCACAGCTTCGTAATCCATCTGCCTTTCGTCCCCTATCATTGAAAGAACAAAACCTTTGATATCCGAAAGCATCGGCTCTTTTTCTCCCAGCTTTTTCTGAACTATTTTCAGTACGGGAGAAAGCCTGTCAAACAGCTTGGAAACCGCTTCGTACATAGGTGTGCCTTTTACATACGGTTCATTGCCCACAAAAATATTGCGCACAAGTTCCACTGCTGTATCCCTGAGAAGTCTGTTTTTTATGGACTTATCCACCTTAAAGCAAAACAGCCTGCCAACCCCTCCCAGAGTAAGCTTCTGAAGTATCTTACCCGCAACAGTCACGGGAATTTTGAGCTTTTTGTTCTTTTCTGGCCCTCCGAAAAGCCTTGTAAAGAATGCGAAATCATCCGCCATGGCATTAACTATGTCAAGTATCATTCTGTCAAAACGCCATTGGAAATACTCTGCCGCAGTTCTGCCTCCTTTATCCCATTCAAAATCATTTATAGTATACGATTTAACGGTTATCTTTTCATCGTCTATAACTACTCGTCTGTATGCACACGGGCAGCCTACAAAACACCCTGTCTGAATATCAGTAATGGTATTGCCGTTTGAAGTTGTATAATCCGTCAGTGCCTGTGCGTGCATATGGCCAGTAAAAATAAGGTTCAGTCCCGCATCGGCAAATTCATTGGCTCGCTTTTCCCAATCGGTAAGCTTTGCATCGCCTATAAAATTCATAACAGGCGAAAACGGCAGCAGCGGATAGTGCGTCATTGCAAATATGTAATCGCCAGCATCGTGCGCTTTCTTTATTTCATCAAGCGCCCACTGCATCTGATCATCCCACAAGCCTTTAAAATCCTTGCAGTCTCCGTCGCAATTAAGTGCAAGCAGACGGTAACCCGGCTGAAGCTGTACAACATAAGACATGGATTTTTTGTGTTCTGATATGGCTTCGTCAAATCCGAAATCCCTGTAAAAATCACGAAGATCTTCACGTTTCATCTCTTTTACCGGAATCTCTTCTTCCCCGTCGAATTCAACAGGATCGCCGCCGTAATCATGGCGGGCAGTAATAAGATATATACGTTTGCCCTGTTCTTTCAGTCTGTAAAGTCTTTCTCTGAAGCCGACATGGCTCTGATACTCGCCCCTGTAAACAAGGTCTCCCGGTATAAGGATAATATCAGTATCTTTATCAGCCGCTATTTGAGCAAATCCTGCATCAATAACAGCCGGAGTTTCGGCAACGCATTTTTGGTCTGTACGGCTTCTTCTTTCATAAGCGGGGCCGCTTGCCTCAAATGAGGTATCGAAATAATGCGTATCGGTAACAAGATAGAACGAAAGTTCTTTCAACCATTCACCTTCTTTCAAATATGAAATTGCTTATTTTCAATCAAAACTTTTGAAAATAAAGTGTATTATATTTAATTATAACAAAAACGGGACTTCTTGTGAAGTCCCGTTTCGTTAATTTTTACAATATTTTTCGACAATGTGATTTATATTCTTGTGAATATTAACAACTGTCTCAAATCAGTCCTTCTTAGGAGCGTAATACTCAACAGTGCGAAGAAGATCGTTATACTTAGCAACTGCGTTTTCAGCAGCAATGTTGAAGAGCTTATCAGCCTTTTCAGGGAAGCTTCTTCTGAGTGAAGAATAACGAGTTTCGCCGTTGATGAACTCAATGTAATCAGCTGAAGGAGCCTTTGAATCAAGGCTGAACGGATTCTTGCCTTCCTCTGCAAGAGCAGGATTGAATCTGAACAGATTCCAGTAGCCTGCTGCAACAGCCTTCTTCTGCTCTGCCTGGTTGAACGGCATCTTGATACCGTGGTTGATACAGGGAGCATAAGCAATGATGATTGAAGGACCATTATAAGCCTCAGCCTCTTTGAATGCCTTTAAGCACTGGTTGTAATCAGCACCCATTGCTACCTGAGCAACATAGATGTAGCCGTAAGACATAGCGATCTTTGCAAGATCCTTTTTCTTTGTAATCTTACCCGAAGCAGCAAACTGAGCAACTGCGCCTGTAGGAGTAGACTTAGAAGCCTGACCACCTGTGTTTGAGTAAACTTCTGTATCGAATACAAGAACGTTAACATCCTGATTCTGAGCAAGAACGTGATCAAGTCCGCCGAAGCCGATATCGTAAGCCCAGCCGTCACCGCCGAAGATCCACTGGCTCTTCTTTGCAGCGTAGCTCTTATCCTTAAGGAAGTCTTCTGCAGCTTCTTTCTCAGCGCCTTCGAATTCAGTGTTCTCAAGAGCTTCGATAAGAGCTTTAGCAGGAGCATCGTTTCCGCGTGTTGAAGTGAATGTATCAAGGTAAGCCTGAACCTTATCGCCTACGCTTGTATCTTTAAGAGCAAGAGCGTCCTTAGCAAGTCTTTCACGGATCTGAGTCTGTGCAAGGAACATACCGAGACCGAACTCAGCATTGTCCTCAAACAGTGAGTTTGACCATGCAGGTCCGTTGCCGTTCTTATCTACGGTGTAAGGAGTTGAAGGTGCTGAACCGCCCCAGATTGAAGAACAGCCTGTTGCGTTTGCGATATACATCTTATCACCGTAAAGCTGAGTAGCAAGTTTAGCATAAGGAGTTTCACCGCAGCCTGCGCAAGCGCCGGAGAACTCAAGATAAGGCTTGAGATACTGGGTAGAAACGATTGTTTTGTCTGAAGCAACCTCAGCCTTGGGTTCAACGTCGCAAAGAGCGTCAAATACGGGCTGGCTGTCCATCTGAGAAGCGATGGGCTTCATTGTAAGTGATTTAGTCGGGCAAACATTTGCGCATGAAGCACAGCCTGTGCAATCAAGCGTTGAAATGATGATTGCATATTTAAGTCCTGAATCCTTAGGAACTTTGAGGTCTACAGCCTTTGTGTTTGCAGGTGCTGCAGCAAGCTCGTCCGCTGTAAGAGCAACAGGACGGATAACAGCGTGCGGGCAAACCATTGCACATCTGTTACACTGAGCGCATGAAGTGGGCTCCCACTCGGGAACATCTACTGCGATACCGCGCTTTTCAAATGCAGCTGAACCCTGAGGATAAACGCCGTCTGCCATGTCAACAAACTTAGAAACAGGGATCTTGTCACCCTTCTGATGATCAACAGGGCTGAGGATATCCTTAACGAACTTCTTCATTTCAGGACGGTCTGTCTTGATCTCAAGTTCTTTTTCTTCGTCAACAGCAGTCTTCCAGCTTTCAGGAACATCAACCTTAATAAGCTCTTTTGAACCTCTGTCAATACCCTGATGGTTAGCGGCTACAACAGCATCGCCCTTCTTTGAGAACTTAGCGGTTGCCTTAGCTTTCATAAGCTCGATAGCCTGATCAACAGGAAGAATACCTGAGATTGTGAAGAAAGCAGACTGAAGAATTGTTGAAGCTCTGCCCTTGAGGCCTACTTCCTCAGCAATCTTGATACCGTTGATAATGTAGAAGTTGATATCATTGTTTGCAATGTATCTCTTCATAGCTGCGGGAAGCTCCTTATCAAGCTCTTCAGGAGTCCAGATGCAGTTAAGAAGGAATGTGCCGCCGGGAACAAGATCCTGAACCATATCATACTTGGTAACGTATGACGGGCAGTGGCAAGCAACAAAGTTAGCCTTGTTGATAAGGTATGTTGAAGTGATCGGATTATCACCGAAACGAAGGTGAGAAACTGTGATACCGCCGGACTTCTTGGAATCATAGAAGAAGTAACCCTGAGCGTACTTATCTGTGTTATCGCCGATGATCTTGATTGAGTCCTTATTTGCGCCAACTGTACCGTCTGAGCCGAGACCCCAGAACTTACAGCTTGTTGTGCCTGAAGGAGTTGTATCAACATTTTCACCGATTTCAAGTGAAAGGTAAGTAACATCATCGGTAATACCGATAGTGAATACTTCCTTAGGCTCTGCAGCGTTCATGTTGTTATATACAGCAATGATATGAGCAGGTACTGTATCTTTTGAACCGAGACCGTAACGGCCGTGGTAGATAGGAGTGGTTTCAAACTGTGAACCCTTGAAAGCTGCAATAACATCAAGGTAAAGAGGCTCACCGATTGAACCGGGCTCTTTAGTTCTGTCAATAACAGAGATCTTTTTAACTGTTGACGGAATAACGTCAAGCAGATATTTTGATGAGAACGGTCTGTAAAGGTGAACTTTAACAAGACCTGTTTTAGCTCCCTGAGCGTTGAGGTAATCAACTGTTTCAGCGATTGTGTCACATACAGAGCCCATTGCGATGATAATGTTTTCTGCATCGGGAGCACCGTAGTAATTGAAAGGCTTATAATCTGTGCCGATCTTTTCGTTGACTTTGTTCATATACATAACAGTTGTCTCAACGGCGTCGTTATAATACTTGTTGCAAGCCTCTCTGTGCTGGAAGAAGATGTCTGAGTTTTCAGCTGAACCGCGGAGAGTAGGATGCTCAGGATTAAGAGCATGCTCTCTGAAACGCTTAACGTCATCCATATCAACCATTTCTTTAAGATCTTCGTAATCCCAAACCTCGATCTTCTGGATCTCGTGAGAGGTACGGAAACCGTCAAAGAAATGAAGGAAAGGAACTGAGCTCTTGAGAGTTGAAAGATGAGCTACAGCGCCGAGGTCCATAACTTCCTGCGGATTGTTTGAGCAAAGCATTGCATAACCTGTCTGGCGGCAGGCATAGATATCTGAATGATCGCCGAAAATATTAAGGGCGTGAGATGATACGCAGCGTGCGGAAACATGAATAACCGATGAAAGAAGCTCACCAGCAATCTTATACATGTTGGGGATCATAAGAAGAAGACCCTGAGAAGCTGTATAAGTTGTTGTGAGAGCACCGGCTGAAAGAGAACCGTGAACAGCACCTGCTGCGCCGCCCTCTGATTCCATTTCCTGCACTCTTACACTCTGGCCGAAAATGTTTTTGGCATCCTGAGATGAAAGCACATCCGTTACTTCCGCCATAACTGATGACGGAGTGATGGGGTAAATGGCTGCTACTTCTGTAAACGCATAAGAAACGTGAGCAGCGGCGTTATTACCGTCCATCGTTTTCTTTTTTCTTTTAAGCATAGTAATAAATTACCTCCTGACAGAACTTCAAGTTCATGTATTACATAATTCAGACAATCGGGAGATGCCGCCCTGCGGCTATAACCCTTAACATACTCTCCCATAAAGCAAAAGGGCGCACTACACCCTTTCACAGTCCGCACTTATTTTAACACAACGATATTAATAATTCAATAATCAATTTTAATATTTAAAAATAGTTTATTTATAGCCGACTTGTATAAAACGCATAAAATTTTCATCTTAAATCATTTGCCAAGCGTTCGCTGAGATAAAGAAAAAAAGCCCCTTGCGGGGCTTTTTTTTAATTTGCCGATCAAATAGCGGGAGCCATATTTTCCTCAGAGCTGTCAAGCGGAAGTGCAACTACTATCTGTGATGATGTATTGTTTGATTTCTGTTTTGCGCTTGTTCCGTAATTCTCAAGTCTTGCCTCAACAGTTACACTGCCGGTATAGCTTTCATCGGTCTTGAAATGGAATACCTGACCATTTAATGTTGCAGAAATTCCTTCTTCTTTAACGAGTTCTCCGTTAACATATACATAAAGCGTATCTGAAACATTGCCGTCATTAGGAAGAACGATATATACGTCCATCTGCCTTGGAGTGTTTTCGTTTGAATCATTATCAGAAGAACCGGAATCACCCGAGGAGCCGGAATCTTCCGAAGATCCTGAATTGCCTGAAGAGCCCGAATTATCGGAAGAACCTGAATTACCTGAAGATCCGGAATTACCGGAGGAACCTGAATTACCTGAAGAACCCGAGCTGCCGCTCTGCCCGTCTGAAGACGAGTTCGAACCGTCAGAGTCCTGAGATGTTGTAACATTATTTGTAACATCATTCGGCACACTGTCAACAAACACACCGTTTTCAACGCCCGGCTCAAGCTGAGTAGTAGCCTCATCAGACACGGGAGTATCTGTATATTTTTCCTCGCCGTTACCCAAAGCCAGCGCGCAAACGACAGCTATTACAACGACTATAACAACCGCAGCAATAACGCCGATTATTATCTTTTTCTTCTTTGAATTGCCGTTATCGTTATTCTCGGCAATTTCTCTGTATTCATCAGCCATATTATATACCCCTTTTAATTTGAAATTATTTAATAAACGCCGCAAAAGACGCATCGCTCGGCATACGCCAGTCACCGCGCGGAGAAAGCGATACAGAACCCACTTTCGGAGAATCGGGAACGCAGCTCCGTTTAAACTGACTTATAAAAAAGCGTTTTATAAATACATCCGCCCACTTTTCAACCGTATCCTCAGAATATTTTTCATCAAATGCTTTAAGCGCAAGGCGGATAAGTTTTTCTTTTGAAAAACCAAATCTGATAAAATTGTAAAGAAAGAAATCATGAAGCTCGTAAGGACCGATATTTTCTTCCGTTTTCTGAGCGATATTTCCGTTTTCATCGGGAGGAAGAAGTTCGGGTGAAACGGGAGTATCAAGTATATCATAAAGCACGTCCGCAGTATCTTTTTCGCTTACGGAAGCAACATAATCCACAAGATACCTCACAAGAGTTTTCGGTACGGAAGCATTTACGCCGTACATACTCATGTGATCCCCGTTATAAGTACACCAGCCCATTGCAAGCTCGCTGAGATCACCTGTTCCTACAAGCAGTTTGCCGTGCTTGTTTGCAAGGTCAAAAAGCACTTGTGTACGCTCTCTTGCCTGAGTGTTTTCATACGTTATATCGTGTATATCAGCATCATGCTTAATATCGCGCATGTGAAGCATACAAGCCTCTTTGATATCTACCTCCCTGACCGTAACACCAAGGCAATTCATAAGTTTAAGAGCATTATTGTATGTTCTGCCCGTTGTACCGAATCCCGGCATTGTTACACCCAGAATATCCGAGTTTTCTTTACCCAGCAAGCTCATCGCCTTTGTGCAAACAAGCAGAGCAAGAGTTGAATCTAGTCCGCCTGAAATTCCCACTACTGCACCGGTTGAGCCTACATGTTCAAGTCTTTTAGCAAGAGCGCCTGCCTGAATTGAGAATATCTCACGGCAGCGTTCACGGCGTTTATCATCATTATCGGGAACAAAAGGATGCGCGTCAACATATCTGAATTTGAGGTCGTTAGAATTATTTTCGACCTTTGCATCTAAGATCTCAACCTGCTGAGAATTGTTTTCAAAGCTCATATTCTTCACACGCAGAGTGTTAATCTTCTCAACATCAATATCGGCATAAATGATATTTGTTTTTCTTTGGAAGCGTTCCCCCTCAGCAAGCACTGTTCCGTTTTCAGCCGCAAAAAGCGCTCCGCCGAAAAGCAGATCGGTAGTGCTTTCGAACACGGAAGCTCCGGCATAAGCATAGCCGCAGATACAGCGGGCAGACTGGTTTGAAACAAGTTCGCGCCTGTACTGAGCTTTTGACGCGTATTCATCACTTGCCGAAAGATTGGCAATAATATTAGCGCCGCTTAACGAGAGTTCTCCGCTCGGTGGGCACGGCACCCATAAATCCTCACACAGCTCAACGCCGAGAATTGCTCCGTCCCCAAGATCAAACAGCTGCGGGCCGATTTTTGTATTGAAACCGCAAAATTCAATATCCTGAGCTGTTTTAAAATCAGCACCGGATGCAAACCATCTTTTTTCATAAAATTCATTATAATTTGCGATATGGATTTTTGGTACAAGACCGGCAACAACGCCGTTTACAAGCACTGCGGCGCAGTTATAAAGGCTGTTCTTATATTCAACGGGCACACCCACAAGAACCGCAATATTTTTGCCGTTTGTGTATTCAGCTATCTCAACAAGGGCACTCGTTGCACTGTTGTACAAAGCCTTGCTGAAAAACAGATCTGCACAGGTATACCCTGTAACGGAAAGCTCAGGCGTTACAAGCAGGCGGGTTTCATTTTTTACCGCCTCATCTATTGCTTTGATTATTTCATTTTTATTAAATTCGGTATCCGCAGGTTTCAGCTTGAGCGACGCTGCCGCCGCCCTTAAAAATCCGTAATTCATAACTCACCTATATCAAAGTTATTTTGAAAGCGAAAGAAGCTTCGCAGTCAGGTTCAAGAACGGTCATTCCGCGTTTATTTTCAAAAACGCTGTCCTCATCCGAACAGGTAGAAATGCCTGTCCACGGCTCCAATGCTACAAAATTTCCGCCGTTTGAGGAAGACCACACAAGCAGATTGTCAAAATCCTGATAATCTATTTTAACGCCTCTGCCCCCTGCGCTCAGCACAGCGGATTTCGGCTTGATATTATCGAAAACCATGGCATCAAGATCAAAAAGAGAGTGGTCAAGATTTATCTTGTTAGGAGCGTCAAGAACATCATATCTCTTTGAAATATCCACAAGACCTGTTTCAACATCCGGACGCAAACATTTCTGATTTACTGCGCCGCTGAACTCAACAGTATAATCCTCAAACTTTTCTCCGCTTTCAAGCGGGCAGTTGAACGCCGGATGGCCGCCGATAACGAACGGAAGTCTGTCTTTTCCGGTATTTTTAACTGTATAGCGTGTTGTTACCGAATTTTTCAAAACAGTATAGCGAATTTCAAGGGAATAATCAAACGGGAAGGCTTTTTTTGTTTCTTCGCTTGAATTTTGAATGAAAGAAACGAAATTAGCGCCCTGTTCACGTATCTCAAAAGGATTGATTCTTGCAACCCCATGGCGTTTCATCTCGCAGGGCTTGCCGAAAGCAACAGCCTTTGAATCCCTTAAAACGCCGGTAATCGGGAAACACACGGGAGCCTGACCTGCCCAGTATTTCTTATCTCCCTGCCATAAATATTCAATTTCATCCTTAACGAGAGAATGAAGCATTGCGCCTTCAAGAAGGCACTGAACCTTAACATTTTCGCTTTTGATTTCTACAATCATTTGGCACCGCCTAATTATTTTTTAAACATAATAATTATATATCATTATATTTTCCATTGCAATATTGAAAATGTAAACACAATGTTATAAAATAATAAAAGACGACAGAGAGGAGATTTTAAATGGATATAGATTCTTATGTATATGACGCAATATTCAACGAATCGCCGAAATACGCGATTTTTTACGGAATTATTTGGGAGCAGTTCAAAGAGGACGGATTTGTTATAACTGATGAACCCGGATATGAGATAGACTGTATTTTCAAGGCGGTTGCGCTGCAAAACCTCATGGGAGAATTCACTTACAGGCTTTATGATGAAGTCAATGAGACAGGCTTTGAAGACGCAGTTGATTTTGCTGAAAAAGCGGGATTTTCACAGGAAGAAATTACACAGTATTTCAAAAAAGACGAAGAGATAGAAATTGATGAAGATGATTTTGAGATAACCGCTAAAAATGCACTTGATCGTGTTACAGAGCTCACGGCGGACAAGATGCTTGAGGAATATTCGCCTGATGATATTTTTGACATGATGTTTACGGCTGCGTATGATTTTGAGCAGGATTTCACTTTTGAGTTTGAGGACGGAGACGAGTTCCTTGCCTTTGTTGATTCTAACTCCGAAAGGCTGGATACTTATAAAGAAGAATATCCGTCTGTTATAAACTGGATAGAAATGGGCATGATATGCTGAAAAACAATAATAAAAGCACGCGGATCTTCCGCGTGCTTTTTATTTTACAATCTTACTGCGAAAAGTTATTTTATGAATAAAAGCAGTTTCTTTACAACAGGTATCTTTGAAAGGATAAATGCAATAACGAAGCTTGACACAAAGGCTACTGCCACAAGTATCGCAAGAGATAAACCTCTACCGAAACCGAGATCCATAATAAAAGATGAGATATCATTAATTATAGGCTTGTGAATAAAGTACATACCAAGACTGACTACTGATATCTGGGTTATCAGAGGAGCAGCAACTTTCGCAGGTTTGCTTTCAAATTTAATTCTTGACAATCCCTCAAATGCAAACATCGAGGCAAGGAAAATTCCGGGGAAATCATACCACAGATGAAAATCATACCCGTTTTTGTTTGAAATCCATATCATAAAAACGGTAAAGACAAACCCTATTAATGAAACAGCCCAAACAACAGGAGTTTTGATTTTTTTCAAATCTCCGCGTTTGCAAAAAAGTCCGAATATAATGTAAACGCCGTAAACTCCGCCCAAAAAAGTGGTATCAAGTTTTTTCTCCAGTTCCATATCAAATCCGAATGAATTTTCAAGAACACCTATAAGGCAGAAAATAAAATACAGGAAAACCACTATACAAAACGGAATAGCTAAAACTTTTGAGGATATATTTTTAACAGCATTTGATACAAACGGCAAAGCAACATACATTCCTATGATCATAGGCATATACCACATGTGCCCCATCAAATACGTTCTAAGGAACAGAACATCCTTGAGAAGTCCTATGTAATCAGGCTCCATTGTTCCTTTTGCAACGCCTGCTACGAAATATATAACAATCCAAATCACGGTAGTAAGCCAAAGCGGAAGAAGGTTTCTTTTGTAGAACTTAATAATTTTTTCGCTTGTTGAAAAATCACGGTCAAGAAGCAGAAAGCCTGTAAGCGCAAGGAAAATCGGAACGCCGATTCTGCCGAATGTGTAAACAGCATCACGAAACAGCAAAGAAACTTCGCCTATTTTCATTAAATCTACAAATTCCAAGTCATAAACTTTTTCAAGAGAATGGATAACAACAACGCTGAAAATCGCAAACGAACGAGCGTAATCAAGCCACACGATTCTCTTTTTCACATTTCTCCCCCCTAAACTGTTTATAAACAGCAAATCAAGGTTTGATCAAAATATTGACCAAACCTTGATTGAAAAAATTAATTATTCTGCGTCAAAATTAAATATAGTTTGAAGCACTGCTCTGTAACCGGTTTCGATAGCTTCAGGGTTAAGACGGTCATAGCTGTCTCTGCGGTTATGATAATAATCTGCGGGAGCGGGATCCATAGCGGCAAGGCAGGTTGCTTTTATACCTTCCTGAGAGAATGCCGCTGCGTCTGATGCGCCGAAGAAAAGATTTGAAAGCTTAGCTGAATCATATCCGGATTCTGCAGCAGACCTCTGAACCAGCTTTGAAAATTCAAGATCGTTTTTGACTGTACCGGTCATATCCTTATGATAAACATTAAGGTATTCAATATCAGTGAGTGTATCAACACAAAGCACGGCAGTTTCTACGCCTGAATTCAAATATTCGTCTTTATGCTCTTTAGCAAATGCTTTTGCACCTCTGAGACCTGCTTCTTCACCGTCTGTTATCATTGCAACTACTTCTGTATTTTCAAACTCAACGCCTGCCATATCAAGCATACGAAGCGCACATACAGCGGCATAAGTACCTGTAAGGTTATCATTAGCGCCGGGAGAAATTCTATTGAAGTTTACGAATGTAAACAGAAGAACCATAGAAATAGCTGTGATTATATTGAAATAGAAAGAATAATTAAGCATAAATTCGCCGAAAGCGCCCATATCAACAAAATTAGCAATAACGCTGATTACGGAAATAATGAGTGATATGAATGCGCTTCCTACCGAAAGTCCCATCCACAGACCCATGCCTTTTTCTTTAAGAAGGTATATAGGGCGCCATTCATAGGCAGCATCTATATGACCGCTGATAACTATTCTTTTCTTTACCTCGCCGCGGGGCTTTCTTGTTGCCACAAGATTATGAGCGGTTACTTTTTTATACATACCGTCCATAAATCTTTTATACATAAGAAATTCCATAGCGGTGATGAAAAGACCGATAGCAACACAAACGCCTACTATACAGTGCGCTATGAAAAAGTTTTCCATCAAAAGGCCGAAAACGAGACCGAAAGAAACAATTATTGAAACAAGAACAAGCGCGGCAACAAGCTTTGTGAAATGAAGGAAAGCCCTTGGCGCCATTTTATACTCTTCAAAATGTGTTTCGTCACAAAACTGATCAAGTTCTTTTTTCAGGTGTTTTTCTGCATCAAAACATGCTTCGTTGCCTGATTCACGCGGTCCGTATTTTTTGATTACATTGGTGATTTCTTTAACGGTATAATCAACATTTTCCTTGATTACCGCGGACGGAAACTCACTGATTTTCATTTTCTGATCTCCTTTAATTTGTTATTTTCGCGGAATTCGTATTCCGGATCTCCGGAAAAGAATTTCCTGTATATCAAAGCGCGTTTAAACGGATTCTTCGGCATTGCAATTTCATCAGCCGCAAAATTTATGCCGAGCGGCTTATACACGCTTTTATATGCCATATATCTTTTGACAAACTGTGCGTAATTCCTTTTTGATTCAGGAGTCCATGCCACTTCAGAAAGTGCTTCAAGCCTTGGGTGAATTTTAAACTGAACAAAGCTGAAAGAATCTATCCATTCCGTCCACGTTTCACCCTCTATGCCCAGAATAGCGCTTTCATCATTTATGCCGTAATGCTTAGGCGAAAATTTATAAGTACTGCTTAACGGTGTCTGCGCATAAGTCATATCAAAATAAAAAGACTTATGGTTGCTCATGATTATTTTTCCGCCCGATTCAGCAAACCTGACGGTATTTTTATCCTGACCCGGCAGCCACTGCTGTATAACCATACTTTGATCAAGGCGCTCTATACCTTGATTCAGCACATCGTTCCAGGCAATCATGTGCTTGCCTTTTTTCTTTAAATATTCACAGAGTTCGTTTGTAAGTTTCTTCTGGAGTTCTTTTTCATTTTTAAATCCGTATTCCTTCATTGCCTTCTGGCAGTCGGGGCAGGTTTTCCACTCTGAAACATCACACTCATCCCCGCCCACATGAAAATACTCAAAAGGAAACAGACTGCATACTTCATCGTAAACATCAAAAATGAACTGAACACTTTCTTTTTTACCAAGGCACAGCGGCCTGTTCCAGTCCTTTACGCCGGCATTTTTAAAGAATATATCTCCCATGCAGCCGAAAACTTCCCTTTTGAGGTTTCGGCATGCAAGCTGCGGATATGCCGCAAGCGCTGCGGCAAAATGAGCAGGAACATCTATTTCGGGAACGATATTTATGCATCGCTCGGCAGCATAATCAACGATTTCCCTGATCTGCTCCTGAGTGTAATAATACGGTCCGTACTGAGTATCATCACGCTCTGCGCATCTCCAACCGCCTTTATGGGTAAAGCTTCGTTTGGAGCCGATTTCTGTGAGAAGCGGATACTTTTTTATCTCAATGCGCCATCCCTGGTCATCAGTGAGATGCCAGTGAAACACATTGAGCTTTAAACGAAACATATCATCAAGCAAAGACTTGACGTTTTCAACGCCAAAGAAATGACGGCTTTCATCAAGGTGTATACCACGCCATGAAAAAGCAGGCTTATCGGAAATCTCCACAAACGGTATCCTGTTTTTGCCTTCGTCAAATCTGCCCAGCATACGCACGGACTGAAGCGCATAGTAAGCCCCTGCTTTTTCAGAAGCTTTTATTTCAACACCGTTTTCATTAACCTTTAAACGGTATTCTTCCCTGCCGAGGGAACTATCCGTATAAATTCTGACAGGTGCGTCCTCACCGCCGTCACTTTTAACAAGCTCAAGCTCGATCTCAGAATAAACTGCCGCATCTTTAGGCATAATGAATTCGCCTTTAGAAAGATTGATTTCACGCGGCAGAGGTATAAGATTAACCATAATCATAAATCCCTCTCTGATTTTTTTTGATTATAACACAAAACTTCATTGACAACAATAGTTTTAAGGTAGTAAAATAAAAAATAATAAAAATTTAACATCTGCCCGTAGCACAATGGCTAATGCATCTGATTCCGATTCAGAAGACTGGAGGTTCGACCCCTCTCGGGCAGACCATAAAAGCAGGGGTTACAACCTGCTAATGCTTTAGTTAAAGCAGGCAGAAACGCAAATACACAATTTCATTGTTATTTACCGGTTTCAGACTGAAAATAGTTACAATTTAACTGTGTATAAAAATTAGATCCACACAGGAGTGTGGATCTTTTACCTTTTGCATTTTACAGCGTTTTACCAAAGCATCTTTGAATTTCGTGTATAGCATATTAATTCGTTATTTTACAGGAGTTATTATAATGGAAGAAAAATCGATTAGACTAAATGAAAGCAACGCCTCAATTAGATCTGAAAAACTATACAGTGTTGATTTTCTTAGATTTATATTTTCTATGATAATAGTCTATTTTCATATTTTTCATGACAATATAATGAATTTTACCAATGGCAGCGATTTTTACAAAAAGCTTTATGAAAACGCAAACGGTGATATACTTGTTGAGTGTTTTTTCCTGTTAAGCGGATTTTTTATGTTTTACAGCTTCAAAAAGCACGGAAACACAACTTTCGGAAGATATGCTTATTCTAAAGTTGCACGATTATGGCCAGCTTTAGCTTTTGCCATTTTTCTTGAAATTGTATTCTTCAACGGCAATTTGTTTAACGGCTTTTTCAACGCTTTGTTTCTTCAATGTAACGGACTTTCGCTTAATTTTAGCGGAATTAACTGGTATGTTTCACCTCTGTTTTGGACATTTCTATTTTATTTTGGCTTACATAAATTAGTGAAAACTGAAAAATCATTCTGTTTTATTACAGCAGTAATTTCCTATATAAGTTATCTTCTCGTATTCAATGCAAATGACGGTCAATTCAGCAGGGGTATGGGCTATGGTTTTGTAAGTCTTGCTATGTGCCGCGCTATAGGCGGGCTTGGCATAGGATATATGGTTGCAACTATAGTTCAAAGCCTTAAAGAAAACGGATTTGAAGAAAGAGTAACAAATACAAAACTAAAGAAAATTGCAGTTTTTATAATCGCGTCGATCGGCGAAGTAGTTCCGCTTGGGCTTATTCTGCTCAACTGCTTTTTCAAAGAATTTGATTTTAAAACAAATTTGTATGATGTTCTCCTTTTTGCAATCCTTATGCTTTTCCTTCCGTTCAAAGCCGGTATCTTCTCTAAAATAACAAACAATAAATTTTTCGGATTTTTCGGCAGATATTCATACAGTATTTATGTTACTCAATCGGCTGTTATATTGATACTTCAGCGCACTTTGTGGCTTAATACTTCATTTGTTGTTGACCATGCTTTACGCTGTATTGCGGTTTCTCTTCTGTTCAGCTTAATATTTTCCATTGCAACATATTATATTATCGAAAAGCCCGGCGCTATTCTGTTTAAAAAGGCTCAAAAACTCTTTTTCAAACCTGAAAGCAAACGTGAATGTAAATAACCATATAATTTCAATTTGAATTTCCTATATAAGCATACATTTCTCCAGGATAGCACACAGCTTTATAACCAGAAACATAGCGAACACTAAGATTTTAAGTGCTAACGATTAATAATTAATTAGTTTATACTGATAAAAAGCCCAGCAAAAGCTGGGCTTTTTGAGTAATTACTATCAAACAAGATAGCTAATAATAATGTAATAAAATCGTAGATTAAGTTGAGCTCAGACCCTCACGGGTTCGACTCCCTTCTTTGATTATAAAAAAGGCCGCACAAAA
>UQBX01000020.1 GCA_900539425.1 uncultured Oscillospiraceae bacterium | reverse complement strand
ATATATACTTTATATCCGTCTGCATTAGAAGATGCTTTCCACTCAAGATAAAGCGCTTTGCCGCCGTTGCCGCGTGCGTATACGTTATAGCCTGTTGGAGGAGCAACGGCATTGCTGAGTTTTATTGGCTCTGAGTAATTGCTGTAAACTGTTACACCGTTGACGCTTTTATAAGCCATTATACGGAAATAATAATCGTTAACGTATTTTTCTGCAAATGTGTAAGATGTTGTTTTTCCTGAATTTATCTGTGCAGAACCGGTATTCTTAGTGAAAGAACTGTCAGTTGCCCACTGTATTTTGTAGCCGTCACAATCATCACTTTCCCAGCTGACATATACAGAGCCGGTATCTGTTTTTGAAATGCGGATGTTTTCAACGTCGCTTATTCCTGCTGTTATCGTAATGGTGCTTTGAGAACTTCTGCCGCTGTTAGTGTACGCTTCAACTTTTACTGCGTATTCTTTGCCTTGTGAAAGTCCGCTAAATGTGTAGCCGCTGTTCTTTACCGTGTCTGTAAGCTTGTTATCAAGATATATCCTGTAACCGTCTGCGCCTTTTACATCATTCCAGTCAACAGTAACGCTTGTGCCGTTGTTGCTGTAAGAAGTTACTTTAAGTCCTGTTACCTGAGGTAATAAAAGATTAAGATTAATCGTTTGTGAATAATCGCTGTAAATATATTCACCGTCAAAATATTTTACGCTTCTGATACGTACGTAGTATTCATCAGCGTTTGAAAAACTCATTTTATAAGAGGTAACGGATGATGAAGTAAGCAGGGCAGAATCTTTATTTTTGGTAAATGAGGAATCGGATGCCCATTCAATATAGTATCCGTTTGAAGTCTGAGCTGTCCATGTAAGCTCAACATTATCATCGTCAATTACTTGAGCGCTGAAATCTGTAGCTGCCGCAGGAGCAGCGCATATTCTGTAAAATGCAGTTGATGATTTGCTGTCACTGTACGCCACTACTTTTACTTCGTATTCCCAAGCGGGTGTAAGATCCGTAAAGGTGAAGCTGCTGCTTTTAACATCGCCCTTGAAATATTCAGTGTCGCCGGAAACAATGTAAACTTTGTATCCGCTTGCGCCGGAAACATCACCCCAGTCAAGTGTGAGCGAATTTCCGTTGTTTCCTCTGGAGGTGACTTTGAATCCCTGAGGCAAGATAAGATTATCCGTAAGGTCACTCACGGGAGCGAAGTCGCCGTATACATAAGAGCCCTGAAATGTTTTCCACGTTCTTAAACGTACGTAATATTTATCTGCGCTGTATTTTGTATTGATAGTGAAACTGTCTGTTGAACTGCCGGATATGTACTGTGAGCTTTTATTCTGTGTAAAGTTTTTATCAGTTGCCCATTCAATATAGTATCCGTGGCAGCTTGTTGTGTCCCATGTTACTGTAATAGTGTTTGAATCAAGAAGCTGAGCATCAAAGTTTTCAACCGGTGCGGGCGCGGCGCATATTGTGTAAATTCCGCTTGTTGAGTTCTTTGAGTCATTAGCAACAATTATTACATCATATTCCCATGACGGGGTAAGGTCTGTAAACGTAAACTTGGTATCTTTAACTGTTCCTTTTAAATAACTTGTAGAGCCTGAAACAATGTATACTTTATATGATGTTGCGCCGGCAACTGCGTTCCATTCAAGATAAAGGCTCTTGCCGCCGTTGCCTCTCGCGTAAACATTAAGCCCTGTTATTCCGGGGTCGGTGTTGTCATATACGGGAATTACAAATGTTTTTGACGCTGAAAGAAGACCTGCTTCAACATAAGCTTTATAGGTGTTTCCTGCTTCTGAAGAAGGCGCCTGAACATTGGCCATATACTCGTGCGAATGCATGCTTGATGATTCGGGATTTACATTGAATTTCTGAAGATAGCCCGTGTTCTGATCTTCTGAAAAGTTGTTTGCAATATATTTTGCACCGTTGACTATGGATACATATGGGTTTGTCCACGGTCTGTTATATTTGTCTCCGTAATCTACAAGGTCACTGCGAATATATCCGCTGTACGTTTTTGAGTTGACTGTAACACTTACCTTATACCATTTATAACCGTCAGCCTGAGTACCGGTCGTTGAAAGCACGGTTACTTTTGTGCCGGAAGGAACGGTGATGATATGCGTGGAACTTGTGGTAGGTTCAGATCGGAGCCTTGCGTCTGTGTTTACTGCGTATCCCGAGGTTGTTGTTGCTGCCCATTTCAATCCGTCAAGATAGCCTGTGTTTGCACCTATGTTATAGTAGTTATAGATACCCGGGTAGGTTGAGTTTGTACCGCTTGCACCGCCTGCGGAATTTGTTGTGCCTCCTACTTCCTGAACTATTCTTGAAGCAAGATAATATGCGCTTGTCCCGCTGCTTTTTGCCGCATCAAGAATTGCCTGTGAATATTTTACTCCGTTCGGGTATGTTGAACTCTTATATGTCTGAGTAACGCCTTTGCTGTCCTTATATGTAATATAAGAATTATACATCCACGTATTTTTAATTATTGTTTCTATACCTGAAGTGGTTTGTGATGAGTTGTATGAGGTGGTTTCAAACTGGAAGATGTATTTTTCATCAAAGAAATTCAGAGGGTTCATATAGTATTCAACGGCACTTTCAGACGCTGATACCCAGCTGCTTCCTTCCTGAATGACATAATTGCCGTTTTTATAGCAGGAAGAACATGTGCAGTAAAAATCCCTTGAATTATTTGATGATGTTTTTTGTATAAGCTGCTGTGAATGAGGAGATCTTTCATTGGTAACCGCTTTGTCAAGCTCTTCTCCAACAAACATCGGCTCAAAATTCCAGTTGGGGTATTTGTCTTTAAGAGCCGAAAGCTTTGCAGCATAAGAGGATGGAAATCCTGCGCTTATAAGCTGAGCGTATGAACTGCTTGCTGCGCTTACTGCGGCTGAAAATGATACAGAACCGGCAGCGCATACAACAGCAAGTAATATACTGAGCAGTTTTTTCATATTTTTGCCCCCTAAATAAATAATAATATAGAACTTAATTAATTAAATACTTTGTTATATTAACACTATTGTAATAATTTTGTCAACTGTTGAAACGGAAATGTTACAATTTGCCGTTGTTTTTTATATAATTGAAATGTGAATTTCGTTGACATAATGTCGAATTATGTGTATAATTATCACATAAACTCAAAAAGGAGTGAGAATACATGCGAGAAAAGTCAGATCTTGCGTTAAGGTTAAAGGCGCTGCGCCGCGAAAAAGGCGTTAATTCACAGACTGTTGCGGATGCTGTTGGAATAAAAAGCGCCACTTACAGAAGATATGAGATAGATACAAAGCCAAAGGACGCTGTATATGTTGCGCTTGCAAATTACTTTGGAGTTTCGGTTGATTACCTAATGAGCGGCAGGGGAGATAATGAGCATCTTTCTGTTGCGGCGCCTGAAGAAACTGTAAGATACCCCGCAGTTCATAATTCTGCGCTTTCGGATGATGAAGCGCTTATTCTCAAAAAACTGCGTTCTCTTGACGGCAGTGATTTTGATGAAGTAGTTAGATTTATTGATTGGAAATACCAAAATTCGGGAAAAAACTGATTTGCGGTTTTGTTTTTTATTGAAATTCAATACATTTTAATGATATAATTAACTCATAAATTTATTAGGAGGAATTGATTTTGAAAAAGTTTTTGGCGATTTTGCTCAGTGCTTTGCTTATAGCAGCGGTTTTTGCAGGCTGCTCTTCGGGGGAAGCAGGAAGTTCCGATACGGGTTCGGTAAATAAAGTTGCAATCCTTCAGTATATGACTCATTCAAGCCTTGATAACTGCACACAGGGTGTAAAAAATGCGCTTGATGCGGCGGGTATATCATACGATGTTCAGATCGGTTCAAGCGGCAGTGCGGATGCCGATTGCCAGAGTTATGCAGCGCAGATGGTTGCTGGCGATTATGATATGATCATAGCTGTTGCTACTCCTGCGGCACTTGCGGCTTATTCAGCTGTGCAAAGTGCTTCATCAAGCATTCCTGTTGTTTTCTGTGCTATTTCAGATCCTGTATCAGCAGGCCTTGTTCAGTCAATGGATGCTCCCGGCAATAACTGCACTGGTACGGCAGATTCATTCGACGTAGCGGGTCAGGTGGATATAATCAAACAGCTTCAGCCTGATCTTACAAAACTCGGAGTTATTTACACTACAAGCGAGTCAAATTCACTCAGCCAGCTGGAAAGACTTAAA
Source organism: uncultured Oscillospiraceae bacterium (assembly GCA_900539425.1). Classification (GTDB taxonomy): domain Bacteria; phylum Bacillota; class Clostridia; order Oscillospirales; family Acutalibacteraceae; genus Eubacterium_R. Next base: position 41,672 of record UQBX01000020.1, on the reverse strand, counting down.
GAGCAGTGCTCCGCTCTCGGAATCACCGTTGTAGAAAAAGGCATTACAGAAGCTTCGGAACTTGCTTCTGTTTCAGCATCCCTTGTAACGGAAGTAGATGCAATTACCAATCTTACGGATAATAATGTTGTAGAGAATATGAGCGTAGTTCTTGAGCAGGCTAAAGCAGCCGGAATACCTGTTTACGGCTCTGAAATAGAGCAGGTAAAGAAAGGCTGCCTTGCTTCAGCTTCAATAGATTATGTTGCTCTCGGTGAAAGAACCGGCCAGATTGCCATTGATATACTTGGTGGTCAGTCAGCGGCAACATATCCCGTTGTAACGGTAGAGGACAGCTTTAAGGTAATTAATACAGACGTAGCTTCTCAGCTTGGAATAACGATACCTGATACTCTCAGTGATGTTCAGAAAGTAACAACATCAGCCGAATAAAATTCGATATTGATTAAGCGCCCGGGTTCACTGAACCCGGGCGCTTTTTATATCATTTGTTTTTAAGTGCTTTTTTTATTTTTTTCATTAACGGATAAATCGAATATTTTTCCAGTCTTTTTATCTGTTTTGTCTTTTCTGACTTTTCTTTATAAGTTTGTTTAAGTTTAGCATTTAGTTCGGACTTTTCCCTGTAAGTCTGCTGAAGTTTTGCGTTTATTTCAGACTTTTCTTCGTAAGTCTGTTTGAGCTTTGCGTTCAGTTCCCTGTATATTTCGCCTGTGCATCTGCAAAGTCCGCTGTGAGCTCCCGAACTTGCTATAAACATACATATGTCAACAGCGTTTATGATATCTCCGAGCTCTTCAATGCATTTTTCTTTGCCGTGTTTTTTCTCAAAGTCACGGTATTTCTTTTCAAGCTCTGTGCAAAGAGCCTGAATGTATTTGAATATAACGGTGTTGCATTCTATTATTTCTTCTTGATTGTTGAAATCGCCGATTAATTCAATAACAGTGTTAAAAAGACTGATTATTTTTTCTTTTTCACCGATGTCGGAAGAGTATATGCTTTCGTGCATTCCTGTTTTATAAAATGCGTCAGGCAAAACAATTGCATTCTTCGCCATAGTAACGGTTTTATAAATGAAATACTTGTCTGCATCATTGCCGGTTTCGGGGAATGTAATATTATTATCTGTCAGAAATTCATGCTTTGCAAGCATCATTCCGGCGCAGAAATTTATTGTGCCGGCATTTAGAAACTGAGCAAACAGGTCGTTACCGTTATAAATTTTGGGACATATATCTTTAATTATACGGTTGTTTTTGCGCTGAGCAGCTTCTGCCTCAAACAAAATCACGTCAGTGTCATTTTCGTTTGCAATGGCGTATGCTTTTTTCCAACAGCCACACTCAAGAATATCACCGCAGTTAATTAAATGAACGTATTTTCCCTGAGCTTTCTGTATGCCGAAATTGCGGGCTCTTTCTTCGCAACTTTCATTAAAGTTATATAAGGTAATATTGCTGTATTTTTCAGTGTGCTTTTGGATTATTTCAGCAGTTGAGTCTGTTGAACCGTAATCAACAAAGATTATTTCAAAATCGCTGAAATTCTGTTCCAGCACGGATTTTACTGTGCTTTCAATTTGCTTTTCCGCGTTGCGGCAGGTGATAACAGTTGAAATTCCGTATCTCTCTTTGTGTTCATTGTTTTTATCGCTGTTTAGAGAGAGATAATAATGTTTCCATTTGTATGCAAAACACGAATAAGGATCATTCCACGGCTTAACTGCTGAACTGAAATGAATTATGGCTGCGTCTGAGAAAAGTTCGCTTTTTGTTTCATATTCAGTGCCGTATTTAAGATTGATATTATTGATTGATGTGCTTTCAACACCATATGGTGAAAGATTATATCTGACGGGCAGTCTTGTTACTTTTCCGTCAAAAACCATATTTAAAATATTCTGATCTACCTGAGTGTCGTCATAAATATTTCTTTTTGCTTCTATCAGCACAGCGCTTATGTTGTTTTGACGCATCTTTTTGAGATTTAAAAGCATTACGCCGCTGTTAAAATAGTGCGTAACAGCCGCTGTGTATTCATCTCTTTGGCAGTGCATACAGCTGTCCTCAGCAACTGCGGCATAATTTTCTTCAAGTTCTGTTGCGTAAAGTTCACCAAGGTCTTTTTCAACTATAAGGTCACTGTCTAAATATAAGATTTTATCAATATCAGGCAGAAGATCGGGAATTATAAATTTCAAAAGTGCCGCTATTGACGCGGTAGAAGTTGAATTGCCCGAAAAATTATGCAGACCGTTAAATCTCTTTTCTGCATTTTCACGGATAACGGTGACGCTTACGTCTTCTCTTTCAAATTTTTTAAATTCTTTTTCCTGCTCTTCGGAGATATTAGATGTGATAATGAAATAATTATATTTTTCACTGCCTTTATTGACTATCATAGAATGTATCGCAACAGTAGCAGGAGTAATATAATTTTTGTCTGTTATCATACAAATGTTTATTTCGGAATCGAAAGTCTTCATGTTTCCTCCGCAACGGATGATTTCGTTTCTGTCAGCGTTTATTCACTGCCTGTATGTGTGCTTTTATTAACAGCGTCAGTGCTTTTTTATGGATTTTTTAATCTTTTTAAGAAAAGGATAAAGAGAATGTTTTTCAAGTTTTTTTATCTCTTTTGTTTTGGCAGACTTTTCTTTGTACGCCTGCTGAAGCTTTGCATTAATATCTGATTTTTCCTTATAAGTCTGATGAAGTTTTGCATTGATTTCTGATTTATCTCTGTATGCTTTCAGCAGTTTATAATGCAGTTCTCTGTACTGAATGGTTGTGTATATTCGCATATTTTTCTGCTTGCAGGAATCCGCAATGAACAGGCATAAAGCAACCATTTCTTTCATATCACCGAGCTCGTCCAGGCAGTTGTCCCTGCCCTGACTTTTGCAAAGATTTGTATAATATCTTTTTAGGTCTTTGCAGAACATGATTATATGTTCAAAAATTGCCGTGCTGTAATCAAAAGACTCGGCAGAGTTTTTGTAGTCTTTAATAAATTCATGAATGGTGTATGCAATTGCCCTGACAGCTTCTTTTTCTTTATAAGCTGTCATCGTGGAATTTTCACGCACTCTTCTTTTATAAAACGCATCGTGCAGAACTATTGCGCTGTTTGCTCTAGTAAGAGTTTGATATACGTAAAGATTGTCCTCCATCATTTTAAGGGCAGGAAATTCAATGCTGTTATTTATGAGCATATCTCGCTTAACAAGCTGTAAACACGGAGATACCATTATGCCCACAGTACTGCGCATCAAAACAAACAGCTCTCTGCCGCCGTATATTTTTGGATATGCAAGTTTTCTTGTGTAGCAGGTCTTGTATTGAGGCATTTCCTTTTCAAGACGTTCGTTTTCAAAAAATGATTTAGCTTCAAATAAAATCAGATCAGCGTCATTTTCGATTGCGCAGGTGTATGCCTTCTCATAACAGTCAGGCTCAAGCAGGTCATCACTATCCATAAAGTGGATGTATTTTCCCTGCGCTTTTTTTACACCGAAATTACGCTCGTATCCCTGCCCCTGATTTTCTTGGTGATAGGCGGTGATGTTGTTGTATTTTTCGGCGTATTTATCAATTATTTCTTTTGTTGAATCCGTAGAGCCGTCATCAATAAGGATTATTTCAAAATTCTTGAAAGTCTGGGCAAGTACGGATTCAAGAGTTTCCTCTATATATTTTTCTGCGTTGTAACACGGCATTATTACGGATATGCCGTACTTCTCTTTTCTTTCGGGCATTTTATCGGGATAAAGAGAAAGATAGTAGTGTGTCCATCTGTAAGCAAGTGCCGATGTAGGGTCTTTCCACGGTTTGTTTTTTGAAGCAAAGTGGATTATTTCAGCGTCAGAGAAAACATCTGCTTTTGTTTCGTACTTTGTTTTGTAATTCTTTTCAATATCGTCAACTTCCCATTTGCTGCCGGAATTATCAAGGCTTATGGACTGGAAATTATATTTCACAGGCAGCATAACGGTCTTTCCGTCAAACACTATGTTGAAAACATTCTGATCCATTAAAGAGGTGTCTGTAAGGTTTCGCTTTGTTTCTATAAGCGTATCCTTTACGTTATCCTCACGCATTTTTTTAAGATTGAGCAGCATTACACCGCTGTTAAAATAGTTTTTTGCACAGGAGTTGAATTCACTTTTCCAGTATACTTTGCTCACGTCAAGAACCGTTGCCGCATAATTATCACCAAGCTCGGTTGAATAAAGTTCGCTCAGATCATTTTCAACGATAAGGTCCCCGTCAAGATAAAGCACCTTATCAAGAGACGGCAAAAGATCGGGAATTATGAATTTAAGAAGCGCTGATATTGACGCAACGCATATTGAATCATTTGAAAAAACATGAAAACCTTCAAATCTTTTTTGAGCGTTTTCACGGATTATTTTTACTGAAACATCTTCTCTTTCAAAATTTTTAAATGCTTTTTCAGATTCTTCTGAAAGGTTGGAGGTAATGATATAAAAATTATATTTGCCGGTGCCTTTGTTTACTATCATAGAGTGGATAGCAACAGAGGTAGGCATAATATAGTTATCGTCCGTTATCATACAGATGTTTATTTCGGAATGGGATGTGTTCATATTTCCTCCGGAAAATGTAAATGTTTCGGCTGAATATCCTTGGATTTCTAATAACAAAAAATTCGGCCTGTTTACTAAAGAATTTAATTTATAATCTCAATTTTACTATATAATTATAAAAATATCAATGTTTTTCGCAGGCAGATAAAAGCACTGCCGCTGAATTGAATGTTTTGCGGTGATAATATTATTCTTAAACGCAAGCGGATTATTTGCATTTTTCAAAGCGCTTTTAACATTTTTTATTTCTATTGAATATTTATTCTCTTTTTGCTATAATCGATTAGTTAAATAGTTTGGCATAATAATTATTTATTACGGAAGTGATGAAATGGAAACTGCAAATATTATAAAAGTCGTGCTTGAGGAAGGCTTCAAATACGCCATTCTCGCGCTCGGCGTCTATCTGTCATACAGTATACTTGATTTCCCAGATCTGTCTGTAGACGGCACTATGCCTTTGGGCGGAATCGTGTCTTCAATACTTATCTTTCAGGGCGTAGATCCGTGGATAAGTCTTCTTGCCGCTTTTGCCTGCGGGCTTGCCGCAGGCTGTCTAACGGGTCTTTTGCATGTTAAGCTGAAGCTTCAGCCGCTTCTCTCCGGTATTCTTGTTTATACCGTGCTGCTATCTATAAATTTAGTGCTGGTCAAATTCGGCACAGGCGGGCAGTCGATAGTCTCTATATTCGGCAAAAAGACGGTGTTCAATACGGGCGCGGCAAATCTTCTGCCTGAAACTGTAGGCGGCGTAACGGTAAGAAAACTCATTGTTTTGTTTATCTTTGTCGTAATTATCAAGGTACTCATGGATCTTTATCTCAAAACAAAATCAGGTATGCTTCTTCGCGCTACGGGTTCAAATCAGCAGTATGTTGTAATGCTTGCCAAAAATCCGGGAGCGTCAAAGATACTCGGTCTTGCTTTGGGCAACGGTCTTGCGGCGGTAAGCGGTGCGGTAATAGCGCAAAGCACGGAAACAGCTAATACACAGATGGGTGTAGGTATGGTAGTTTTCGGACTTTCAAGTGTTATAATCGGACTTTCACTGTTCAAAAAGGTTGGCTTCATGAAAGCCACAACGATGGTTATCTTAGGTACTGTCATATATAAAGCGTGCCTGCAGATAGCTGTTGAAATAGGACTTCCCAGCGATTATAATAAGCTGCTTATGGCAGTTCTGTTTGTTGCCGCTCTTCTTTTCAGCAAGATGGGCAAAAAGTCAAAGAGGAGGGAGAAAAATGCTTGAACTCCAAAATATAACTAAGCGCTTCAACGCAGGCACAGTGGATGAGGCAACTGTTTTTGACGGATTCAACTTCAAAGTGGAGAACGGAGAGTTTGTATCCGTAATAGGTTCAAACGGCAGTGGTAAGACAACTCTGCTCAATCTTATCTGCGGCTCCCTCAGGCCCGATGAAGGAAAAATAATATTCAATGGCAAAGATATAACTTCTGTTTCGGAATATAAAAGAGCGAAAATCATAGGCAGAGTGTTTCAGGATCCAAAAATGGGAACCTGCCCCGACCTCACAATACTTGAGAATATGGCGCTTGCCGATAACAAGAATAAGGCTTTCGGACTCGGCCGGTGTGTAAATAAAAAGCGTTTGGATTATTACCGTTCACTTCTTGAGCAGTGTGATATGGGTTTGGAAAACAGACTCGGCGTACAGGTCGGCACGCTATCAGGCGGTCAAAGGCAGGCTTTGGCTCTTGTGATAGCGAATATGACCGATCTTGAGCTGCTTATTCTTGACGAGCATATTGCGGCGCTTGACCCTAAATCGTCAGAGCGTGTAATGGAGCTTACAGACAGACTTGTTAAAAAACACAAGATAACAACTCTTATGGTAACACATAATCTGCGTTTTGCCGTAGAATACGGAAACCGCCTTGTGATGATGCATGAGGGTAACGCCGTTATGGATATCAGAGGAGAAGAAAAAGAAAATGCTAAAGTAGAAGACCTGCTTGAAGTGTTTGACAGAATCAGCATTGAAAAAGGAAACTGATTTATGGATATGAATGAAAAACTGCATTCAGGTGTGCTTTATCTGCCGGACGACGATGATATTATCGATCTTCAGGAAAAGTGCCTTGAAAATCTTTATGATTTTAACATGACCCGCCCCCGTGAGATGGAAAAGCGCAGTGCCATGCTGAAAGATATGTTTGCAGAGATAGGGGAGGAGTGTTATATCGAACCGCCGCTTCATGCAAACTGGGGAGGACATCATGTCCATTTCGGAAACAGGGTATATGCAAATTTCAATCTCACCCTTGTTGATGATACACATATCTATGTGGGAGACTGCACTATGTTTGCCCCTAATGTTACTGTTGCAACGGCAGGTCATCCGATTGCTCCGTGCCTTAGAAAATACGGCATACAGTATAACGCTCCTGTCCGTATAGGTAAAAACTGCTGGATAGGTGCGGGCGCTCTCATTATGCCGGGTGTAACAATAGGCGATAATACCGTTATAGGCGCAGGCAGCGTGGTAACAAAGGACATACCTTCAAATGTGGTTGCTGTGGGTAATCCGTGCCGCGTTATGAGAGAGATAAATGAGCAGGATATGATAACGTATTTCAAAGGCAGAAAAATAAACTGGAGTGATTTCGAAAACCTTGATCTTTGAGCCGCGGCTCACGGAAATTGACTGTTTAGTTTGGTGAATTTGCACTCTGAGCGATTATTCATTTCAAAAATTATTGTTAAAATGCACAATAAAATTCACTTAAAATTATAAATTATGCTTATGGATTGAATACCCTCTTTCATATATAATAGTATTTATGAAAGGGGGCATTTCTTTTATGAATGCTTATATTGAAAGCGTAATAAAAACAGTTGAAAGAAGAGATAACGCAAAGCCTGAATATATTCAGTGCGTTAAGGAAGTTTACCGTTCACTTGAAAAAGTGATTGAAGCGCATCCCGAATATGTTGAGGATGATCTGCTTACCCGAATGGTAGAGCCGGACAGGTTGATTACTTTCAGAATTGCCTGGGTCGATGATGCGGGCAAAACACGTGTAAACAGAGGTTACCGCGTTCAGTTCAATTCATCTATCGGTCCTTATAAAGGCGGTCTGCGCTTTCACCCCAGTGTAAATTCAAGTATTATGTATTTCCTTGGATTTGAGCAGACTTTCAAAAATTCTCTTACAGGTCTGCCCATGGGCGGCGCTAAGGGCGGCTCTGATTTTGACCCCAGAGGAAAGAGCAAAAACGAGGTAATGAGATTCTGCCAGGCATTTATGACGGAACTTTACCGCCATATAGGGCCGAATATCGATGTTCCTGCGGGTGACATCGGCGTAGGCTCAAGGGAGATAGGTTTCCTTTTCGGTCAGTACAAGCGCATCACGGATGCTTTTGAAAACGGTGTAATTACCGGCAAGGGCATTTCATACGGCGGCTCTCTTGTGCGTCCCGAAGCAACCGGTTTCGGCGCAGTCTATTATCTTTGTGAAGTACTTAAACATGAGCACGATAAACTTGCAGGCAAACGAGTTGCTGTATCAGGTTTCGGTAACGTTGCATGGGGCGCAATAAAGAAGCTGAACGAACTCGGCGCAATTCCGCTCACTATCAGCGGTCCCGGCGGATATGTTTATGATAAGGACGGCATCTGCACTCCCGAAAAGATTGATTATCTGCTTGAAATGCGTGCAAGCGGAAGAGACAGAGTTCAGGATTACAGCGATAAATTCCCGTCAGCAGTATTTGTACCTGACGAACGTCCGTGGCATCTTAAAGATATTGATATTGTTATGCCTTGTGCAACGCAGAATGAAGTGGATATCGATGATGCCAAAGCAATAGCTGCAAACGGCGTTAAGTATTATATTGAGGTTTCCAATATGCCTACCACGGCTGATGCTCTTGATTATCTTATGGAGCAGGAAAGTGTTATCGTAGCGCCTTCAAAGGCCGTAAACGCGGGCGGTGTTTGCGTATCGGGTCTTGAAATGAGCCAGAACAGCCAGAGATTGTCTTGGTCTGCTGAGGAAGTGGACAGAAAACTTCACCAGGCTATGATAGATATTCACAATCATTCAGTTGCGGCGGCTGAAAAATACGGTCTCGGATACAATCTTGTTGCAGGCGCGAATATAGCCGGGTTTGAAAAAGTTGCTGAGGCTATGCTTGCTCAGGGTATCTATTAATATCGTTCAGTAAAATAATGCTTGACAATTTCTAATTTATATATTATAGTATTAGCGTAAGTATAGTAACGAAAGGTGAGAGTGGCAGCAATGCCGCTCTCATATTATTGTACGGAACTTTTTTTGAAAAGAGGGATAATATGGCGCAAAGCGTTGCCGAAAGAGTACGTCAGATAGTAGAGCCGTATGCCGAGCAGCTTTCCCTTCAGATTTGGGATATAGTCTATAAAAAAGAGGGCACAGACTGGTATCTCAGAATTTTTATTGACAGGGAAAACGGCGTAAGCGTTGATGACTGTGTTGATTTTACTCATCTTATTACAAAGCCTATTGATGAGGCAGACCCCATTGCTCAGTCATACACTCTTGAGGTATCTTCTCCGGGTATTGAAAGAGAACTTAAAGCAGACTGGCATTTCAAAAAGTATATAGGTTCACGAGTTATGCTTCGCACGATAAGACCTGTAAATAATACAAGGGATTTCGCAGGAGTTCTCAGGAATTATGAGGATTCACAGATAACTGTTGAAACAGACGGCGGCGAAACAATGACTTTTAATAAAAAAGAAACATCGTTTGTAAAACTTGATGATTTCGATATGAATGATTTTAATAAGTAAGAAAGGTTGATAGGAAAAATGAGTAAGGAATTTTTTGAAGCCGTAAAGCTTCTTGTTGAGGAAAAGGATATTCCGGCTGATTATCTTTATGATAAAATCGCGGCGGCTATCGTTGTTGCGGCAAAGCACAATTATAACGGCAAGGATATAGTTCATTGCGATATTGACCCGGAAAAGGAAAAGATCAAAGTTTACGTAACTAAAAATGTTGTTGATGAAATAGAGGATCCCGATACAGATATTCTCCTTGAGGATGCTCAGAAGATCCGTAAATCGGCAAAGGTTGGAAAAACTATTGATATTCCGCTTAAAACAAAGCAGTTCGGCAGAATTATTGCTCAGAACGCAAAGCATGTTATCCGTCAGGGTATTAAAGAAGCGGAAAGAAATAAGCAGCTTGAAGAGTTCCAGAGCAAGAATCAGGAACTTATCACTGCAAAGGTAAACAGAATTGATCCGGTAACCGGCAGTGCATCTCTTGAGATAGGCAAAACAATTGCCATTCTTCCCAAGAACGAGCAGATCCCCGGTGAGGAACTTCACGAGGGAGATAATATTAAGATCTTTGTTGTTGATGTTAAGGAATCAGGCAAAGGCCCCAAGATTATGATTTCCCGCACTCATCCCGGCCTTGTAAGAAGGCTTTTTGAAACAGAAGTTCCGGAGATTTATGACGGCACCATTGAAATCAAATCCGTTTCACGTGAGGCAGGGTCAAGAACAAAGATAGCTGTTTTCAGCAAGGATGATGAGATTGATCCCGTAGGTGCGTGCATAGGCCCCAAGGGTCAGCGTGTTTCAACAATCGTTGACGCTCTTGACGGTGAGAAGATAGATATCGTTAAGTACAGCGATGATGTATGTCAGTTTATTTCAGCTGCGCTTGCTCCGGCTGATGTTTGCTCAATTGAAATTCTTGATGAGCAGGCAAAGGCGTGCCGTGCAACCGTTCCTGATGATCAGCTCAGCCTTGCCATAGGCAACAAAGGCCAGAATGTTCGCCTTGCCGCCAAGCTTACAGGCTGGAAAATAGACATCAGACCAGAATCAGGCTTTTATGAGGGTTCCGGTGAATAATAATGAAAGCTAAAAAAGAGATAAAGAGAATGTGCGTCGGCTGCGGTGAGATGTTTGATAAGCGCGAACTTATCAGAGTTGTTAAAAGCCCCGAGGGGGATATAAGCATAGACCTCACAGGCAAAAAAAACGGCCGCGGCGCGTATATCTGTAATAACCCCGAATGTCTTAAAAAGGCAAAAAAAAGGAAATCGCTTGAAAGAGCTTTTTCCGTAAAGATAGACGATGAGATTTACTCAAAAATGGAAGAGGAAATTTTGAATGCAAAAAAATAAACTTCTCTCTTTGCTCGGCATGGCAAAACGCGCGGGCGCCCTTTCAATGGGGCACGATGCCGCCGTCAATTCCGTGTTTTCCAAAAAAGCGGCAGTTCTTGTGCTTGCGTCGGATATTTCCGAAAGGTCAAAGCGTGATATGCGCATAACCGCACAAAAGCATTTTGCAGATCTTCCCGTGGCAGAGCCGGATATCACTATTGATGAAATTTATTCGGCTTGCGGCTACAAAGCTGGTATTCTTACGGTAAACAATGCCGAAATGGGTAAAAGAATCGTAACACTTATCAACGAATAAGAAACTCATTCAAGGAGGAATTCGATATATGGTAATAAAGGTAAAGGTGTCCGATGTCGCCAAGGATTTCGGAAAATCCAACAAGGAAATTATTGAACTGCTCGGTGATTATTGCGACGGTCCTGCCAAAAAAGCGTCAACGGTCCTCGAAGAAAACGAACTCAACATTTTGTTCGATAAATTGACTCAGCAAAACAGCGTTAAAAGCTTAAATGATTATTTTAACGCAGGAGAGGCTAAAAGAAAGCAGAAAGCTCAGAAGGATACTGCTCAGGATAATCAGGCTGAGCCTGAAAAGCAGGCTGAAAAAGCCAAAAAGCCCGTTACCGCCAAGGATAAAAAACGTCAGAGCCAGGCAGCTATTCTGCAGATGGCGCAGCAGGCGGCTAAGCGTGCAGAGGAAAAGGCAAAGAAAAAGTCTCAGCAGCCTCCGCAGGCAAGAACAAAGGGCGAAACACGCAGAATCGATACTCGCGTAAACAGTGTTGACCTCGAAAAATATAATCAGAAATATGAGGATATCGCACCTGCTTCTTCAATGGGTGATTACCAGAAAAAGCAGAAGCTCAATCAAAAATCAAAGCAGTACAGAAAAAAGAAACCTCAGGGCATTCATGCTCATTCCAAAAAGGAAACAGAGCAACAGCGCCTTGCCCGTATCAGGGAGCAGCGTAAAAAACAGCAGATTAAAATTCAGATCCCCGAGGAAATCACAGTCGGCGATCTTGCTGCACTCCTTCGTATGACAGCTACCGAGGTAATCAAAAAGCTTATGGCTCTCGGTGTTATGGCAACTGTAAATGAGGTTATAGATTACGATACCGCTGCAATCGTTGCCGCGGAACTCGGAGCAAAGGTTGAAAAGAAAGTTGAAGTTTCAATCGAAGAGCAGATTATCGAGGAAGAGATAGAGGACGATGAGAATGCTATTGAGCGTCCTCCCGTTGTCTGCGTAATGGGTCATGTTGACCACGGTAAGACTTCAATTCTTGACGCTATAAGGCACACAGACGTAACTTCTACCGAAGCGGGCGGAATTACACAGGCTATCGGTGCTTATCAGGTAGAGGTTAACAGCCAGAAGATAACATTTCTTGATACACCCGGCCACGCCGCATTTACGGCTATGCGTGCCCGCGGAGCAATGGCAACTGATATTGCAGTGCTTGTTGTTGCGGCTGATGACGGTATTATGCCGCAGACCATAGAAGCTATCAACCACGCAAAAGCAGCCAAGGTGCAGATAATCGTTGCCATAAATAAAATGGATAAAGAGGGAGCAAATCCCGAAAGAGTAATGGAACAGCTTACTGAGCAGGAACTCGTGCCCGAAGAATGGGGCGGCGATGTTATCTGTGTTCCCGTATCAGCTAAAACGGGTATGGGCATTGATAAGCTGCTTGAAACAATTCTTCTTGTTGCCGAAATGTCAGAGCTTAAAGCAAATCCGAACAGAACGGCAAAAGGTGTTGTTATTGAAGCAAAACTTGATAAGGGCAGAGGCCCCATCGCAACATTCCTTGTTCAGAATGGTACTCTTCATTCAGGCGATTATGTTGTTGCAGGCACTGCTGTCGGCAGAGTGCGCGCAATGACGGATTATAACGGCAAAAAGATTAATGAAGCCGGTCCGTCTGTTCCTGTAGAGATAATGGGCCTTGACGAAGCTCCTATGAGCGGCGATGAATTTAATGCCGTATCAGATGAAAAGCTTGCAAGACAGCTTGTTGAGCAGAGAAAAGAAAAGGCTAAGGAAGAGGAATTCAAGCAGTATCAGAAAGTTACTCTTGATACTCTGTTCTCAACTCTTGAAGAAGGCATGCTCAAAGAACTCAACGTCATTGTAAAAGCAGATGTTCAGGGTTCTGTTGAGGCTGTAAAGCAGTCACTTCTCAAGATAGAGAATGATGAAGTAAGGGTTAAAATAATCCATGGAGCGGTAGGCGCAGTTAATGATTCAGACGTTATGCTTGCCAATGCTTCAAATGCTATTATCGTTGCGTTCGCTACCGGCGTAGAAGCAGATGCCGCTGAAAACGCCGCAAGAGACGGAATTGATGTAAAACAGTACAATATTATTTATGATCTTATTGAGGATGTTGAATCCGCAATGCGCGGAATGCGTTCCGTTAAATATCGTGATGTTGATACCGGTACCGCTGAGGTAAGGGAAGTTTATACTGTTTCCAGCGTTGGTTCTATCGCTGGTTCAATAGTAACAAGCGGTACTGTACGCCGTCAGGGTAAAGTCCGTGTTATCAGAGACGGCAAGCAGATTGCCGATACACCTATTAAAAATCTTAAGCGCTTCAAGGACGATGTCAAAGAAGTTTCATCCGGTTACGAGTGCGGAATTTCACTTGAAAACTGGAATGACATTAAACCCAGCGATGTCTTTGAATGCTATGTTGTTGAAGAATACAGGGATTGATTATGGCAGGTTATCGTATAGACAGGATTTCCGAGGATATACGCCGCGAGCTGATATCCCTTATGCGTGAGCTCAAGGATCCGCGTGTTGCCGGTAAGATGCTCACCGTTGTAAATGTAAAGGTTTCCAACGATCTGGGTTATGCCAAGGCGTATGTAAGCTCAATGAACGGAATTGATGACGCAAAAGAGGCTTGCAGAGGGCTGACGAGTGCCGCCGGCTATCTGCGCCGAGAGCTCGGCAATAATCTCCACCTGAGAAAAGCCCCGGAGCTTTCCTTTGTTGCCGATGATTCCATTCAAAAGGGAATGGAGATTTTTGAAAAATTAAAGGATACTTCACATGAGAATTGATATTAAGGAATGTGCCGCGCTGTTGCTGCAGCACGATGATATTCTGATTCTTACCCATGCTCATCCGGACGGGGATACCCTCGGCAGCGGCTCTGCGCTTCTGCGCGCTCTGCTTAAACTCGGAAAAAAAGCAAGAGTAATAAACGACGATGAGATACCGCACAAATACAGCTACCTTTTTGATGGACTTGATATTCCTCAGTTTGATGAGAAATATATCGTTGCTGTAGATGTAGCAACAGAAAATCTTCTCGGCGGTCTTCAGGATAGCTATGCAGGCAGAATTGACCTTTGCATAGATCATCACATGACAAATACGGAATATGCTTCAAATCTGCTCCTTAGAGATGATCCCTCAGCGTGTGAAATCGTTTATGATGTCATAAACGAACTCGGTGCCGAGATAGATAATAAAATCGCGGATTGTCTTTATACGGGTATTTCTACCGATACAGGCTGTTTCAGATATGCGTCTACCACTTCACGCTCATACCGTATTGCGGCAGCGCTTATCGACCTCGGTGCAAACAACGGTCTTATCAACCGTAAGATGTTTGAAACCAAAACAAAAACTTATGTAAGACTTGAAAGACTTGCTTTTGACAGCCTTAAACTTTATTGCAATGACAGGGTTGCAGTAATGACGGTCACTCAGGAAATGTATGAAAAAACAGGTTCCAATGAGCAGGAAACAGAGGCGCTTGCACCGCTTACAAGGCAGATAGAGGGCGTTGAGATAGGTATTACCATCAGGGAAAAGAAAGATAAGACCTGTAAAGCCTCTCTTCGCACTTATGAAAGTGTAAATGCTGCTGATCTTGCAAAATATTTCGGGGGAGGCGGCCACGCACAGGCTGCGGCATGCCGCTTCGACTGTTCTGTTGAAGAAGCAAGAAAGCGCATAGTCGAGAAATGTTCGGAGATACTCGGATGACGGGTATCATCTGTATTGATAAAGAGCAGGGCAGAACTTCTTTTTCCGTTTGCGCCGAAATCAGGCGTATCACGGGGCAAAAGAAATGCGGCCACATGGGCACTCTTGATCCGCTTGCCACAGGTGTTTTGCCTGTTATGTTAGGCGGTGCCACAAGATTTCTTGATTATTATCCGGGCAGTGATAAGGGTTACCGCGCTCGCTTTTTGCTGGGTAAAACCACAGATACTCTTGATATAACGGGCAGCATAACGGGCGAATATCCCGTTAATTGTTCAGCAGACGATGTTGCAAAGGCTCTTGAAAGTTTTAAGGGAGATATTACTCAGATACCTCCTATGTATTCTGCCGTATCGGTAGGAGGAAAAAGACTTTACGAGCTTGCAAGACAGGGCGAAAGCATAGAACGCCCGTCAAGGCAGGTAACAGTAAGAAGTATAGAGTTAATATCGGCTGATGAAAATACCAACGGATATGAAATAGATGTTCTGTGTTCTAAGGGCACTTATATCAGAACTTTGATTGATGATCTGGGGAAAGTGCTCGGCTGCGGTGCTGTAATGACTGCGCTTGAGCGTACTTATGCCTATGGATTTACACTTAAAGACTGTGTAAAGGTTTCTCAGCTCAGTGATGCTGCAAACAGTGAGAACGGAATATCACAATATCTTATTCCTGTTGATAAAGCTCTCTCGGATTATGAACAAATAACAGTGAGCCCGGCGCAGAGCGTCAGGTTTAAAAACGGAGGTTCGCTTGATCTTGCGCGCATAAGGAAAAAAATCTCTCAAGGTTCGCTTGTGCGTGTGTATTCACCGTCCGCAGAATTTTTAGGGCTCGGTGAAGTCGGCGAAAGCGAACTTTCGGTAAAACGTGTGTATGTAGAATAATAATATGAACGATTACGAAAAATTAAAAAAAGATTCAGCGGTTGCTCTCGGCGATTTTGACGGCATGCATCTTGCTCATAAAACCGTTGTAACAGGCGCGGATAATGTTGTTATTTATTGTGTTAACAACAAATTTTCGCTTCTTCAGAAAAGCCTGTTTCAAAAACGGTGGCCAAACGCCGTTTTCGCTGATTTTGAAAAAATAAAGAATATGACGGGCGAGGAGTTTATAAATGACATTATCCTCCGCAGATTTAACGCTGGTATAGTTCTGTGCGGATTTAATTTCCGCTTTGGCAAAAATGCTTCGTGGTCAGCTCTTGATATGAGAAAATATCTGGAAAAACGCGGTGTATGGGTTAGAATACTTGAGGCACAGGATTTTGAAGGCAAGCCTATCAGTTCTACCCGTATCAGAAAAGCGGTAAGCGAAGGCAGAATAAATGCCGCAAATGAAATGCTCGGCTATAACTTTACCTTTGAGGCTCCTGTTATAGGCGGCGACCGCAGAGGCAGAACCATAGGATTTCCAACTATAAATCAGCACCTCCCGCAAGGACTTATCGTGCCGCGCTTCGGCGTATATGAAAGCCGAGTGCTGATAGATAATAAATCTTATAAGGCATTTACAAATATAGGCAACCGCCCCACATGGCGTGTTGAAGAGCCGTTGTCTGAAACACATATTTTTGATTTCAGCGGTGATCTGTACGGCAAGGATATCACAGTAGAACTTGTGAATTATCTGCGCCCCGAAAAACTATTCAAAAACGTTGATGAGTTAAAGAAGCAACTTGATTATGATAAAAGCAGTATTATTTGATTTTGATGAAACCCTGCAGGACAGAACTGCCGCGTTTGACCGCTATGCAGACGCTTTTTTGCAGGAGTTTTTCCCCGGCATCTCAGCAGAAGATGCAGAAAAAAGAAAAAATGATATGATTGATACCGGAAACGGCGGATATGTTAACCGTGTGAAATGGTTTTCCGAACTTATAGGTATGTGGAATTGGGAAAATTCACCCGGTGCCGAGGCACTTGCACGCCATTATGATGAAAAGTTCGGCTTTTTCAATGTGATTTTCGACGATGCTATACCTCTTCTTAAAGAACTCAGAAGCCGTGGTATCATCACAGGCGTTATCACAAACGGCCCGTCTATACTTCAGCATACAAAAATGGATAACAGCGGGCTGTTGCCGTATTGCGATATTCTTGTTGTTTCCGGAGATATAGAATACGCAAAGCCACAGCCGCAGATTTTCAAGTATACTGCCGATAAGCTCGGGCTTGAAACAGGAGAATGCCTTTACGTGGGCGATCATCCTGTAAATGATATTCAGGGCGCTCTTTCTGCAGGGATGAAAGCGCTTCGTATGAACTGGGGCTGGTTTAAAAACAGGGATCTTCGCCCGGATGTTCCCGTTATAGAAAAACTCAGTGAGGTTATTATGTATGTTTAAAGATATATCGCTTTATGAAAAGGCTGTTGCAAAACTTATCAGAAGAGGCTTTCATATATCATTCGCGGAAAGCTGTACAGGCGGCCTTTGCTGCGGCGCTCTTGTAAGCGTTGCCGATGCTTCAAAAGTTCTCGATGTTTCTTTTGTAACATACGCAAATGAAGCTAAAATGCACTATCTCGGCGTTAGAGATGAAACAATTACTGATTACGGCGTTGTTTCAGAGCAGGTTGCCCGTGAAATGGCTTCAGGCGTTGCTAAAACCGCACAGAGCGAGGTGGGAGTCGGCGTTACCGGTGTTGCCGGGCCAACGGGCGGTACGGCAAAAAAACCAGTGGGAATGGTGTGTTTTGCCATTTTTATAAACGGCACAGTTAAGTCCTATACCTGTTATTTTGGCGAGATAGGAAGAAACGAAGTGAGGCAGAAAAGCGTTGATTTCGTGTTCCAAAAACTTGATGAACTTCTGTAAAAACGCTTGACCTTATATAGTTTTTATTGTATAATTTCAAAGATGAAAATAGTGTTCATTATGCTTATTCGCAAAAATGAATATCCGCTGATGTAGCGCAGTTGGTAGCGCAATTGATTCGTAATCAATAGGTCAGGGGTTCAAGTCCCCTCATCAGCTCCAAAAAAAGAGGTTATCTTTACGATAACCTCTTTTTTTACCGTGTTTTACAGCATTATATTTAATTGCATCAAAGCACTTGACAAATATTGATGGTTATGCTTTAAAAATAGTATAAAGTTTTTATCACAAAAAAGATATTTTCAGGGATATAGTATATATATGATAGCATTATTTTTAAATCTGCTTGATACACAGGTGGAAAAAGAAAAGTTTTCAGAACTTTATTATACATATAAAGATCTGCTTTATTGGATAGCTCTCAAAAAGACAAACTGCACTGAGGATGCTGAAGAATGCGTCCAGGAAACTTTTTTCTATGCGGCAAAGCATTTCGAAAAAATAGGTGATATAAAATCAAAAAGAACTAAATGCTATTTGTCAACAATTGTCACGGGCTTTGCTGTTGATATATTCAACAGTTCAAAAAAAGAGGCGGAAATATCAGTCAGCCATGGGGATGTTGAAATTAAATATTTTGATGATTTCAAAAAGGCTGAATTATTAGCTGTGTTTGATGATGTGCTTGATGAGGAAAGCAAAGTATTCTTTTATCTTAAATATATTTATAATTACAAAAGCAGAGAAATTGCTGAATTATATAATGTTAAAGATTCCTACGTGCGCAAAAAGTTACAGTATGCAAGAGAAAAGTTGAAAAAGAATTTAAGGAAAGGTGAGCAAAATGAGTAATCTG
Source organism: uncultured Oscillospiraceae bacterium (assembly GCA_900539425.1). Lineage (GTDB taxonomy): Bacteria > Bacillota > Clostridia > Oscillospirales > Acutalibacteraceae > Eubacterium_R. Next base: position 23,212 of record UQBX01000020.1, on the reverse strand, counting down.
AGGGAAGTATGCCTGCTTTCCTGTGAAAAATGGGTTGATTCTTTTCCCTGCTATATACCAAAGCATGAGTTCAGCAAAAAGCATAATGAAAAAATGCAGTCGCTTTTGCAGAATGAGCCTAAAGATAAGAAACACAGACTTTCGGGAAAAGCCATTACATTTATACTTATTGCTGCAATCATAATGGCGGTTGCCACCACTGTTTTTGCAATTCCGTCGTGCAGAGAATTTATTTTAAAACAATATTCGAGTTATTCGGAATATTATGTGCCTGATGCTAAAAACAGCAGGGTTGAAACATTAAAGGTAAATTATGTTCCGGACGGGTTTGAAAAAAACGGCGAATATGAAGAATACTTTATTTATAGTTATAACAATGTGGATAACAGCAAAGAATATTTTGAAGTTCATAAAGTTGTATTAAATGCGAAAATAAGCTTTGATTCAAAAAAATATGACAGCGAAAATATTTATATAAACGGAATAGAAGGAATATATTTCAGTTCGGACGATGAAAAGGACAAAGGAATAGTTTTCAACAACGGAAAATATATTTTTATAGTAAAAGGTAATATTGATAAGCAGACGCTTATTGAAATTGCACAAAATGTTGAATGATTATTTGTTAAAGAAGCCGATTTTTACGGCTTCTTTTTATTTTTATCACAAAATAAATCAATTTTAGGATAAAGTGTAATGAGAGAATATAAAGCAGATGTTTCGCCGGTATTCCGTTAAAAGATATTAAACTTTTGTGAAACTAAAACACCTTGGGGAGAAAAAATATGAAAAGGTTAAAAATAATTATTCCTGTTTTGCTGCTGTGCATTGCCGTAGGCGCCGTAATTGCATATTTTGTGTACGGAAGTACGCTTATTGATATAACAAGCGAAGAGTCTATAAATGAAAATTTAGCTGTTGACCCCGAACAGCCGATAACAATCCTTGCAACCGCAGAAAACGGGGACTATTTCGGTATCCTTTATTCAGATCCGACAGACGGGGATGATAGTGCTTTTCATTTCCGATACATAACTAAGGCTAAACTATATAAAAATAAATATCATAATTTAGGCGGATATTCCTTATTTTATGGCGATTATTTGTGTTATATCGAAGTAAATACAGATGAAGAAAACAGAACAACGTCAGAAGTGTTTATTTACAGTGCCGGCAGGACTTCAGAAAGCGAAAATGACTGTTCTGTATTCAAATATTATATTAAAGACAGTTACATAATTCCTGAAGAGACAAGCCCGCAGCAGATAACGGAAAAATACGAGAAACTGGCTGATTCATATAAAAAATTAGATGAGTTTACGCTGCCGGATGATGATGCTTTTATTATTGCGAAATCGTATGATATAGATGATCCTGATGATAATATAGATGTTATTAATGAATCTGTATCTGAAAAAGAAATAAAGCAGCGCGTGCTTAATGAAGCTGATGATGTTATAAACGAACTTTTTTAACGATATTTCGGAGCAAAGCTATGAATAAGACCGTTACAAAAATAGCAGCTCTTCTACTTGCTTTTTCAATTCTGCTTTCCGGCTGTTCAGACGGCAGGGGAGAAGTAAATACAGAGCAAAATTCACAGGCTTATGTTGAAGACGAAGATTATCAGAATTTTTTGTATCCTATGTCTGCTTTTGTTAAGGTTGAAAACGGATATTATTTCTTTAATAGACTGATACTTTATTATTTTGATGCTCAGACAAAAGAAACTTATCCCGTATGCAACAAGCCAAACTGCGATCACACAACATCAAGCTGTATGGCTTTTTTCAATATTTTTAATTTCTATCCTTTCCTAATGTCTTACTACAAAAACACATTATATGTATGGGGCTGGGAGGAGGACGGCAGTGTTCGCCACAACTATATTTATTCTGTTTCGTTAGACGATTATAAAAGAAAAAAAGCCGCGTTTCTGTATGACGGCACCAACTCAGGTTCCAATTATTTCATAGTGCACCGCGGATATATTTATTATGTCAAAAACGGCGGAACAGACCTTAAAGAGCAGACAGCATATTTATACAGAGTAAAAATCGGCGATACAAGCAAAAAAAGAGAAGAAGAGCCAATATACGAGTTCATCGGTATCGGCGCATCCGTGTGGAATGTTACTGCAAGCGGGAATAATATTATCGTAAACAATTCTGCTTACGGTGATACCGAAGGAAACGACTATAAAAATTCATACACTATTATTGATATCCATTCTTTAAAATCAAGGGAACTGGTTGAAAACGGTAATTACTCTGTTTTCGCAGACGGAAATTATGTGTATTACGGAAAAAACGAAAACACTGTATATCGTATTGACCTTGCAACTAATGAAGAAACATTTTTCTGTGATATAGACGGGCCGTGCTACATAAGCGCAGACAGTAATTATGTTTATTTTGACAATTTGCAGTCAATATACGCAGGTAAAACAGATGCTGATAACAGAAAAATATTTGTTTACGATAAAAGCGGCAAATATATCACGTATATTGTTCCACAAAGCCCCAAGGATGAATGTTACTTCGGCGGCGATGATTATATGTTTTTTAAAGACATGGGTTCAAACAGCAAAGTGTATTCATTTGATAAATCATTGTTAACATCAACCGACAGGCAATTCATTGATATGTAATAATTACCGATATGGAACTGTTTAAAATATTAAAAAACAAAAAATTTATAGCAGCAGTAATCTTGTTACTGCTGCTTAATTGTGCTTTCTTTTATATAACTCAGCAAAAAAATCTAAAGGAATTTGATATTAACATTGATGCATATTCCCGTGTTTTCAGCGAAAATTCCTATATATTTTTTGAAGATAACGCAAAAGAAACCGTAATCGAAAAAAATAATGAAATACAGATAATAAAAAGTTTTTCGGATGCGGAAAAGCTTAAAGCCGAAAACGCGGAGGAATATGAGTATTATGCCCAAGAAGAAGCGGCTTTGATAACTGAATACCCTTCGCTTTATCGGGAATATAAAGAGGGAAAATACTTAGATGAGGAGCTTTCAGCTTTAACTGATTTTTATTCGCATTTTGCGTATCAGGCTGAATATCAAAATGATTATCAGTCGTATATTGATTCAATTGCAGAAAACAGCAGGGAACTGACATCCAAAAAGCTGTTTTCTGATAAGACCTCCTTTTCATATAAGTCAATTCAGAAAACAGCACAGGATTTTTCAAAAAACAGAGATCTGCAATTAAAATTAGTCAACGATCTGCCTGTTAGCGCGGTTTTAAATTATAATATCGGGGATTTTGTTCTGATTTTACTGTGTGTTTTTATTGTAATAATCTTCACGGCGGAAAAGAATGTAAATCTATTGATAAATACCTGCCGAAACGGAAGAATGATGCTCAAAATTAAACAGCTCCCGGTTTTACTGTTGTTTTCTTTATTGATTTCTTCTTTGGTTTATATATCCGAAATATTGATTGCACTGAAAATATATAATGCTCCGCTTGATTTTTCTGCCCCAATACAATCTGCTGATATGTTTTCGGACTGCGTTTTGCATATCAGCTTTTTACAGCTTATTGCTGTAAATATCATTTTCAAAGCAGTAATTGCCGTAATGACGGCGTCTTTAATGTGGCTTTTGATTTCGTTAAGCAGCAATATAATTTTGGACTGCGGTATTGCGGGAGCAGTAGCCGCGGCAGAGCTTTTGCTATATAAAAATATTTCAGAGCAGAGCAGTTTTTCATTCTTAAAAACATTTAATATATTTTCTCTTTTTGATTATAGCAGTATAACGGAATACAGTCTTATCTCTGTTTTCTCAGTTCCGGTCAGAGCGGAAAAAATAATCTGGATTATTGTATTATTCATTACTGTATGCGTTGCTGTTTTGGTTATCATCAGCGCAAAACGAAATTATCCCGTAAAAACACCTTCAAATGTTTTTGCATTTTTGCAAAGAATATTTAAATATCTCAATACTGTTTATTTGAAAATCCAAAGTGCAGTTTATGCTGGAAGATATGAAACTTTTAAATTAATGCACATAGGCAAAGGCATTTTGGTAGTTGCTGTGTTCTTTTTGATAATAGGATTTAGTTTTAATACAAATACGCTCGTATTTTCTCCTGAAGAAACGTTTTTGAATGATTATTACGAAGAGTACGGCGGCGAACTGAGCAGCGCTGTCTATGACAGTATAAATAAAATGCAATCTGAATCACAGGCCGTTGAAAAAGAGTTTAATGTTAAAAGCAAGCAGTTTGCAGAAGGCGAGATTTCTTTTGAAGAATACGAACTTGTACTGGCAAAAAACGACGCTTATGACACTCAGCGAAAAGCGGTTGAAGTGTTGAGGAAGCAGGTAGGAAGAATAGAAGTTTTAAAAGAAAAGGGGATCGAGCCTGTTTTGATAAATGAAGCGGGCTATAACAGTCTGTTTTCTCCGCTCAGTAATCAAAGCGAGCTGCTTCTTTTGCTTTGCGCTGTCATAATTATTTTTTCGTCAGCGTTTTCTATTGAAAAAGCATCAAATATGCTCTCTCTTAACCATTGCGCAAAAAACGGCAGGCAGAATTTGTATTTGAAAAAAATACTTTGTGTTATTTCAAAAACATTCGCGCTAACCCTTATATCATATTTATCTATGATACTTCAGATCAATTATTTCTATAAGATAGAATATTTAAGTGCGGATATACATAACCTGCAAATTCTGCAGAATGTTGATATTGAGGTTTCTATACTTGAATATCTGATTATCAATTTCCTGTTTGAATTTTTGTTTGTAACGGCAGCCGCGTTTATAACAGTATCTCTTTCGTCATTTATGCCGCAGATGGCAGTAATAATCATATCCGCAGGTTTGTTCGTTCTGCCGGGCGCACTTAATATGGCGGATATTGATTTTGCAAAGGAAGTATCGGCTTCTTTCCTGTTTAATTTCAATTCGTTCGTTTTGGATAAGGGTCTGAACTCATACAGCTTTGCTGTTCATTTTATTCTTATTATCGTATGCGCCGCAATGCTTTATATGAGCAACAGAAGATGGTGCTTAACCAAGGATTGGTAGAAAAATGAAAATAGAAATAAAAAATCTTTCTAAAACTTACTCAAGCAAAAAGGCTTTAAATAATGTCAGCCTGACTTTGAATGAGGGGATTTATGGTATACTCGGCCCTAACGGTTCAGGCAAAACAACTCTAATTAATTTGCTTATAGACAATGTAAAAAGAACGTCAGGTGAAATTCTGCTTGACGGCAAAGAAATACTGTCTTTAGGCGCTGAATACAGAGATATGATAGGTTATATGCCGCAGCAGCAGGCGCTGTATAATGATTTCAGCGCATATATGTATCTTAAATATATGTGTTCAGTCAAAGGTATCAGCCATGGCAATAAACTTATCAGCGAAATGCTGAAAAAGGTCAATCTGTATGATGTAAGAAATTCAAAAACAGGCACATTTTCAGGCGGGATGAAACAGCGGCTGATGTTTGCGCAGGCGCTTTTGAATGACCCAAAAATATTGATTTTGGACGAGCCTACGGCAGGGCTTGATCCAAAAGAACGCATCAATTTCAGAAATATGCTGGCGGAGCTTTCACAGGATAAAATCATATTGCTGGCAACTCATATCGTTTCTGATATTGAGTGCATTGCCGATGAGGTATTGCTGCTTAAAAAAGGTGATCTGATCAAAAAAGACACCCCCGAAAATCTTATGAAAAGCGTATCTGATAAAGTGTTTGAAATAAGAGGGCAAAAGGAGGCATTGCTGTTGATGCAGCACAATGCCGGCATCGGAAATATTATCCACGACCTGAACGGTATTTCTCTGCGGATAGTAACTGATGAGCCTAAAGAAAATTATATCCCCGTTACAGCGAATATTTCTCTTGAGGATGTATATCTGTATTATTTTGAATATATGAAATAAATATCCTTATCAGGATAAATATGCTCACCCTTGTTCAGATCACCTTAAACAGCAGTACATTCAATTACCATAGTAAAAAAAGAGGTCATCATACAGATGACCTCTTTTGATTTGATATTTATGATTAGTTGTATTGTACTGTAGTACAGCGCTCTTTTAATTCATATTCATCCGAAATTGCGGAGACTTTATCTTTTTCGTGAGATTTGTTTTCAAGTTTCACTTCGGAATAATAGTAGCCGTTCTCTTTTTTGTTTGTATAATTTCCCGAATACTTTTTCGCTATAGCTTTTATTATACTTATTCCGTGGCCGTGATCTCCCGTTCGTATTATGCTGTTTTTTCTTTCACTAAATGAATTTCGGCATAATATCGAGAAATAATCTCTGTTTATAATCACATTAATATCAACAAGCTTTTCTGCTGAGTTGCCAGCGGCATATATTGAGTTGTCAAGCATGTTGTGCATAATTCTGCAAACCGAATAATCATCAACATAAAGCGCGCTCGTTTGCTTTACATTTATGCTGAGCTTAACATTTAATTCGTCTGCAGTTTGCTGCTTGATATAAAATACAGTATTTATAGTTTCATTTGAGCATACCGGCACACCTGCAAGCTGATTCAAATTAGTTTCTGTGCTCCTGAGTATCTCAAGCGCTTTTTCGGGCTTTCCAATCTCTATAAAACCCTGAGCTGTTGATAAAAGATTTGCAAGATCGTGTTTTATTTTTCTGAATTCATTTTTTTCATCTGCAAGCATTTTAGTCTGCTGATAATCCATTTCATTTTTTAACAGCTGCTTTTCGTATCTGATTTTTTCACTTTCGGTTTTTGACTGCCTGTCCACCATAAAAATAATGAAGAAATCGGCAAGAATACAAGCTAAAGTGCATATAACCAAAACAGATTCAAAGCCTCTGTGCTGAGAAATGAATTCATAATAATATGCCCTGTTACAAGCCTGAAGCACCATTACCATAAGCATGGTGTAAATTATGTGCGTTATAGGAAAGATGAAATACAGCATATACTTTTTGCTGTAGTGCATTTCTTTACTGATTCTTGATTTTACAAATTTTATTATTAAAACATACACGAATGAAAAGGCATACATAAACAGCAGATAAAGCATATAATCAATAAGCGGTACTTCATAAGAAAGTCCCGAAAAAACTACGCTGTATCCCATCATCTGCGTTAACGCGCTGAAAAGAAGACCTGCCGAAACCCATGACAGCAGTGCGAATAATGATGAAAACACCTTTATAAAAATATTTCCTTGGCATACTATCATAAGCACAACCGTAAGGAGTATATAGAAAAGCGCCATTTGCAGCATTTCAAGATCTGTGTCTATAAATTTATACGCAAGATAAGAATAAATAACTGTAAAAGAAAATACACTTGCGCCTGTTATGTAAATATTGTATCTGTCCTTAAGTATGGCATGTATTATATTGAAGCAAATAGCTGCCCTCATGATATTCATTAACAGTCCCCACGGGAAAAACGTTGTCAGCTGAATTATCATTTGTTATATGCGCTCCTTATATCTTGTGAATATAATCAGTGTATTGCCCGATTACCTGCTTATACTTTTTTACGGGAATCGGCACGGCTTCCCCCGTGCACAGAGTAAATTTGTGCGGTTCATATCCCGTAATGCAGTTCATATTTACCATAAAGCTTTTATGGCACTGCAAAAAGTATGGAGGCAGTTTTTTAGCAAAGCGTGAAAGCGGCATATATATGCTTATATCCTGTGCGTCTTTCATGTGAAGTGAAATATTATTGTTAAAAGTTTCTATGTAAATAATGTTCTGCAAGTTTATGGTGTAGTTTTTATTACCGTATTTGATTATTGTAAGGTTAGGATCTTTTTTTGAAATCCTGTTAATTGCTTTTGAAATTGCGCTTACAAGAACTTCCTTTGAAAGATGACTTTTTATTATGTAGTATATATGCTCGGTTTCTGATATAGTATAAGCTTCTTCAGGGTAAGAAGTCATATATATTATCTGAGCATTGATGTTTTTTTGGTGTTCTGCTACCCATTCGGCGGAATTTTTGCTGTTTATCATTATGTCAAGAAACAATATGTCCATTGACACGGTAAGCGCTTTTTCCTGCAGGCTTTCAAGTTTTTCAAAATAATACAGTGAATATTCAATATTCAGTTCCTGCATACATTGCCTTATTTTGTATTCAAGAATTTCACCGTATTCAGGCGAATCGTCACATATTGCAATATTAACCATATATCGTTTCTCCTGTGTATTCACTGTTTTAATATTATACTACAAAATATATAAAATTAATTGGAGTTACACCATGCGCAAATGGTTATTCACCATTGTCTGCTTGGTTTTAATTATACCAATAGGGTAGAAAAAAACAATATTCTGTCAGAATACACAAAACATATTTTTATAAATTGTAATAGGCTTGTTTTAAAGTTGAATTATATGTTTTTTGATGCTTTAGTGTGCCTGGCAAAATAAAAAGAGGTCATCATACAGATGACCTCTTTGTGTATTATTTTATTAATTCGCGGTGAAGTTATTCCTCCGTAACGGTAAAGTGAAATCTGGCATTGTCCTCATACCAAAGCGGGAAGTTTGTGCCCCACACATTGTCCTGAAGAATATATGTTATCCCGTCATGTTCAATGCTTTCAACCTTATTGTCATAATGCAGGATTTTGCCCTTTCCTGGTGAAAGCAGGGGAGAGTGGCGATTTGTAAATATAAAGCTGCCGTTTTCGGTCTTCAGCCTTGAATATTGCACTGCGTGTATATTTTTGCCCCCGTTTTCAACAATGTCATATGGGTCGATCCATTCGCCTATCTTCCTGATTTCAAATTCGCCGCAGGCGGGGAAAAGGTGGAAATATACTGCCTCCGTAAGGCGGTTAGCGTCCTTTCCAAACCAGGAAAGCTCTATGTTAAGACCGTCCTTTTCAAGCCTGTAAATTATTTGTATCAGCCTCGGAGCACCCAGATATTCACAGGCTTGCTCGGCACATTTTAGGTTTACGGCAACCGCGTTTTCACCGCACGTAAACGCGCCGCTGAGCTTGTATGGGAATCTGCCGCTCGGGTATCTGCCGTCAACATATTTTAATAACGGACGCCCGAAGTCGGAAACGGCCCAGTGTGCGTTTTTATCCAGATCGCGGCTGTAATGACTGAGCCAAAAATTATAGTCGTCATTGTTGAATCCAATATATTCAGCTGCGCAGAAATCGTTTTGCCTTATAACCGTATTATCGCCGCAGGTCAGTTCTTCAACAGAGCCGGAAGCACCGATTTTTAATCTCCATTTTCCGGCAGTGATGGGTTTTGAAATATCGTATCCCTCACTAAATTCATACGGCTTTTGAGGTATCAGCTTTGCGAGTGCCTCTTGCGCCTGCGCTTTTTTGCTTGCGTTAAGGCAGCATACTGCATTCCTGATATACTCTCTCTGCTCTGCCCAGCTTTTTTCAATTGCGGTATAGCTTGCTTTTTGATTGCAGCCGTAAATTCTGCCCAAAGTAATTATCATATTCTGTGGGTAGTCACGAAACGGATGGTGTATTTTTGAAGTGCCTTTTTCCCTTGCTTTTTCAAAATCTTTTTTTAGGTAGTTTTCGTAATCACCAAGATATGTTTTCATATCCATTCCGCATGTGTGTTCAGCAATGCAAAGAAGATTATCAGTAAAACCTGTGTATTCCGCAGAGTTTCTTTTCATTTCGCCGCTTTTAAGCCATTTGAGTTTAAGCGCCATAAGTTCTCTCAGCGCGGCAGATTTGAACGGGTCTGACGCCGCTCCGTGTATCCATGTATCGCCGAGTTCGCTTGTCACAACAGGAAGTTCACTGCGCTTTTCCCAAATTATATCGGCAAATTCATCAAGAGTTCCTGCCTCTGCGGTGTATCCCGGAAATTCGCTTTCTATTTTTTTTAGCTTTTTTATTATCTTTGACGGTGAGGGTGTTCCTCGGTTGTCAAGTGTGTGGTCGAAATACAGCACTTCCTCAACAATGTCGCTTTTGAAAGCTCCGCCGTAATCGCCCGAGTATATAACAACTACTTCGTATTCTCCGCATTTCCACAGAAAACACGGCGGCACTTTGCAAAGCGCAGAGGCACCGTTAACTCCAATGTGCAATAGCTTTATGCCGTGTTTTGCAAGCAGCGGCACAAGTGCTTTTGTGTGCCCGGGTACATCCGTCATCTTTGCGGCAGTTGTTTTTCTGCCGCGTATTTTATCTATATCTTCAACAATTGAAAGACCGTAATCAAGTGTGTCGCTGTCAAGAAGCTCAGTGTGAGTTGTAAACGGCATTGCGTGCGGTACTATGTTGCCTTCCTTTATTGCTTTTTTCAGTTTTTCCCGCTGTGCACTGCCGCCGCGCATAAGTGCTTCTTTAAGTATCCATGAACCGGTAGTCCAAATAAATTTCTTTTCGCCGTTTTTGTTCAGTTTTTCTGCCAGTTCAACAGCCTGAGGGATGTAGTTATCAATATATTTTTTCTTTATCACAGACGCAAAATCGGTAAAACCCAGATCAAGATGCGTTTTTGATACCACTATAACTTTTTTCATATGTACTCCTTATTTGGCTTATCAATGTTATTTAGAGTTTTCACTGAAATTAATTATACTTTATTGCTTGCCAAACATTCAATCGGCAATATTGCGCAAATTTACAATAAACTTTTGTGCTATAAGACGAAACGAGGGGGCATGCCCCTCGTTTTCCTTTTTAACTATAATAGTCGCTCAATTTCATAATATTTCCGTTTTCATCCCAGCTTGTTTTAAAAGCAGGGGTGAATGTTTCGCCATTTTCATTTTTATATATTCCGTTCCTATCTGCTTTTATATCGTCAGCTATAACAAGCCAGCCGTTTTCGTCAATAAAACATTTGTCTGCAGGATATGTATTTGAGTGGTCGTCTATAAGGTAATAATTTTTCTTGCTGTCCTCGACTTTTTCTTCGTAATCTATCTCCGAATGATAGTGGTAAACGGTTCCGTCCTCGGAATAATATCTTACTTTTTCCGCGCTGTCATAATAGAGACCCAGTTTATCAAAATAGCCCGAATTGACCATTATCTTTTCAAAAACTCCGTATTCGCTTGTGCTGATAACCGGATTGCCGTCAAGATTTATCGAATGAAGATAAGCGTCTTTAGGATTTACTAAATAATCAAAAATATCAAAATCATTTTCAAAAACTAAAAAATTTAATTCGTCAGATCTGAAAATATAAAAATACCAGTCGTCATATATTGAATATCTGTAAAACCAGCTGTAGTTATCGGACAGTTCATCTTTGTACTGATAGAGTTCGGAATTCTTACCTGAGTAATCACAGAGTTCTGTTATTAACTGCTTATATTCCTCCTCGCTTATAACGGGTTCTATAAGTGTGGTTCCTGTTATGCTTGCTATTTCAATTGGATCAACGGTATCGTTGTTTTTCAGTATTTCTGTAATCTCATTTTCTCTTTCTCTGAAATCAAGCATCCGCTGAGTTCCTGTTTTAATATAGAAAGCGTGTGTGTCTTTAAGTTCGCCCGTACCATCAATGTACTTAAAATCAAAGTCGCTTTCTACAAGTTCACGGCAGCACTTTTCATAGCGGAATTCCGCCGGAACAAAGCTTTTGAAGTATTCATATCTTTCTTCAGGTGTGTGCTCATACGGTATGTAGCTATAAAGCTTTTCAATCATTTCCTCGTCCGATTTTAGTACGGATAAGCTAAGCGAATCATAGCCGTTGTCAAATCGTGAAGTGTTCGTTGTTAGATGTACTGAATAAACATATCTGGCGGCATAGTCTTTCTTCTTTTCCAAATCGTTTATCAGCTTTGCAATTCCTCTTTCTTTTTCACCTTCTTCATCTTCAATAGGCTCATAAAGCGAGATGCAGATATAAACAAGATTGTGAGAATATGTATAAACCTTTGTATTGTTAAAATCTATCGGCCCGAAATCATATTCGCTGTTGCTTAAAAACTGCGCAAGCTCTTCCCGGGTTGAACAGCTGCTCTCAATCTCTGTTGCAAACTTATACGCGTCATTATATTCTTCTTCAAATTCTTTTATTTGTCTGAAGGTGTTTAAACCGAAACCTGCCGCCGCTATAACTCCCGCTGTGAATATAACAAGGCAAAGCACAGTAATTATTTTGTTTATTTTGTTGTCTTTGGAATTATTGGCGAAATAGCTTTTCTTAATTCCGTATATCAGGATTGCTGTGCAAAATACGGTAAAAATTGCACCTGTAACGCACAGCAGAGTCATAAGCACGGAAGTATCTGTTTGGTATCTGGAAAAATATATTTCATTTTCGGTTATGAAATTTTTTATGTTTGTGAAATTTCCGTCAGTAAGACGGTTGAGCTCATTTCCTATAAGATATTCAAAATATACTCCTCCCGCACCTGCGGCAAAAGCGCAAACAGCAGCGGCAGGATGCTTTTTTGATGAAGCATAAGCTGCATAAAGAAAAAATATTGCCGCAATGCATATGATACCGCATATCAGCATAGACAGTGCTCCCGGGTCGCCGAAAATAAATGTGCGCTCCACATAATATAAGCCTGAAAGAACTGCAAAATAAACAAGAAGCAGTACAATGTCCGTAAACGGGTTGTATGATTTGTAAAGCTTGCCCAACTTTTTGGCTAATTCTATTGGGTCTCCCATTTCCTCAATGCTTTTTTCTTCAGCATCTGTTTCGGAATATCCCATCTCCATATAACGCTCTTCTCTCAGCGTTATATGGTCATGCAGTTCGCAGACTATATATTGACATTTCCTTATGCTGTATATTTCAGAAGTTGCCTGCTTCAAAAATTCCTGTTCATTCATTATGCATAGTTAAGTACCTTCGATACGGAAACGCTGAATTCTTTAAATTCTTTTTCCTTTTCGGCAAGGCGCTCTGCTCCTTTCCGTGTAATATGATAGTATTTTCTTTTTCTGCCGTCTGCTTTTACCCAATAGCTTTCAACATAATGCTCTTTTTCAAGAGCGTGCAGAATGGGGTACAGCGTACCCTCTTTGAATGAAAATACGTATTCGCTTCGCACTTCAAGCTCGCGGATTATTTTATATCCGTACATATCTTCCTTTTTCAGAACTGAAAGCACCAGCATAGGTGTGCTTCCGCTGATTAGTTCCTTACTGATTTTCAAAGCAAAGCCTCCTTTACCTTTAATTTTATTTGCTGAGTATTATTTACATAGAGGCGCAATACATAGAGCCTCTATGTATAAATTATCACAATACCAATATATTGTCAATTTACTTCATAAAAATAGCGTATATTCGTAAGAAGATATAAAAAAAGCCGCGTAAAAGCGCAGCTTTGTGATGAAAATATGTTATTTTGTGCAAAAATGAAATTTAAAATATCAGTCGTCAAACAGCTCTGTGCTGAAATATCTTTCCCCTGTGTCGGGCAAAACAGTTACCACGGTTTTTCCTTTTCCAAGTCTGCGGGCAAGTTTTATTGCCGCCGCAACATTTGAGCCGCTTGATATTCCGCACATGATGCCCTCTTCAGAAGCAAGGCGCTTTGCCGTTTTAATAGCTTCATCATCGGAAATAACGCAGATATGCTCATAAATTGTGGTGTTAAGATTGTCGGGAATAAGGCCGTCGCCTATGCCCATTTGCAGATGAGTGCCCACTGAGCCGCCGCTGAGTATTGCGGCGTTTTCTGGCTCAACCGCCCAGATTTTTATTGACGGGTTCTGCTTTTTTAATACTTCGCCGATACCGCTTATAGTGCCGCCCGTACCAACGCCGCTGCAAAAGCCGTCTATGTCTCCTCCAACCTGCTCCAGTATCTCCGCGGCAGTGTGGTAGATATGCGCTTTCGGGTTGTCAGGGTTTTCAAACTGCCCCGGTATGTAAACATTCGGATCTTCTGCCGCCATTCTTTTTGCGGTTTCCATGCATTCTTCTATGCACTTGCCGATGTTTCCGTCATCATGTATCAGGATAACTTCCGCTCCGTAGTTCTTAACAAGCTTTCTGCGCTCTTCGGAAACGGAGTCGGGCATGATTATCTTTATTTTGTATCCTTTTACCGCTCCTACAAGAGCAAGACCTATACCCTGATTGCCGCTTGTGGGCTCAACAATTATAGTGTTTTCATTTATAAGCCCTTTTTCCTCGGCTTTTTTAAGCATGTTGTAAGCTGTTCTCGTTTTTATGGAGCCGCCTATGTTTACTCCCTCATATTTTACAAGTATCTGAGCCGCGTCAGGTTCGCTCAGTCTGTTCAGCCTTATCATGGGGGTGTGGCCGATTGCGTCAAGAATAGTGTTATATACCATAAATATCTCCCTTTTCAGCAGATTTTTTATTATTTTCAGATTATTATATCATTGCCGCCGCCGGTTTTCAAGAAATGATTTAACTGTGGCTTTTTTTATGCCGCTGTGTTATAATCTTGCTTGAAAATACACGGGTGGAATGATTATGGATATTTTTGAAAGAACTGCGCTTATTGCGGGCAGAGAATCAATTGAAAAACTTAAAAACAGCCGAGTGGCAGTTTTCGGTATCGGCGGGGTAGGCGGCTATGCCGTGGAGGCACTTGTCAGAAGCGGAATAGGTACGTTAGACCTGATAGATGCGGATACTGTAAGCGAAACAAATCTTAACCGCCAAATAATAGCCGTAAAAAAAACAGTCGGAATGTTAAAGACAGAGGCCGCAAAGGAGCGCGCACTCAGCATAAATCCGAATGTTGTAATTAATACCCATAATATATTTTATTCGCCCGAAACAGGCGGTATGTTCGATTTTAAGAATTTTGATTATGTTGTTGACGCTGTTGACACCGTTACCGCCAAGGTGGAAATAATCAAAAGAGCAAAAAAAGCGGGTGTTCCCGTTATAAGTTCAATGGGCACAGGAAATAAACTGCGCCCCGATCTGCTTGAAGTTTCAGATATTTATAAAACTTCCGTCTGCCCGCTTGCTCGTGTTATGCGCTCCGCGCTCAGAAAGGCTGGCGTAGATTCTCTGAAGGTGGTCTATTCAAAGGAAAAGCCTCTGGCTATAGACGCTGAAAATATACAGTGCGAAATACCGCCCGGAAAGCATACCGTTCCCGGAAGCACTGCGTTTGTACCTGCCGCCGCCGGACTTATCATAGCGGCAGAGGTGTTCTGCGATTTAACAGGTCTTAAAGGCAGTTTATAATCAGATCTTTGCGTTGAAGCAGACAATTCCCGCTTTAGTAACGTCAACAATTCCATAAACGCCGTCTCTTACGGCACCGGGATTGAAATAATAAATACCTTCAATATAATTCACGCAGGGGGTGTGGGTGTGTCCGTAAAGGGCAATATCCGCGCCCTCTCTTTTTGCCCTGCTTTGGTAATCGTAAAGCCCGAATTTAACACTGTATGTGTGACCGTGGCACAAAATCACCTTTTTTTCGCCGAATGTTATGACCTGCTCAACAGGTGCGTTTCCTGCGAAATCGCAGTTTCCGCTCACGCATATCAGATTCAGCCTGTTTCCGAAATAGGCTTTTGCGTCCTCAAGGTCTCTGCCGGAATTGCAATCACCAAGATTTACAAAAAGCTGTGCGTCGTCAATATGCTTTTCAATTATATCAAACAGCGCGCCGCTTCTGCCGTGGCTGTCCGAGGTTACAATCATTCTCATTCATAACTCTCCTTAGCGCTTCATAAATATTATTATAATTGGTTTAAAGGGTGATTACAATGAGCGACAGCAAATTTAATGAAAAAGAAATAAATAAAATGCTCAAGAATGTTTCGGGCGGCTCAAAAATAGACGCGGCATCTCTTAAATCCGCTGCTCAAAACGGCAGCCTGAACGAATATATAGGCAAAACACTTTCTCCCGAAACGCAAAAAAGGCTGAAAGACGTTCTTTCAGACAAGAAAGCACTTGAAAAATTACTTTCGGGTAAGGAGGCAAAGGAACTTCTTAAAAAGTTCGGGAAGGAATAACAATGGAAAATCTAAACGATATAATATCAAGTCTTTCCCCGTCTGATATAGATATGCTCAAAGGAGTTGCACAATCTATACTGGGCGGTGAAAATGAGGAAAATCCCCATAAAGAGGAAAAGACCCGTCTGCCCGCCGCAGAAAACTCTAATCCGTTAGGATTGAGCGGTGATGATTTCAGAATGATGATGAAAGCAAAATCTATTTTTGATAAAATGAATTCTGCTTCAAATAAAAATACCGATCTGATCCTTGCCCTGAAGCCTCATCTTTCACCCGAAAACAGAAATAAAGCGGATACCGCCATTAAGATACTGAAACTTTTTGACGTGCTCCCGCTTTTGAAGGATCTGTTCTGAACGGCGGAATTTACGCGCGGAGATATTGAAGAGGCAAAAAAAAGGGTCAGGGAAATGCAGCGGAAAGCTTCCGCATATGTCGGTGGGGAACAGCACGCGGCGGAAAGTTCAGGAGGAAGAGCGGGGGGCGGCGCTCAGTACCGTTCCGACGCACGTAAAAATAGCAACGGTATTAAAAACAGCAACGCTTTAGACGATAACGGCAGCAGGGGTGAGCCTGATGAAGCGCAGCAGGATAAAAGCGATTCAACATTTATTCTGCTGATACTTCTTATTCTTCTTTCACAGGGTGAAACGGATGATAAACTGCTGCTGGCTCTGCTGTACCTGCTTTTTTAACCTCTTTTCAAAATACTGAGCGCACGGTGCGGCTTGTATCGTTTTAAATAAATATTGTTGTCTGCGGCGGCGGTATATCCGCTGCCGTTTTCAGTATATCCGTTAAAAATTTGTTAAATAAATAATATATGGAAATAATTGTAATATTATGCTATTATATATGAGTTAAAACTCATACACGGAGGTTTAAAATGGCTGATTATGAAGTTTACGACGTGTCAGACGGAGTGCAGATAGTCTGTGTTCCTGCCGACCGTTTTAAAACAAATGAAATTTCAGTTTCGTTCGCCTGCCCGCTCACTGCTGATACAGCGGCGGTAAATGCGGTTGTGCCGTTCATTCTTTCAAGAACGTGCGCAGAATATCCGTCTATCCAGAAACTCAACAGAAAACTTGCGTCGCTTTACGGCGCTCAGGTAGAACCGTTAGTTTCAAAAACGGGCGAGGTGCAGCAGCTTAAAATAGGTATGACCTGCCTTGATGACAGATTTTCGCTTGACGGCGAAAAGATAACGTCTGAATGTGTTAAGCTTCTGCTTTCTATGGCTTTTGAGCCGTCGCTTGATGATAGCGGTGCTTTTCTTGATGAAAATGCGGAGAGAGAAAAACGCGTTATTATCCAGAAAATAGAGAGCGAAGAAAATGAAAAAAGGCTGTATGCTCTTCACAGGGCAGAGGAGATAATGTTCGAAGGCGAGCCTTACGCGGTAAACAGATACGGCACAAGGGAAAGTGTTTCTGCGGTAACAGCGCAGTCTGCAACTAAGGCTTGGAGAAATTTGCTTGCAAATTCAAAGATAGTAGTAACCGTAGTTGGAAATACGGATGTAAATGTGATTTCTGATATGCTTAGGGACAGGCTTTCAGGTGTTGAAAGAAATTTCAAACCTCTTTCGAAAGCGCAAATCAACAGCTCGGTTTCAAATGTAAAGCGAGTTGAGGAAAGGCAGAAAATCCGCCAGGGCAAGCTCGTTATAGGCTTTAGAACATCATACGATACCGATAACAGACAGAATGCAGCGGCGCTGCGTTCGTTTGCGGATGTTTTCGGCGGCGGCCCTTATTCAAAACTCTTTGCAAATGTGCGTGAAAAAATGAGCCTTTGCTATTACTGTTCGGCAAGGCCGTCACGCCAAAAAGGATATGTAATGGTTCAAAGCGGATGCGAAGAAGAAAATATGCTGAAAGCCGAAAAAGAGATACTCAATCAGCTTGAGGAGATAAAAAAAGGCAATTTCGATTACGAGTTTGCTTCCTCAAAGGCGGCGCTCACGGACGCGCTTGATTCCGTTTATGATTCTCCCGAAACGATAGAGGGTTGGTACGGTGTTCAGATACCAGACGAAAGCTATGCTTCGCCTCAGGAAAGCGCGGCTCTGAACAATGCCGTAACAAAGCAGCAGATTATCGACTGCGCAAACAGTCTTAAACTTGATACTGTTTATAAGCTTGTTTGTGAAAAGGAGGAAGTAAAATGATTCACGAATCTCCCGAACTCAAGGAAAAGCTTTACGAAATAGATCATAAATCAGGGCTTAAAATATTTGTTATGCCCAAGGAAAACTATAAATCCTCCTATGCTGTTATAGGCACAAAATACGGCTCTATAGACACCTGCTTCAAACGAAGCGACAAAGCCGATTTCACACGTGTTCCAGAGGGCATTGCCCATTTCCTTGAACACAAACTTTTTGAAAGCGAGGAACTTGACGCGTTTACAAGATATGCTGAAACGGGCGCGTCGGCAAATGCCTATACTTCTTTTGACAAGACCTGTTATCTCTTTCAGTGCTCAGACAGGTTTGAGGACAGCCTCAGAATACTGCTTGATTTCGTAACGCATCCTTATTTCACAAAGGAAACCGTTGAAAAGGAGCAGGGTATTATCGGGCAGGAGATTACAATGTACTATGATGTTCCGGGCTGGATGGGTACTTTTAATCTGCTTCGCTGTCTTTATAAAAATCACCCTGTCAGAATAGATATTGCAGGCACGGTAGAGTCTATTTCTCAGATTACGGACAAGCTCCTTTATGACTGTTATAACACTTTTTACAATCTAAATAATATGGCGCTTGCGGTAGTTGGAAATGTTGATCCCGAAAGAGTTGTAAAAATATGCGATGAGATGTTGGAAAAATCAGAAGATGTCACTATTGAGCGTGTGTTTGATACTGAGCCGCGTGAGATAGTAAAGCCTTATGAGGAATATCATCTTGCAGTGAGCATGCCAGTGTTTTCTTTTGGCTACAAAGAGGCTTGCAAAACTCCGCAGCGAACCATAAAAGAAACCGTTGAAATGGATATTCTGCTCGAAATACTTGCGGGTGAAACATCTGATCTTTACGGTAATCTTTTTGAAAAAGGGCTTATTAATTCTAATTTTTCAAAAGAATATTTCACCGGAAATGGTTATGAGGCAGTAATTTTCGAGGGCGAAAGCACAGACGCTAAAGCCGTTGCCCAAGCCATAAAGGACGAAGTAGCAAGGCTGAGAAAAGACGGAATTTCAGACACAGCTTTTGAAACAGCGCGCAGAAGTCTTTACGGCAGAGAAATTATGTCTTATAATGTAACGGACGATGTTGCAAACGCAGTCATCGGCTGTTATTTCGCAGGCTACGGAATATTTGATGCGCTTGAAATTTATAAAAGCGTTACAAAAGCAGATATCGAAAAGCTTCTTTCCGAAAAACTTGATGAAAAATACAGCGCGCTTTCAGTAGTGAAATCAGAGGAAGAATAACGGAGAATTTGTTATGAGTAATTATACAGAGGTGTTTTTTGACGGCCTCGGAATTAGCTTCAATATTCCGTCCGTCGCTTTTACGGTAGGCGGCTATGAGGTGCATTGGTACGGTATCATAATCGCCTTTGGCTTTGCTCTTGCCGTGCTTTACGGCGGGCGTACCGCATATAAATGGAAAATGAGCCTTGACGGCATGACGGATGTCCTTATCTGGGGCACTCTTTTCGGCATTGTATGCGCAAGGCTTTACTATGTTGTTTTTGAGTGGGATTATTTTTCGCAGAATCCCGGTGAGATTATCGCTATATGGCATGGCGGAATTGCCATTTACGGCGGAATTATAGGCGCCCTTATAGGCGGTTATATCGGCGCAAAGATAGGCAAGATAGATTTTGCAAACCTGCTTGACATCGGTGCTCTCGGCTTACTTATAGGTCAGGGCATAGGAAGATGGGGCAACTTCTTTAACCAGGAAGCTTTCGGAACTAATACCGAAACTGCTCTGTTCCGTATGTGGTCAACCAAGATCAGGGACGAACTTGCCGCAAATCAGTATGACCTTTTGCAGAAGGGCATGGAAGTAGACCCGAATACGGCTGTACATCCCACATTCCTTTATGAGAGCGTGTGGTGCCTTGCTCTGTTCCTCATTCTTCATTTCTTCGTGAAGAAAAGAAGAAAATTCAAAGGAGAGATTTTCCTCCTTTACGGTATCGGATACGGACTTGAAAGAATGGTGGTTGAGGGTCTCAGAACAGACAGCCTTTATATCGGTTCCACAACAATACGTGTAAGTCAGCTGCTTTCGGCTATAATTGTTGTAGCGTTCACAATATGGTTAATAGCGTTCTTTGTAAAACTTAAAAAAGGTACGCTTCCAAGAAAATATCTTATAAATCCTCCTCCGCTTGAGCCTGTTTACTGCCCGGTGCCGCAGAATTATAAGTATTCTCACTGCAACAAAGCAGAGGAAAACGGTTTCTTTTTCAGAATATCCTGATAATTGACTTAATTGCCGCAAAGCGGCAGGAAAGGTGGTTTATATGAGTATTATTGACGGAAAAGCAGTTTCTGCCGCAGTGCGTGAGCGTGTAAGGCTTGAAACTCAGGAACTTAAAAAGCAGGGAGTTACTCCCGGTCTTGCTGTTATTATAGTAGGTGATGATCCTGCTTCTCAGGTCTATGTAAGAAATAAGGAAAAGGCATGCGCCGAGGTCGGTTTTTACAGTGAAAAATTTGCTCTGCCCGCAAGTACAACCCAGCAGCAGCTAAATGATCTTGTAAAAGAACTCAACGGCAGAAAAGATATAAACGGAATCCTCTGCCAGCTTCCGCTGCCTAATCATCTTGATGATAAAGAGGTAATCAATCTTATTGACCCTATCAAGGATGTAGATGCTTTTCACCCCGTAAATGTTGGTGCGATAATGATAGGCGATTACAATTTCCTGCCATGCACACCCGCCGGCATTATGGAGCTTATCCGTTCTTCGGGCGTTGAAACAAAAGGCAAAAAAGCAGTTGTAATCGGCAGAAGCAATATTGTGGGCAAACCTATGGCAATGCTTCTTCTTCATGCTGACTGCACTGTGGAGATAACCCATTCAAAAACAGTTGACCTCAAAGAGATAACAAAAACGGCTGATATTCTTGTTGCCGCAATCGGCAAGGCAAAGTTCGTTACTGCTGATATGGTTAAAGACGGCGCAGTAGTTATTGATGTAGGCATGAACAGGGATGAAAACGGAAAACTCTGCGGCGACGTGGATTTCGATTCCGTTGCGCCTAAGTGCTCGTATATAACTCCCGTTCCCGGCGGCGTCGGCCCCATGACTATATCTATGCTTATGCAGAACACACTTACAGCCGCAAAACTGCAGAATAATCTCTGATATATTTTTCTTCGTTTTTTCATAGAATTTACAGAACTTTGACGTTCTTGAGTTATAACAAGTAACGAAAAAATATTCTGTAGCAAGGCAAAAGGTGTGGTTTTATGGATATTATAGAAATATTAAAAGCGCTTATACTCGGAATAGTTGAGGGTATCACTGAATGGCTGCCCATAAGCTCAACAGGGCATATGATACTTGTTGATGAATTTTTAAAGCTGAATGTTTCTGAGGAATTTAAAAGCATGTTCCTTGTTGTAATTCAGCTTGGTGCCATACTGGCGGTAGTTGTTCTGTATTTCAAAAAGCTTATACCGCTTGATGTGCAGAATAAAAAACTGCACTGGAAAAAAGATACACTCACAATGTGGCTCAAGATAATAGTTTCGTGTGTTCCCGCCGCAATCGTGGGCGTGTTTTTTGACGATCAGCTTGAAGCTGTATTCTATAACTGGCAGACCGTTTCCGCGGCGCTGATAATTTTCGGTATACTTTTTATCATTATCGAAAAGCGCAACCGTGGCAGAGAGCCCAAGATAAACTCAATTAATGATATTACTTATAAAACGGCTATCATTATCGGTATGTTTCAGCTTATTGCGGCAGTTTTCCCCGGCACGTCAAGAAGCGGCGCAACAATAGTAGGCGCACTGCTCATCGGCGTTTCAAGGTCTATAGCCGCCGAGTATACATTTTTCCTTGCAGTGCCCGTAATGTTCGGTGCCAGCGCGCTAAAACTTGTCAAATTCGGCTTCGATTTCAGTTCTATGGAGCTCGCTATTCTTGCCGTAGGTCTTATATCTGCGTTTATTGTATCAATCCTTGCAATAAAGTTCCTCATGAGCTATATCAAAAAGCATGATTTTACCGTTTTCGGTTGGTACAGAATCGTGCTCGGCGCGGCAGTTATTCTTTATTTTGCTATCGCTGGCTGATTTAAAACTGAATATACGCTATATGAACGCAGTTAACCGCAGGTCATTTTCGGCCTGCGGTTAGTTTTTTTTAACAAAATGGTTGTTGTATATTTATTTTTATTATGGTATTATATCAATGTATATTTTTAGCAAAGGAGAAATTAAATTATGTATTCCGATTACTATGATTCAATAGCAAAGGTAGCTGAAACAGACCAGGAAGTTGCAGACGCAATGTCGCTTGAGCTTCAGCGCCAGAGGGAAAATATAGAGCTTATCGCTTCCGAAAACCTTGTTTCCCCTCAGGTTATGGCTGCAATGGGCAGTGTGCTCACAAACAAGTATGCAGAGGGGCTTCCGGGCAAGCGTTATTACGGCGGCTGCCAGTATGTTGATATAGTTGAAAATATTGCAATCAAAAGAGCTTGCGAGCTTTTCGGCGCAAATTACGCTAACGTTCAGGCACATTCAGGCGCTCAGGCAAACACAGCTGTTTATCTTGCGCTTCTTAAACCCGGCGATACCGTTATGGGCATGAGCCTTGACAACGGCGGTCATCTTACTCACGGCTCGCCTGCCAACATCAGCGGAAAATATTTTAATTTCGTTCCTTACGGCGTAAATGATGACGGCTTTATTGATCTTGACGCTTTCGCAAAGCAGGTAAATAAGGTAAAGCCCAAACTCATCGTTGCAGGTGCGTCAGCATATCCCCGTGCAATAGATTTCAAGACAATGGCAGATATAGCTCACGCAAACGGAGCAATGTTTATGGTAGATATGGCTCATATCGCAGGCCTTGTAGCGGCAGGTCTTCACCAGAACCCTGTTCCTTATGCCGATGTTGTTACAACAACTACTCATAAAACATTAAGGGGCCCCAGAGGCGGTCTTATCCTCTGCAACAATCCTTATCTTATCAAAAAGCTTAATTCAGCAGTATTCCCCGGTACACAGGGCGGTCCGCTCATGCACGTTATCGCCGGCAAGGCTGTATGCTTCGGAGAGGCTCTCAAGCCTGAGTT